>CALKAK010000125.1 GCA_937983015.1 uncultured Bacillaceae bacterium | reverse complement strand
AGAGGGATTAAAACCGCTGGCAAAATTCCGTTCCTTTGCCGTCGGTGGAGTGCCACCGGAAATCATGGGAATCGGTCCGGTCGTGGCGGTACCAAAAGCTCTGGAACTTGCCGGTTTAGAGCTTCAGGATATCGGTTTGATTGAGCTGAATGAGGCCTTTGCTTCGCAATCAATCCAGGTTATTCGCGAATTAGGCTTCAACGAGGAAATCGTGAATGTAAACGGTGGCGCGATCGCTCTCGGGCATCCGCTTGGCGCGACCGGGGCTAAATTAACATTGACTTTACTCTATGAAATGAAACGGCGCAATGTACAGTTTGGTCTGGTTACGATGTGTATCGGTGGCGGTATGGGTGCTGCCGGGGTCTTTGAATTATTACCACAATAATCACGAACAAAGGGAAAAAGGAGGAGAAAAATATGACACATGCTCTGGAAAATGTCGTAAAAGGTGGAGCGTTCCTGATCGAAGAGATTCGTCCGGAGCAAGTTTTCACTCCGGAAGACTTTACGGAAGAACATCAAATGATCGCCAAAACAACGGAGGATTTCGTCGCGCAAGAAGTGCTTCCGCTGGTAGAAAAACTGGAAAACCATGAGTTTGAATATAGTGTCGAACTGTTGCGAAAAGCTGGTGAACTGGGGCTTTTGAGCGTGGATATTCCGGAAGAGTACGGTGGCCTGGGGCTCGATAAGGTTAGCTCGGCTTTGATCGGGGAAAAAATGTCCCGTGCCGGTGGATTTTCTATCACCCATGGCGCCCATGTCGGAATCGGTTCTCTGCCGATCGTACTTTTCGGTACGGAAGAACAGAAGAAAAAATATTTACCGGCACTCGCAACCGGGGAAAAGATCGCGGCCTACGCCCTGACAGAACCCGGTTCCGGGTCCGACGCTCTCAGCGCAAAAACAACGGCCAAACTGAATGAAGCAGGTACCCACTATATTTTAAACGGGGAAAAACAATGGATCACGAATGCTGGTTTTGCCGATGTGTTCATCGTCTATGCAAAAGTAGATGGTGAAAAGTTCACAGCCTTCATCGTTGAACGAGATTTTCCGGGAGTTTCCACCGGTCAAGAAGAAGTGAAAATGGGAATTAAAAGTTCTTCCACCCGCACATTGATTTTGGAAGATGTACCCGTTCCGGTAGAAAATGTTCTTGGCGAAATCGGCAGAGGGCATGTCATCGCCTTCAATATTTTGAATATCGGTCGTTATAAATTGGGAGTCGGCGCGGTCGGTGGCGCAAAGAATGCGCTGGATATCACGGTAAAATACGCGAAAGAGCGGAAACAATTTAATCGGGCGATCGCTGACTTTAATTTGACAAAAGAAAAAATCGGTACACTGGCCGCGGAAATCTATGCCGCTGAAAGTTCGGTATACCGCACGGTCGGACTCTTCGATGAGCGTATGAGCAAACTTTCACCGGAAGAAGCGAAAGATGGCAAAGAAGTCGCCAAATCGATTCGCGAATACGCCATTGAATGCTCCCTCAACAAAGTGTTCGCGACCGAAGTGCTTGACCATGTCGTTGATGAAGGGGTACAAATCCACGGTGGCTATGGTTACATGCAGGAATATGAAATCGAGCGGGCTTATCGCGACTCCCGCATCAACCGGATTTTTGAAGGGACGAACGAGATCAACCGTCTCCTCGTTCCGAGCACATTCCTGCGGAAGGCGATGAAAGGTGAGCTTCCGCTTCTGGAGAAAGCCCAGGGTCTGCAAGAAGAACTGATGATGTTCATGCCGGAAGAGCCGGGGAATGAACCCCTCGCCTTGCAAAAGTATCTCGTCAACAATGCCAAGAAAATCGCGCTTCTAGTTGCGGGATTGGCGGCACAAAAATACGGTCAAAAATTAGAACACGAACAAGAAATACTCGTGAACTTCGCAGATATCGTATCCAACGTCTACGCGATGGAATCGGCGGTTTTGAGAACGGAAAAGGCGATCAAGCGGGACGGTCTGGACAAGGCGAAACAAAAGCTACTGTATACAGAAATTTTCTGTCAGGAAGCCTTTAACAAGATCGAACAGGATGCAAAAGAAACCTTGATCGCTCTCCACGAAGGGGATACCTTACGGATGATGCTTTCAGTATTACGCAAGCTCACCCGCCATACACCTGTGAACGTTATCCCGAAAAAGCGGGAAGCCGCGGAGAATATTATCGCGAGCGAAAAGTATATCGTCTAAAGAGAAAACCACCGTCTCCCGGAATCCGGGACGGTGGTTTTCCATGATTCTGAAAAATCGTCCTGATATGTTTTTCGTATTGAAGGTGGTATAATACGGTTGAAATGTTGTAAGGATGGTGATTCGATGGCACTCAAATTTTACTGGTATCCACAGTGCGGTACGTGCAGGAAAGCGAAAAAGTGGCTCGATGAAAAAGGTATCGACTATGAAGCGGTACATATTGTGGAAAATCCTCCTTCTCGCGAGGAATTGGAAGATCTGTATGAAAAAAGCGGACTGGAGTTAAAAAAGTTCTTTAACACGAGCGGTCGAAAGTATCGGGAACTCGGTTTGAAAGATAAAGTGAAAACCGCCCCGGAAGAGGAATTACTCGCTATTCTCGCTTCCGATGGGATGCTCTTGAAACGCCCCATCATCACCGACGGTGAAAAAGTGACGGTCGGATTTAACGAAGAATTGTTCGAGGAAACTTGGGGTTAACAACTGTTTAAAGAAGAATTTTTTGTATACAATGTTTATAAAAGTATGGGAGGATTGCTGATGAACATTCCAAAGGAATTACGTTATTCAGAAGAGCATGAGTGGGTGAAAGTGGAAGGGAACCTAGTCCGGATCGGTATTACTGATTTTGCCCAGGAAGAATTAGGGGATATCGTTTTCGTCGAGTTGCCGGAAGTGGGAACGGAACTTGCTGCCAATGAACCGTTTGGTAGCGTGGAGTCGGTAAAAACGGTATCTGAGTTATATGCTCCTGTCAGTGGAAAAGTAGTTGAGGTGAATGAAGCGCTGGAAGATAGTCCAGAGCTGGTCAATGAATCCCCTTATGAAGAAGCTTGGATGATCGTATTAGAGGCCAGTGACTTAAGTGAGGTAGACAAGTTATTGACAGCAGAGCAATATGAAGCGATGTTGCAAGACGAATAATAAACGGGACGCTACAGGCAAGCGTCCTTATTTTTAAAATGATGGCTGAGACCCACCTGAATCACACAAACAGGGGAGCGATGTTTACTGAGGATTTTTTGCTTATTTTAACGGTCCGGTTCATTCCGGTACTGGAATCATTAAAACAGGTGGGATGAATACGAATGGAAAAAGTGATTATTGTCGAGGGTACAACTGATAAAAAGAAGATCTTGCAGATCATCAATGAACCCGTGGAAGTGATTTGTACGTACGGGACGATCGGCATCGAACGAATGGATGAATTGTTAGAAGAACTTTATGGTGAAGAAGTGTATATCCTGGTTGATGCCGATGAATCGGGAGAAAAATTGCGCAAAATGTTCAGGCGGGAGTTTCCCGAGGCAAAACATATTTATATTGATAAAATGTATCGGGAAGTTGCTGCCGCTCCTTATGCGCATCTGGCGTCGGTTTTACTCCGAGCCAATATATCCGTCCATGCAAAATTTTTATAGGAGGCAAGCTGTTTGGAAGAATGGACGCAAAATGACTTCACGAAACGCCTGGAAAATGGGGATAAGGGCGCGTTCTTTATATACACCCCTTTTTGCGGAACGTGCCAGCTGGCAGAAAGAATGCTTCATGTAATAAAAGAACTATTACCTGAACTTTCTTTCGGTAAAATAAATTTAAATTTTGCTCCGGAATTGGCGCAGCAATTTCAAATTGAGAGTGTACCTTGCTTACTCATATTTGACCGGGGCAAGATCGCTGAAAAAATTTATGCGTTTCACTCCGTCCCTTATCTTTATGAAAGATTAAAAGAGTACCATGACGAATAAAACAAGAAGATTAGAGAGAACAAAAACAAGGAGAACCGCTCACATCTTGAAATATTGGCAAGAAAAATCATCCACCCGTGTTATTTTTTGTTGACACTAAAAAATGAGGGTGATACAATAAGAGCCATAATAATTGAATATTCAAGAACGTTTATCGTTTCTCTTATCAAGAGTGGTGGAGGGATGTGCCCAATGAAGCCCGGCAACCGTCAATGCATTGCGCATTGAAATGGTGCTAAATCACACAAAGTGTTCCCTGTTAACACTTTGAGAGATAAGAGAAAGGACTGTTGCTGGAAAAGCATGCCTTTCTACTTATCTTGTAGAAAGGCTTTTTTAATGGAGTACCTACCGGTTCTGTAACTTGCGAAAGCCGAATCACCGGTTCCCGACAATTAAATACGAATGTGTGCTTTCTCTTATCAAGAGAGGCGGAGGGATGTGCCCAATGAAGCCCGGCAACCGTCAATGCATTGCGCATTGAAATGGTGCCAAATCACACAAAGTGTTCTCGCTAACACTTTGAGAGATAAGGGAAAGGATTATGCTGGAAGAAGCATGCCTTTCTACTTATCTTGTAGAAAGGCTTTTTTTATGAACGGATGCCAACATCCGCTCTTTACGCAGACCAAGAGATTTTAATACATTAAAGTTATTAACTGATAATTCTGTGAAAAATTAAATCACTAATAGAATAAATGAAGAATGCCGATCCGTTCCCGCAGGGAAGGATATACACAAGCATGTAAAGAGAAAAGAAAGTGGAAGCGATGAAAGGAGGGGCCGCATGATCAACCTGGATCATGTAACAAAAGTTTTTCAGACGAAGTCCGGCCCTGTCAAAGCTGTGGACGATGTAAGTCTACAAATCGATAAAGGTGAAATCTTCGGCGTTATCGGTTATAGCGGTGCTGGTAAAAGCACTTTAATTCGCACGATCAATGGTTTGGAAAAACCAACCTCTGGCACGATTTACGTCGATGGGGAAAACATTACGGCGATCTCCGGGAAAAAATTGCGCAAGGTACGGCAGAATATCGGGATGATTTTCCAGCATTTTAATTTGCTCTGGTCCCGTACCGTCCGTGAGAACATCGCCTTTCCTCTGGAAATTGCCGGTGTTCCGCGTAAAGAACGGTTAAGACGGGTGGATGAGTTGATTGAATTGGTCGGGCTGAAGGGAAAGGAAAATAGTTATCCGTCCGAATTGAGCGGTGGTCAGAAACAACGCGTAGGAATCGCGCGTGCCCTGGCCAATCAACCGAAAGTATTGCTTTGTGATGAGGCAACGTCGGCCCTCGACCCGGAAACAACGGATGCGATTTTAGAACTCTTGGCGAAGATCAACCGGGAATTTGGTTTAACGATCGTGATCATCACCCATGAGATGCACGTGGTTCGCAAGATCTGTCATCGCGTAGCGGTCATGGACGGTGGAAAGATCGTCGAGAGCGGTCCGGTTATGGAGATTTTCAAAAATCCACAACAAGAAATTACGAAACGCTTTATCGGCCAAGCCTTGAAAACTCCCGATCCAGAACCTGCCATCGCCCATCTCTTGAAAAAATATGCCACCGGCAAAATCATTCGTTGCATTTTCGCGGGAGAAGTTGCGGAACAACCGATCATTGAGAAAATGATCCGTTCAGTACCGGTTACTGTTAACATCCTGGAAGGAAATATTTCCCAGACGCAAGCAGGTTCCTACGGCACATTGATCATTCATCTCGACGGTGAAGATCAAAACATTCAGGAAGCACTTGCGTTTTTACAAGCACACCATGTCGGGGTGGAGGTCATGAACGATGTTTGAATTATTATTTCCTAATGTAGATTTGGCGAAAGCCTGGATAAAAACAAAAGAAACTTTATACATGACCGGGGTATCCCTCGTGTTCGTTTTTATAATCGGTTTGTTAATCGGGCTGTTATTGTTTTTGACAGCGGAAGAAAATACCCGACATATGAAACGATTTCGTTGGTTTGTCCATAGTGTACACTGGGTGCTCGCTGCCTTTGTAAATATTTTTCGTTCCATACCTTTTGTGCTACTCATCGTTTTATTATTACCGATCACTAAAGTGGTCGTCGGGAGTATCATCGGCAAGGAGGCGGCTTTACCGGCCCTCGTCATTGGCACAGCACCCTTTTATGCAAGAATGGTAGAAATCGGGCTAAGGGAGGTGGATAAAGGCGTTATTGAGGCGGCGAAGGCCATGGGAGCGAATACGTTCGCTCTTATATTTAAAGTGTTAATTCCAGAATCATTACCGGCAATTGTTTCCGGACTCACTGTTACCGCCATCGCTCTTTTGGGCAGCACGGCTATTGCCGGGGTGATCGGCGCCGGTGGTCTGGGGGATTTTGCCTATTTAGATGGTTTTTTACGTAACAAAAATGATATTACTTTGTTCGCAACGCTCGTGATTTTACTGATCGTCTTCATCATTCAATTTATCGGTGACACATTAACAAAAAAAATAGATAAAAGGTAGGAGGAATAAAGAATGCGGAAACTGTTATTGACCATCATTATTTTAAGCTTCGGACTTATCGTAAGTGCTTGTGGCGGCGGGCAAGAAAAGAAAGAATTGGTCGTTGGCGCCACGAATGAACCTCATGCGGTGATTTTAGAAGAGGCTAAACCACTGCTGGAAAAAGAGGGAATTGAACTGGAGATCGTCACATTTAGCAGTTACGGTATGATCAATCCTGCGCTCGCTGATGAGAGTCTGGATGCAAACTATTTCCAGCATATTCCTTATTTAGAAGCCCAGATCGAAGAATTTGGCTATGACTTCGTCAATGCCGGTGGTATTCATATCGAGCCGATGGGCATTTACTCACAAAAATATAGCAGCCTTGATGAGCTGCCAGATGGTGCAACAATCATCATTAGCAACAGTGTTCCAGACCATGGCCGCATCCTTTCCCTTTTTGAATCCCATGGTTTGATCAAATTAAAAGATGGTATTGATAAAACGACCGCCACTTTGGATGATATCGTAGAAAACCCGAAAAATCTCCAGTTCGAATATAATTACGCACCGGAATTGCTTCCACAAATTTACTTAAATGGTGAAGGGGATGCGGTTGTCATCAACTCTAATTACGCAATCGATGCCGGCATCAATCCGTTAGAAGACAGCATCGCCATCGAAGGTTCTGACTCTCCTTACGTCAACGTCATCGCAGTACGTGCTGGAGATGAGGATCGGGAAGAAATCAAGAAACTGGTGGAAGTACTTCGCTCAGAAGAGATTCAACAATTCATTCTTGAGGAATGGGGCGGAGCGGTGGTTCCGGTAAGCGAATAAAGAGGTGAAACTGCCCTGGCGCAAAAACATGTGGCGCTAGCGGCAGTTTTTTCATTGGGAAGCTTTTTTGCAAAATAAAGAGTAAAATGGGGTATTCTCAATTAAAAAAATGTAAATGATAGCAATTAGAAAAAAATGGGAATCTCAATTTCAATTAAATTGAAAGTGATTTCAGTTATGAAACAACGGGAACATTGAAACCGGCTCATTTATTTTTTAGATAAATCTTTTACATGTTGCAAGTAATTGGTTTATAATAGAAACGTCAGCATGATCAATGTCAGAATTTTCATTTGTCCATTAAATGAGAAAAAGAATGGTTTTTGTTTGCGAGTTTAAACAACCGGCGATTTGATTTGTTGCTATTCCTTTTGAATTATTATAATATTGTGTTATGAGATTGTAATGAGAATAAAATAATAATAATTTTAAAATAAACAGGAAAACGGAGGTTAAATCAATGGCAGGATCAACACTAACAATAAAAGATTTACATGTTGAAATTGAAGGAAAAGAAATTTTAAAAGGTGTCAACCTTGAGGTCAAAACCGGTGAGTTTCATGCGGTCATGGGACCGAACGGGGCTGGAAAATCGACCCTTGCGCAAGCGATCATGGGCCATCCGCGCTATGAAATCACAAAAGGTACGGTCCTTCTCGATGGGGAAGATGTGTTAGAAATGGAAGTTGACGAACGTTCTCGTGCTGGATTATTCCTGGCCATGCAATACCCGAGTGAAATTAGCGGGGTAACTTTATCGGATTTTCTCCGTAGTTCGATAAATGCCCATCGCGGTGAGGGAAATGAAATCCCGCTTATGGAATTCATCAAAAAAATGGATAAAACGATGGAATTCCTTGATATCGATCTGAACATGGCGCAACGTTACGTCAATGAAGGCTTCTCTGGTGGAGAGAAAAAGCGGAATGAAATCTTGCAATTGATGATGCTCGAACCGAAAATTGCCATTCTCGATGAAATTGACTCCGGTTTGGACATTGACGCCTTAAAAATTGTTTCAAAAGGAATCAACTCGATGCGCGGTGAAAATTTCGGTTGCTTGATCATCACCCACTATCAACGGTTATTGAACTATATCACTCCTGACTATGTGCACGTCATGCTCGATGGACGCATTGTGAAATCTGGAGGTCCTGAACTAGCCCAGCGTCTCGAGGCAGAAGGTTACGAATGGATCAAAGAAGAACTCGGCATTGTGGAACAAGAAGCGTAAGGCGCAAATGTTAGGAGGATGAAAATGACCATTGAAATAAAAAATCCCATTGACCAGAGTTATATTGAAGATCTTTCGGCAAGAAACGGAGAACCAGAATGGTTTAAACAGCTCCGTTTTGATGCGGCAAAATTGTACGAGAGCTTACCTTTACCCAAACCAGATAAGACGAAGATCGATCGGTGGAATTTCACCGATTTTAAACAACCTATCGTAGAAAATCAAACCGTTCGTACCCTCGATGAATTACCAGAAAAAGCCCGTGCGTTACTTGATACAGGTAAAGAAGTCCGCAATTTATACGTACAGCACAATCAAACGAGAAGTTACTTACAATTATCCGAACGGTTGAAGGAACAAGGGGTCATCTTCACTGATCTCTTCACCGCAGTTCGCGAACATCCGGAACTTGTGAAGAAGTTTTATATGACGAATGCGATTAAAGTTGATGAGCATCGTTTGACAGCCTTTCATGCGGCATTAGTCAACGGAGGATTATTCTTATATGTGCCGAAAAACGTTGTGATCGAAGAGCCGGTACAAGCCATTTTTATCCATGATAATGGCGATGCTCCATTGATCAACCATGTATTGATTGTGGCAGATGAAAGCAGTTCGGTCACGTATGTGGAAAACTATTTATCCCTGGATGAAGAAATTGCGGGTGTCGCGAACATTCTTACTGAAGTAGTGGCCCTCGATAATGCGCGCGTTCAGTTTGGTGCTGTCGATAATCTGGCTAAAGGCATAACCACATACGTCAATCGTCGCGGTTATGCAGAAAGAGATGCGCGGATTGATTGGGCACTAGGTTCTATGAATGATGGAGATACCATCTTCGAAAATATCACGAATCTGATCGGGGATGGATCTTATTCCGATGCAAAACTTGTTGTCGTAAGCCGCGGCAAGCAGACGCAAAACTTTACGACGGAAATCACTAACCATGGTAAACGGTCGGAAGGCTTTATCCTCGGTCACGGGGTTGTGAAAGATGAAGCGACGGCTATTCTCAACGGGATTGGTAGAATCTTAGATGATGCTGTCGGCGCCAACTCCCAGCAAGAAAACCGGGTATTAATGTTGAGTGAAAGAGCCCGGGGAGATGCAAACCCGATTCTCTTGATTGAAGAGGGAGATGTATACGCCGGTCACGCGGCGAGTGTGGGACGCGTGGATCCGATTCAACTTTTCTACTTGATGAGCAGGGGGATTACCCGAGAAGAAGCAGAACGTCTCATTATCTTTGGCTTCCTGGCACCGGTTGTTAATGAACTGCCGATTGAAGCTGTTAAGAAGCAGCTTGTACAAGTCATCGAAGGGAAAGTAAGCTAATGGATTTAGCCTGGATCCGCAGCCAGTTTCCGATCCTGGAACAAAATGTGAATGACAAACCTCTCGTTTATCTAGACAGTGCAGCGACTTCGCAAAAACCACTTTCTGTCCTGAAGGCGATGGAGACCTATTACCGGGAGTACAATGCCAATGTACACCGTGGCGTGCATACCCTCGGTAACAAAGCCACTGAAGCTTATGAAGGAGCCCGTGATAAGGTGCAGCGCCACATCAACGCCAGACACAGGGAGGAAGTGGTTTTTACCAGGGGAACTACTGCAGCCATCAATCTCGTTGCCCGGTACTTCGCCAGGGATGTTCTCCAACCGGGCGACGAAATTGTCACTACCGTTGCCGAACATCATAGTAATTTCATCCCGTGGCAACAGGCTGCGAAACAATCCGGTGCCACTTTGAAATTCATCCCTTTGCAAGAAGATGGAACGATCGCCCTCGAAGATGCCCGAAAAACGATCAATGAACGGACAAAAGTAGTAGCTATCGCACATGTATCGAATGTGCTCGGGTCGATTCACCCAATTAAAGAAATTGCCCAAATCGCCCACGAAAACGGAGCGGTGCTGCTCGTCGATGGTGCGCAAGGTGCCCCGCATCTTGCCATCGATGTTCAGGATTTAGATTGTGATTTTTACGCCTTTTCCTCACATAAAATGTGCGGTCCGACGGGAATCGGAGTATTATACGGAAAAAAGGAATTGTTAGAAAAGATGGAACCGGTGGAATACGGCGGCGAAATGATCGAATTTGTCGAGCTGTACGATTCCACCTGGAAAGAATTACCGTGGAAGTTTGAGGCGGGAACTCCTTCCATTGCTGAGGCTATCGGCCTCGGTGCGGCGATCGATTTTCTCAATGAGATCGGTATGGAGGAAATTTCTCGTCATGAACGGGAGTTAATGGAATATGCCATGCAGTTGCTTGCCGATATCGACGGGGTAACCATTTATGGTCCGCAGGATCCCGCGAAACGAAGCGGTGTTTTATCCTTCAATATCGATGGGGTTCATCCGCATGATGTGGCAACTGCATTGGATATGGAAGGAATTGCCGTGCGGGCCGGTCATCACTGTGCACAACCATTGATGAAATGGTTGAACGTAACGGCCACGGCAAGGGCCAGTTTCTATCTTTACAATACAAAGGGCGATGTGGAGCGGTTAGCTGAGGGAATTGTATACGCAAAGGAGTTCTTTACCGATGTCTTTTGATCGATTGGAATCTTTATATCGGCAAGTTATTATGGACCATTACAAGCACCCGCGTAACCACGGAGTGCTTGAAGATGGGAATTTGACCGTTGACATGAACAATCCGACATGTGGTGACCGGATTCGTTTAACACTGAAAGAAAAAAATGGCAAAATCGTAGATGTGAAATTTGCAGGTGAAGGTTGTTCCATATCAATGGCTTCCGCCTCGATGATGACGCAACTTATCAAAGGAAAGGATGTTGAAACGGCCTTGAAAATGGCCCATGCCTTTTCGGAAATGATTCAGGGGCGGGACCCCGGTATGGATTTAGGGGATAGTGAAGCCTTACAGGGAGTCTCCAAGTTCCCGGCAAGGATTAAATGCGCGACTCTTGCCTGGAAAGCCCTGGAAAAAGGTGTAAAAAAAGATTCTTGAAAAACTGTGAATGTTATTATTTGAAGGAAATGGAGGATGGAAGATGGCTAAAGATATTATGGATATCGGCACAGAATATAAATATGGCTTCCGTGATAAAGATGTTTCTGTATTCCGTGCCGAGAAAGGCCTGTCTCCAGAGATCGTAAAGCAAATCTCCAAAATCAAAGGTGAACCCCAGTGGATGCTCGATTACCGCTTGAAGGCACTGGATCATTTTTATAAACGACCGACGCCAACATGGGGTGGCGATCTCTCGGAATTAGATTTTGATGAAATCACTTATTACGTCAAACCGACGGATCGAACGAGCCGTTCCTGGGATGAAGTTCCAGAAGAAATCAAACGGACTTTTGATCGTTTAGGCATCCCGGAAGCGGAACAAAAATGGCTTGCCGGTGTTACGGCACAGTACGAGTCTGAAGTTGTTTACCGGAATATGAAAGAAGACCTGGAAAAACAAGGGATCATCTTCATGGATACCGATACCGCCTTAAAAGAACATGAAGACCTGTTCCGGAAATACTTCGGCACGGTTGTTCCGTATTCCGATAACAAGTTTGCCGCTTTGAACTCCGCTGTCTGGTCCGGCGGTACGTTCATCTACGTTCCGAAAGGCGTCCATGTCAAAACCCCATTACAAGCTTATTTCCGCATCAACTCGGAAAATATGGGGCAATTCGAACGCACCTTGATCATCGTCGATGAAGGCGCCTCGGTAAACTACGTTGAGGGATGTACGGCACCGATTTACTCCACCGACTCCTTGCATGCGGCGGTCGTGGAGATTATCGTTAAAAAAGATGCCTATTGCCGTTATACAACCATCCAAAACTGGTCCAATAATGTTTACAACCTCGTAACCAAACGGGCCGTTGCCGAAGAAAATGCCACGATGGAATGGATCGATGGTAATATCGGTTCCAAACTAACGATGAAGTATCCTTCTGTCATGTTGAAAGGAGAAGGGGCCCGCGGGATGACGATGTCCATCGCCTTTGCTTCTACAGGACAGCGTCAGGATGCAGGGGCGAAAATGTACCACCTCGCACCGAATACTTCATCCAACATTATTTCCAAATCAATCTCCCGCGGCGGCGGAAACGTCACCTATCGTGGACTCGTTCACTTCGGTCGAAAAGCCGATGGCGCTCATGCCCATATCGAATGCGATACGATGATTCTCGATGATCAGTCGACATCCGACACGATTCCGTATAACGAGGTCTTAAACAATAACATCTCTCTCGAACACGAAGCCAAAGTATCGAAGGTTTCCGAAGAACAACTATTCTATCTAATGTCTCGCGGTTTAAGCGAAGAAGAAGCAACAGAAATGATCGTCATGGGCTTCATCGAACCGTTTACAAGAGAACTGCCGATGGAATATGCAGTTGAATTGAACCGTCTCATCAGCTACGAGATGGAAGGTTCCATCGGTTAATCGTAAGAAAAGGGCACGATTTATCAGTGCCCTTTTTTATTGATAGGTTTTCGCTACCCAATCGTTCGATATCGTCGAGAAGCGATTTTTGCGCATTTGTAAAGATTTTCCGTAGTGAATTACTTGATTTACCGGTAAATATTTGTTAACTTATTTTTATAATTTCATAGCGAATATCTATCGATCATCATCCGATGAGGTAGAGGTCGCAAAATCCAAGAGTAACTTCCGTGAGGATGACAACGATGACCGGAATGTGAAAGGGGATTTTGCCGAAGTAAATATGGATTGTCGCATCCATATTTGCTGGGACCGTCTTGAATAAGGACGGGACTGTCATTATGGGCTCGGGCCCATAATGGGGAGCTACTGATCGTGATGGAGGAATTACCATTGCTGCTAGTGGGCAATGATAGATTCTTCTATCATTGCCCTTTTTTAATACATCTGTATGTCGGTCGTTTCGACCGGGCAGAAATGGTTCATCACTATCAACTAGTTCCCCCCCCTTAAAAAATAAGGAGGGATTTTTTTATGATCGCAACAATTTATTCACTCATTCCACCACTGCTGGCATTGGCCCTGGTCCTCATCACAAAAAGGGTAATTCTTTCACTGGGAAGCGGGATCGTTGCCGCGGCTTTACTTATTGCAATTGACCGGGAAGCCGGTCTCTTTCAAATCATTACCAAAACCGCTAATATTCTTTACGATACCGTTAAACATATTTTCTGGGAAGATGGTCGTTTAAATACGGGCAATCTTTATATTTTGCTATTTCTCCTCTTTCTCGGAATCATCACTGCACTCATTACCATCAGTGGTGGGAGTAGGGCTTTTGCCGAATGGGCGATTACCCGGGTAAAAACAAGACGCGGTGCCCAGCTCCTTACGGCTTTATTAGGAATCATCATTTTTATCGATGATTATTTTAACGCGCTTGCCGTCGGGCAGATCGCTCGTCCGATCACCGATCGCCAGCGAGTTTCCCGGGCAAAACTCGCCTATATTATCGATTCCACCTCCGCACCGATTTGTGTGGTTTCGCCAATATCGAGCTGGGGAGCATATATTATCGCTTTGATCGGCACGATATTTGTTGTCAATGATGTTCATTCGTTTTCGCCTCTTTCCGCATTTATCTTGATGATCCCCCTGAACTTTTATGTTTGGAGTGCCCTATTTCTCGTTTTCTTTTCCATCTCCGGAAAGATCAATTTCGGACCGATGCGTGAGCATGAAGAACGGGCGGAAAAGGAAGCGATCCTATTTGATCCCGCAAAACAAGCTCCGGTTGATCTGGAGGGAGAGCTTCCGATTCAAAGTAGAGGAAAAATGAGTAATCTGCTAGTACCGATTCTTGCGCTTTTCGTCAGTACGATCGGGGCAATGATCGGGACGGGATACGTTAGTTCCGACGGTGAAGCAAATCTTTTGCTAATTTTCGCGAATACGGATGTGTCCCTTTCTCTATTGATCGGGGGGAGTATCGGATTACTTGCGGCCCTACTGTGGCCGATTAAAACCTTACAGAGGTCATTCCCGAGAAGGGTTTACAGACTGGCGATTAAGGAAGGGATTAAAGCCATGCTCCCATCGATTTCCATCCTCCTTTTTGCCTGGTCATTTTCTAGCTTAATCAGTATATTGGAAACCGGTATATATTTGGCCGGTCTTATCGAGCAGGCTAAAGTAAATACGACCTGGTTACCTCTTCTCCTGTTTACCATTGCCGGATTCATGTCATTTGCAACGGGAAGTTCCTGGGGATCCTTCGGAATCTTATTACCGATTGCCGGAACGATCGCCGCAACGGTCGATGAAACGATCCTTTTATCGGCAATGGCTGCGGTTTTGGCCGGATCGGTTTTTGGGGATCATTGTTCACCGATTTCTGATACGACGATTCTTTCCGCCACCGGTGCGGGTTGCCACCATATCGATCATGTGATCACGCAAATTCCTTATGCCCTTGTCTCCGCTTTCGCTGCCGCAGCAGGCTATTTCATTCTTGGTATTACTCAAAGCAACTGGTTGGGGTTAATGATTACGATTTTCCTATCCTTTGTGATTCCGCGTTTTCTCGGAAAAAAGCTTGTCGCATTAACGGGAAATGAAACAGGGCAATTGTTATAACCAAAAACCAGACTCCCTTGCGAACAGGAGTCTGGTTTTTCGGTGGTATAGTTGTATGGATAAAAAGGAAAGTCAAAATAAATGTTTATCATCCGGGAATGATTTTGACATAAAATCGTCTTGTCCTGGGGCCGTCAAATTCGCAAAAATAAACACTTTGCCACGTCCCGAGTATCAGGCTGCCATCTGCAATGATGAGGGTTTCACTCGCACCGATCACGGATGATTTCATGTGGCCGTCGGAATTGCCTTCCATATGAACGTATTCCGGATCGTTAGGAAATGTTTTGTTCAATCCGAGTTTTAAATCCTTGCGTACATCGGGATCGGCGTTTTCGTTGATGGTGATGGCGGCTGTGGTATGGGGACAATAGACGATCATGATCCCATCCTTGATGCCACTTTCTCTTAAGGCTTCGTTAAGAAAGTGATCGATGTTAATAAAAGCCTGTTTTTCATGGGTGCGGATTTGATAGGAAAAGAGGGTTTTCGTCATGAAGCATCTCCTTTCTTTTTACAAACCTATTTCTATCATAACTGATTTGCTAATATTCTGTTAGAGCAATTGCTATGAAAATGAAAGAGTTGCAAGGATTTGGTGAAGAGTACGTGATTTTACGCTTCCTAATCCATCTATGTTATGATGAAAACAGGTTGTCATTTTGAATATGTGAATTTTTGAGGGAAGGGTTTATGGAAACCATTTATATATATCATACGAATGATATTCATAGTCATTTTCAAACCTGGCCGCGCATACGAAACTATGTAAAGGCGGCGAAAGAAAACCGTCCGGGTCAAACTTTTGTTTTTGATAGTGGTGATTTTATCGACCGTTTCCATCCTTTTACTGAAGCGACCGCGGGAAAAGGAAATATGCGATTTTTACAAGAGGCCGGCTATGATGCGGTTACGGTCGGCAATAACGAAGGGATCACTTTATCCCATGACGAATTGAATCGGCTGTATGTCGATGTTGGTTTTTCATGTGTCGTCGCCAACCTTTTTCATAAAAATGGTTCAAGACCATCCTGGGCGCACCCCTACCGTTTATTCCACACGAATTCTGGGACAACGATTGCGCTCACAGGAGTGACCGTACCCTATGCCAATTTTTATGAACCGCTCAATTGGTTAGTCAAAGATCCTTTTATTGCATTGGCTGAGGTCCTACCGGTTGTCAGGGAAAAGGCCGATATCGTGATCGTTTTATCCCATTTAGGGTTATCGGATGATGAGCAAATCGCTCGGGAATTCCCGGGGGTTGATTTGATTATCGGCGGACATACCCATCATATATTGCAAAACGGGAAGCGAATAAACGAAACCTTGCTCACCTGTACCGGTAAATATGGCCGGTTCCTCGGGGAAATTGTCATTCGCTTCAATCCCGAAAGCAAAAAGGTTGTCGACCAACGGGCACGATTGATACCGGTAGAAAATTTGCCACCTTCACCAGACGAAGCGGATTTCGCAAAAAAACTGATGCAGGAAGGAAAAAGACGTTTAACGGTACCGGTCGCTTCTTTGCCAGAACCGCTTCCTACTTCATGGTTTTCCGAATCTGCACTAACGCGGCTTTTATGCGAAGGATTGACCGAGTGGTGTAGAGCGGATTGTTCGTTTATCAACGCCGGGATCTTACTTGATGGCCTGGGGCCCGGAATGGTCACGGAATATGAGATTCACCAAATTTGTCCGCACCCGATCAATCCGTGTGTCGTCCATATTGACGGAAGCCGCTTTCGGGAAGTATTACTACAGACGGAAAGCGATCGTTACATGCATTTAGAATTAAAGGGATTTGGCTTTCGCGGAAAAGTTTTCGGAAAAATCGTGTACGATAATATCCAGATTGAAGGTAGAGGAGCGGCAAGCACGATCAAAATTAATGATGAGGAACTCCTGCCGGATAAAGTATACCGGGTCGCCACGTTAGATATTTTTGCATTCGCCCGTTTTTATCCGGAGATGACTCGAAGTGAAAAGGAGTTTTATTTGCCAGAAACGATACGGGATATTTTAAAATGGAAATTACAACAAATGTTTCCCTATAAAAGCAGAGAATGAGAATAGACCAGTACCAGTCTTGCTTCTTGCGCACCTTCCGAAAATTCCTGACATACATTGATTAAGGAAAGGAAGGGAGCGAGTGAAGTGATCGAGGTTCATCCGATCGAGATCAACGGGAGAACTTTTTTAGGAATTCAAGTGGAACTTCCGAAAACGAACCTTTTGGCAGTGACCGGCGATAACGGTTATATCATGTGCGGAGCGCTCGATGTGGCGTTATTGAATACGCGCTTGAAAGAACGGAGGATCGTTGCCGCTAGAGCCGTTGGTGTCCGCACATTGGAGGAACTCTTAGAAGCGCCGTTGGAGAGTGTGACGGAAGAGGCGAAAAAACGTGGGATCCGTATCGGGATGAAGGGTAAGGATGCCTTGCTGCTCATGTGAATTTCCTAGGGGACAACTATATTTCTTCCCCCTTGCATACACATAGCATGTAAGGGGGGATTTTTATTGGGATTCTGGCGGCGGCGTTACTGGTTGCGGAGACACTGGCGGAAACAGAAACCACTACCGTTCCGCTACGTGTTACTGCTGTCTTTTGTGTTCATGTTACTTTCGACGGCGACGAGTTTATGGATCGTCCATAAAGGGATTAAACCATCTTTACTCACCTTTGTCGAGGCGTATTCGATCACCTTAGCGACTTCGATCATGAATCAGGCCATTCGTGAAGAAATCGGTAAGGGATTGAGTTTAGATGAAGTGATTAAGGTGGTTGAATATGAAAATGAAACGATCACGACCTTTGATGCGGAAATCATCATGGACACGGCAAATCGGATCACGACAAACATCGTGCGCAATTTAAATACCCTGGAGACGGGAAAGACGTTTTCGACGATCGTGGCGACAGAAGGGGAAATTGAAAAGGTGGAGATTGTCGAGGGTGAAGGGATACAGTTTGAGATTCCCCTGGGGCGGATCACGAATAACGTTTTATTATCCAATCTGGGGCCGAAAATACCGGTTGTTTTTCGAGCAGTTGGCGATGTCGAATATGATATAGAAACTGAAGTCATCGAACAACCGATCAATCGAACATGGATCGAAATATGGCTCCACATGGAAGTAGGTATTCATATTTTAGTACCCTTCACTACTGATATCGAAGTGGTTCAGCAAAGCGTTCCCCTCGCGATGGGACAATTAAAAGGCGAGGTACCACAATTTTATAGTCATGGCGGTGCTTTATTTCCGGCGATCGATTTTTCCGAAACGGAAAGGAACAAAGACATCAATCAAAATGGGGATAATTAGTAAATGTTTCACACAAGTTAGGCTAATATTTTTGGAAGAAAAAGACCCGGAGCGCTCCGGGTCATGTATTGCCATCTATACACCGCCACCGCCAAGGTAGGCTTCTTTGATCTGTTCACTTCTTGTGAGCTCGGATGCGGTGCCTGTCATAACCACCTTTCCGGTTTCGATAACGTAGGCGCGATGGGCGACCGTTAGTGCCATATGGGCATTTTGTTCAACAAGCAAAATGGTGGTTCCCGCCGTGTTGATATCTTTTATGATTTGAAATATTTGTTTAACAAGTAGTGGGGCAAGCCCCATCGATGGTTCATCAAGAAGCAATAATTTCGGTTTAGCCATCAACCCGCGACCGATGGCGAGCATTTGTTGCTCCCCGCCTGATAAGGTTCCCGCCTGTTGTTTTCTTCGCTCGTATAAGCGGGGAAACAGTTCATAGATTCTTTCCATGTTGCGACGAATTTCCCTGCGGTTTTTACGCAGATAGGCACCGAGTTCGAGATTTTCCTCGACCGACATTTCACCGAAAACCCGTCTCCCTTCCGGAACGTGTGAGATTCCCGCTTTGACGATGGATTGAACGGGAATGCCGGTAATCGGTTGCCCGAGGTATTCAATCGTTCCTGCACGAGGTTGGATTAGCCCAGAAATGGTGCGCAATAAGGTTGTTTTCCCGGCGCCATTGGCACCGATTAATGTTACGATTTCCCCTTCGTAAACGTCCAGTGCTACCCCTTTCAGGGCATGAATATTCCCGTAAAAAACATCGAGATCGCGGATCTTAAGCATGAAGCGAAGTCGCCTCCTCTCCAAGATAAGCTTTGATCACCCGAGGATTTTTCCGGATCTCTTCGGGAGTACCGGTGGCGATGCATTTGCCGTGATCGAGGACATAGATACGTTCACAAATCCCCATGACAAATCGCATATCGTGTTCGATCAAAAGCACCGTTAAATCGAATTCCCGCCGGATGTAGGCGATCAGGTCCATTAACTCCAATGTTTCCTTCGGGTTCATACCGGCCGCTGGTTCGTCCAATAACAGCAATTTCGGATGAGCCGCCAGGGCCCGGGCAATTTCCAGGCGGCGCTGCATCCCGTAGGGGAGATTTTTCGCTTTTTCATTTTGTAAGTGGTGGAGGTCAAATAACTTTAAAAATTTGATCGCCTCTCGTTCCATTTTTGCCTCTTCCGCATGATGTTTGGGCAGGCGGAAAATGGAACTAAAGATGGATTGTTTGGCTAATGTGTGATATGCGATTTTCACATTATCAAGAACGGTCAGATCCCCGAAAAGCCGGATATTTTGAAACGTACGGCTGATGCCCTTTTGATTGATCTTATAGGGGGGGATGTTGTTGATCCGTTCGCCGTTAAAGGTGATCGTTCCCTCCGTTGGCACATAAATCCCTGTCAGTAAGTTGAAAACCGTGGTTTTCCCGGCACCGTTAGGGCCGATCAGGCCGATCAGTTCACCGGGATAAAGTTCCATGTTCAATCGATTCACAGCTTTCAGTCCGCCGAAGTTAATATTGACATTTTCCAGTTTGAGTAGCGGGTCAACCATCGAATGTTTCTCCCTTCTTGATGAGTGGTTTTCGCCGGAACAAGTCGGTCAATTCTTTTGTGCCCATCAAACCTTGTGGACGGTAAAGCATGACGAGAATCAGCACGAGACTGTATAAAATCATTCGCATATTAGCGAAGTCCTGGAGGATCGTCGAAATGACCGTTAAGAAAGTCGCGCTGATGACGGAACCGGTAAGGGATCCCAATCCGCCCAGTACGACGTAAATCAAGATATCAATCGATTTTAAAAAGCCGAAGTTGTTCGGTTGAATGATGTAAAAATTATGGGCGTATAAAGCACCGGCGATCCCGGCAAAAAAGGAACCGATGGTAAAAGCGATTACTTTATAATAAGTCGTGTTAATGCCAAGGGTGTCAGCGGCGATTTCATCTTCACGGATCGCAATACAGGCGCGACCGTGCCGGGAATTCGTGAAATTTATGATAACGATAAGGGTGATCAGCAAACAGAAAAAGGTATAGGTCCAGTTTGTGTAATGGGAAACACGCATCCCGGCCGCCCCGCCAACGTATTCGAGATTGAGAAAAAGAATTCGGATGATCTCGGCAAAGCCCAATGTAGCGATCGCCAAGTAATCGCCCCGCAAACGCAAAGTGGGGAAGCCGACGATGAGTCCTGCCATTGCGCTCATCAATCCTGCGGCAAGGATACCAACGATGAAAGGAAGTCCGAGATTCATCGTGATGATCGCTGACACATAAGCACCGACAGCCAGAAAACCTGCATGACCGATTGAAAATTGCCCGGTGATTCCGATGATGAGATGGAGACTGGCTGCGAGCATAATGTTGATACAAATGGTTATGAGTGTATTTAAATAAAAATTACTAATTAAATTCATTTGCACAAGGATTTGTACCGGTATATATAAGAGGATGATCAAACTTGCGATTATAATGATGTTGATCCTTTTCATCCCGGTCACCTACACTTTCTCCCGAATGTTTTTTCCAAATAATCCGGATGGGCGGAAGAGTAAGATGAGAATCAAGATTATAAAGGCTACGGCATCACGCCAGGATGAAAAACCGAGCGAGCTGACCGCAGTCTCAACGATACCGAGCAAAAACCCGCCGACCATCGCTCCCGGAATCAGGCCGATTCCACCCAGTACCGCGGCGATGAATGCTTTAAGACCAGGAATGATCCCCATGAGCGGATCGATGCGCGTGTAATATATACCGAAGATCACTCCAGCGGCTCCGGCTAAAGCTGAACCAATCGCGAAAGTGGCACTGATCGTATTGTCAACATTGATGCCCATCAGCCGGGCCGTGTCATGATCGATGGAAACTGCGCGCATCGCTTTACCGATCTTCGTCCGGTGAACGATCAATTGCAAAAGAACCATTAATAAAATCGTTACGATCAAAATCCATAAGGATTGACTGGATAAGGTGGCACCGAAAATTTCGATATTCGTCTGTGGCAAAACATCCTTCGGATAGGATTCCAGCTGAGCCCCGCGAAAATAAATGACCACATATTCAATGAACAAGGAGACACCGATCGCTGTGGTTAAGGCGGCAATCCGTGTTGACTTACGTAACCGTTTATAAGCGACCCGTTCGATTATCACACCGAGAAGCGAGCAGGTCGCCATCGCCAAAAGTAGTGCGGGAATAAAACTCAGATTCAATACGGTGATGGCGTAGAAGCCGGTAAAAGCGCCGATCATAAAGACGTCCCCATGAGCGAAATTGATCAATTTTATGATCCCGTATACCATCGTGTACCCGAGGGCGATCAATGCATAAATACTACCAACTGAAATGCCGTTGATGATCTGTTGGACCCATTCCATGCTCATCTCTCCTCGCGTGTAAGGTAAAATCGGAAAATGGGAGGGTGGCGCCTCCCATTTCGATTAAAGATTACGGATCGATTTTTGAACGGAACACTTGCTCGCCATCTTTGTATTCGAGAATGGTTGCCGATTTGATCGGGTTGTGATTTTCGTCGATCGTGATCGTTCCGGAGATGAGTTCTAACCCTTCTGTTGCTTCCAGCGCCTCTTTAACTGCGGTTGTATCTAATTTATCAGCCCGTTCGATCGCATCTTTTAACATGTAGATGGCGTCATATCCAAGGGCGTTAAACGCATCCGGTGATTTTCCATCATATTTGTTCTTGAATTTTTCGACGAATTCCTGGATTTTTTCATCCGGATCCTGGGCAGAATAGTGGTTTGTGATGAACGTGTTGTTTAACGCATTCGGACCGGCCAGTTCGATCAGTTTCGGAGAATCCCAACCGTCCGCTCCCATTAACGGGACATCGATACCGAGTTCACGGGCCTGGGCGATGATCAAACCGACTTCTTCATAATAGGCCGGAATATAGATAAATTCAGGGTCTTCCCCTTTAATCCGTGTTAAAGTTGAGCGGAAATCGGTATCACCGGCTACAAAAGATTCTTGAATGACCACCGTTCCCCCTAGCTCTTCGAACTTATCTGTGAACGATTTTGCCAGACCTTGTGAATAGTCGCTGGCGTTGTCATAGTATACAGCCGCCGAATTAACCCCTAGTTCTTCTACAGCGAATTGGGCGGCGATTTCACCCTGGAACGGGTCGATGTACGAGACCCGGAAGACATATTCATTTACCGAACCATCTTCATTTACGGTCAGGTCCGGGCTTGTACCGGATGGTGTGATTAACAAGGTTTTTGTATCATTGGCGATTTCGATTTGGGCCTTGGTATTTCCGCTAGTCGCCGCTCCCATGATCGCGAATACTTGTTCTTCGCTGGTCAATCGGGTTGCTACACTTGCTGCTTCAGCAGCATCAGATTTGTTGTCGATTTCAACATACTCGATTTTTTTGTCGAGAATGCCTCCGTTATCGTTGATCTCTTCAATCGCCAAAAGCATTCCCTCTCTGAGCGATTGACCATAAGAAGATACTCCCCCGGAAAGCTCCAGGTTCAGCCCCAGTTTAATGACATCTTCTCTCCCTGTTGTGGACTGACCTCCCGAACAGGCTACTAGTAGTGTGGTCAATACCCCGAAAATAAGTGCAGTGAAGAATTTTCGTCGCATCTACTTTCCCCCTTCATATTTGTAATATTCTGAAAAATATGTGTTCGTTTAGCTATTTAATTATGCACTATTCTAAACGATAAAACTATTTTCGTCTAGTCCAAACTTTCGAAAAAAATAAAAAAGGAGGAAAGTACCCTCCTATTCAATCGATTTGCTATATTCAGGCGAGAAGCTGTTGGCAAGGACAGAAAAAGGCCTGGATTGGTAAACTTTTTCAGGATAAAAAATTCATACTTTTATCGTTTTTGTTTTTGCCGGGTTTCCCGTTCCCATTTTTTTAAATGGGGATAAGGGTCGAATGACCATTCCGTCCGTCCGTCATCTTTATACATTCCGTAGTGCAAATGCGGCGGGAACTTCCCGCTCGTTCCCGGTGGTCCATAGCCGGTACTACCGACATAACCGATCGGCTGTCCCGGTTCCACAATATCGCCGACCTTGATTCCCTCGGCAAATCCGTTCAAATGAGCAAAATAATGATACGTATTGTTGAGATCACGAATACCGATCCGCCAACCGCCGTAGCGATTCCAACCTTTCATTTCCACGATCCCGTAACATGTGGAGTACACCGTTACACCATACCCGCTAAAAATATCCGTTCCCTCATGCATGCGCCTTCCACCCCAGCCCCGGGCATGCCCCCAGGTGCTACGATAACTATAATTAACATGAAGAGGCAGGGGGAAATGTTTTTCATTAAGATCCAAAGTCTGGTATTGTTTATATAAACGGGCAAAGCTACTGATTAAACTGACCGTTTTGTCACGCTTATAGTATTCCCATAAGCCGATTCGGATATATTTTTCATAAGGACCGTATTGTTGCAAATAATGGGCGATCGCATAGAGAACATCCTCAGGATCATTCCGATCCGCTCGCCCATCGCCATTACCGTCAGCGCCCAGGCCATCAAAAAAGCGAATCCTGGTCGGGTTTGTGTCGTCGGTAACTGGGTTTAGTTTCCCACTCCAGTCTTCGGGGGTTATGTAAATACCGATAATCCCTTCCGGTTTCGGTAGATCCTTGCGCACAGCTCTAATGTTTCTTTCATATTGATCGATCGCGGCCAGATAATACCAGGGGATATGCGTTACCGCTTCCGTTTTTTTATACAATTCCATGCGCTGTTGGTAAATATCGTCTTGTTCACTGGCGGAAACGGAATACGTTCCCAGTAAAAAGAACGCAAAAAGCAGCAAAATGCTGCTGATGATCAGACGATTCCCATACACCGGAGATCCTCCTTTCACTACGATTAGTGTATGAGAATATGTTTTTTTCATTTATGATAAAATTTCCCATCGATCAGTGAAGAAGTTCGCTAGCCTCGTTGATCGCCCGATAAAAGTAGAAATCAGTTATAATAAAAAATAGATCACGAAAAAAGGGTGATGCTATGGTCTACATCCAAAACAATTGTTACGAACTTGTTGAAGAATATCGAAATGGCTTCGATGAACAAGCCTTCCGTGATCGCTATTGTGATATATTGAGTCGCTACGACTATATTGTCGGTGATTGGGGATATGGCCAGTTGCGCTTGAAAGGTTTTTATGATGACCGCAATCAAAAAGCAACTTACGATACAAAAATCAGCACTTTAACGGAATATTTGTATGAATACTGTAATTTTGGCTGTCCGTATTTTGTCTTGAAAAAAGTGGACAAGCGATAAGAGGGATTAGATGATTCAAGGTGTTAGAAGAGAGGGGAGAAATCATGTATTTTGTAGATCGGAAAAAGATCGAAGCGACTTTACAATTTATGGAACGGCAGACGGAGACGTTTGAACGGTTGGAAGCGATCGCCGGACCCGTCGAGAAAAATGCTCTAGAACGCATCGCCCACACCTTGATCGAGGCGATTTTGGATGTGGGAAGTGCATTGATCGATGGTTTTATCATGCGTGATCCCGGAAGTTACCATGACATCATCGATATATTGACCGATGAGAAAGTGATCGCCCCCGAGATGGAAAAACCATTGAAACAGATCATTGATTTGCGTAAATCTTTAGTGCAAGACTATATCATGATCGATCATGAAAAGATGCGTCAGATTCTCACGGAGAATTTAGCGGCCGTGAAGGCGTTCCCGGAGAAAGTCCGCTATTTTTTAGCCAATGAAGATGTCGCCGTAACGGCGTTTAAACCAGAATAATGATGTAGGAGTGACAGGATGAAGTATCGCGCATATTTGATCGATTTAGACGGTACGATGTATAAAGGTACCGAAAAAATACCTGCGGCGGCCGATTTCGTGCGCCGCTTAAAAGAAAAGGGACTTCCTTATTTGTTCGTCACGAATAATTCCACGCAAACACCGGAAGATGTCGCCGCAAAGTTGCGTGGTTTCGATATACCTGCTGAAAAGGAGCAAGTATTTACAACGGCACTGGCTACGGCTGAATTCGTCAGTGAACGTTGGCCCGAAGCCCGTGTTTATTTTACCGGGGAAGAAGGGTTGGCTCGCGCTTTAGCGGAAAAAGGGTTCCCGCTGGCACGAGAAGATGCGGATGTCGTCATCATTGGCCTGGACAGACAGGTCACATATGAAAAGTTCGCGGTCGCATGTTTAGCGATCCGTAACGGTGCACGATTTATTTCCACCAACGGCGATGTAGCGCTGCCAACCGAACGGGGACTCATGCCGGGAAATGGGTCGTTAACGGCCCTTGTCAGCACATCGACACAAAAAAAACCAATCTTCATCGGGAAACCCGAGCCGATTATCATCGATATGGCATTGAAGTACCTCGGAGTGGAAAAAGGAGAAACGCTTATCGTTGGCGATAATTACCATACCGATATCCTGGCTGGGATCAATGCCGGAATCGATACATTACTTGTTCATACTGGTGTTACAAGCAAGGATGATCTTGCCCGCGTTAAAATCCAGCCGACCTATTCGCTGGATAGCCTTGATGAATGGGAATTGATTTAACAAAAAAACCGCTTTTCCTCAAAGGGCGAGGAAGAGCGGTTTTTTTATTCGACATTGGCGGAACGGTGGGCGAGCCGGCTGGATGCGGCGGCGGCGATGGCACCGACAATATCATCGAGAAAGGTGTGGACATAACCGTTTGATTTATCGTTTAACTTCTTTAGTATTCCCGGTTTCATTTTATCAATATAACCATAATTCGTGAAACCGATTGAACCGTAAATATTAATGATGGAATAGGCGAATATTTCATCGATTCCGTACAGGCTTTCATCCGTTTTAATAATGGACTGTAACGGTTCCGATAACAGCCCTTTTTCCGCGAGGATATCCAGTTCGATCCCGGTGATGATCGCGTTTTGCACTTCTCTTTTTTTCAATACGGCTTCAACATTTTCCACACAATCTTCCATAGTTAAATCATCATGATATTCATTTTGCAAAAAATAAACCAGTTCGGCAATATCCTCGATCGTAACCCCGCGTTCTTTAAGCAGTTCTTTCGCCCTTTGTTCGGGTTGGAAAATTTTTTGTTTGCTTTTTGGCATGTTGTTCACCTTCTTTAAAATCAGTTTTTGTAATTGGCTTTGGTTCATACCTTGAAGAACTTGATAAAACCGTAAAAAACAAACATATATATAAATTATAACAGGTTTTAGTCGCTTGCCAAACGACATGAATTGTCGCTCGCTGCTTGAGCGGTTTGTCAATTGTTTTCTTATAAAAGGGGGACGGCCGATGGATCGCGAATTTTTATATTTCCATTACGGGGTAAAACCGGAGCAAATGTTCACATTTTCTGGTTATCCTGCTTTTTCCGATCACCTCGTACTTTATCTTATGATTGAAGTGTTTGAAAAGGACCGGGATGAATTGTTCGAACGCTATCGATTGAGTCAATTCATGCGAACTCAAAACGAACAGTTCGTTCCTGCTTTTGTACCGGCAAGAGGTGGAAATTACGTTGTGAGAGATGGAGAGCGTTTTTTTGTCCTTTTACGTCTCGAACAGTGGAACAGAGATCAGCTTCCGGTGACGGGATCCGAACTGGCCGCTTTTCATTACCGGGGATTTTATTTTCACGATTCCCTTGTTGAATTAAACCGGGTTGGGAAGTGGCAGGAATACTGGGAGGGCCGTCTCGATTCTCTCGAAAAATTATATCAACAGGTACTGAAGTCCGGTCCGGCCACGGATTTTGATGAATGGTTTCTACAAACTTTTTCGTATTTCGGTGGATTAGCGGAAAATGCAATCGGTTATGTACATGATACGCTACTCGATGCACCACCGGATCCCTTTGATCGTGGGACGATCTGTCATGAACGATTCACACCCGCACATTGGAGCGGGAGAACCCCCTGGAAAAACCCTTTTGAGTGGGTGTACGACCATCCGGTCCGCGATCTGGCGGAATATGTACGGGTATTATTGTTGCAGGAAGAAAAAGGATTGGCCCGTGCTAGGAAATTCATCGAGGATTATCAATCGATCCTTCCTTTATCTGGGCTCGCCTGGCGTCTGATGTTTTCGCGACTTTTATTTCCCGTGCACTATTTTACCGTGGTCGAGGAGTATTATGATGAACCCGAGAAAAAGGGAAAAAGAAAATTGCTACAACGCTTGCAACGTTACGCGCAAGCAAGTGAAGCGTATGAACGTATTCTTGCCAATTTTGTTCAGGTATTTCGGATCCCTGCAAATAGGATTTTTCTTCCTTTACCGGAGTGGTTATTGAAAAAAAAAGAATAACTGTTTTTTTATGATAAAATACAAGTTAAGTACCAGGAATTGAGGTGAATAAATATGGCAAAACCATATGTGTACATAACAAGGAAATTGCCAGAGCATATTATTGAAAAGTTCCAGAAGTTCGCTGAAGTATCCGTTTGGGACCGTGAGGAAGAACCAGTACCACGTGAGATGTTACTGGAAGAAGCGCGTAAAGCGAACGCTCTGTTAACCATGTTATCCGACCGGATCGATCAAGAAGTGTTCGGCGTAGCAGAAAATTTGCAAGTTGTCGCTAATCTGGCTGTTGGTTTCGATAATATCGATGTACAAGAAGCGACGAAAAAGGGCGTTGCCGTGTGCAATACACCGGATATTTTGACGGATACGACCGCGGATCTCGCATTTTCACTGATGTTAATGGTGGCAAGACGTCTCCCCGAAGCGGTTGAATGCGTCAAAACAGGGGAGTGGAAAAGCTGGAGCCCCTTATTCATGGCCGGTAGTGATGTTCATCATAAAACTCTGGGAATTGTCGGTATGGGGAAAATCGGTGAAGCCGTTGCTAAACGCGCCCGCGGCTTTGACATGAAAGTCCTGTACCATAACCGGAACCGGAAACCGAAAGTGGAAAAAACTCTAGGTGTGGAGTACCGTGAATTTATGGATCTAGTTCGGGAAGCCGATTTTGTCCTCACGTTGACACCCCTTACCGAGGAAACAAAAGGGATGTTCACTTATGAAGTCTTTCGGGAAATGAAGAAAACAGCTTACTTCATCAATGCCGGACGGGGTGCGGTTGTTGTGGAGGAGGATCTGATTAAAGCTCTCGAAAACGGAGAAATCGCCGGTGCAGGGCTCGATGTCTTTGTCGAGGAACCGATTGCCGCGGATCATCCGCTTTTAAAATTTACAAATGTCGTGGCCCTGCCCCATATAGGGAGCGCATCCGTAGAAACAAGGCTGGCAATGATGGAACGCTGTTATGAAAATATTAAAGCGGTCCTCGATGGTCATGAACCGGTCAATATTTTAAATCCGGAAGTCCTCACCGAAAAATAAAAACAAAAAACCCAAGGATGCTGGAATCCAGCATTCTTGGGTTTGTTTATTGAGCGGATTGGTTTTCGTTTTTTTCTAAAATACTTGTTCCACTTCTTTGATTCCCGGTACGTAGTCAGCCAGCGCCCGCTCAATTCCAGCTTTCAATGTGATCGTTGAGCTCGGGCAGTTTTGGCATGCGCCTAACAGACGTAATTTCACAACACCATCTTCGATATCCACTAATTCACAATCGCCGCCTTCGCTGAGGAGGAACGGACGAATTTTATCCAAAACTTCTTCCACGAGCTGTCTTTGTTCCAAATCGGTCAAGGCAATCGCTCCTTTCCTGCTAAACGATGAGCTTTAGTCATGAAAACGCACTTTTTGTTTTATTGTATTATGTTCCGGTCGATTTGTAAATGGATATGCCGTGAGAAAAACGTAAGAACTGGAAAATATTGGTGTTCATAATGTTCCATCTCGACTCCGTGCCCGGATTTGTTGATCGCGAATCTTGTTATAAGCTCGTTCGCTGGATTTTCGCTTGTCCTATATGCGACGATTGAGAAACGATGGCGGCCACAAAATAATCCCGGTTCTCACCGGGTCATGGAGTAGTTTATGCGTTTTGGAATTTATACAGCCATAAGACCCCGGATTTTAATAAACGCGGGACCCTTCCGATCAAGGGAATTTCATTGATGAGACCGAATCCCTGTTTTTTGCCAAGGGAGCCAAGTGTTCCTTTTAATTTGATTTCTGGTGGTTCTTCATCAAGGGGTTCGCCGCGCCAGCGCTTTAACAACACATCGACGATTTGTTCGCCCTGTACCTCGGCGAGCTGGGCGCTCGGTGCGAACGGCAGGCTGGCACAGTCGCCAACTACGTACACATTTGGATAGTCCGGAACATAATGGTGGGGGGTTAAAATAACCCGTCCACTTTCATCTTTTTCCACATCAAGGTCACAAACGATTTGATTGGGTTTAATCCCGGCTGTCCAAACGATAGCGTCGACTGGAATCGGTTCATCATGATTGTATAGGACGCCTTCGCTGACCTTTGTTATATTGGCGTGGCTGATGATTTTGATTCCATGTTCAACGAACCATTCGTTGACGAACTCGCTAATTTTTTTCGGGAAGTTGGCTAGAATGGTCGGTTTTCGGTCGAATAATCGAATATCGAGATCGGGTCTGGATTCATACAGTTCGCTCGCAAGCTCGACACCGCTTAATCCGGCACCGACGATCGCCACCCGGGAATTCATCGGCAAGTTATTCAAGACCGTGTACGTGTGGCGGGCTTGACGGATCGTCTGGATACTTAAAGTGTGTTCTTTAGCACCGGGGACGTCGTGGTAATTATCTTCGCAGCCCAGGCCGATTATCAATTCATCGTAGGCAATTTCCCAACCGTCTTCTAATATTATTTTTTGTTCATCGAGATCGATGCGTTCGACTTCCGCATTGTGGATGGTTAATTTTTCATGTTCGGGAAAGGCCACCCGTATATAGTTTTCCGGCACCGTGCCCGCAGCGAGGGCATAAAATTCCGTTTTTAACGAATGGAAAGGTGTCCGGTCTATTAGTGTGATTTCATAGTCATCCGGAAAGCCGCTAGCGAATAAACGCTGTAAAATCCGCATACCCCCGTAACCGCCACCTAATATCGCTAGTCGTTTCATCCCCTTCGCCCCTTTGTTTCCTTCTCTCATAACAGATCATCTATAGATCATCATATCGAGATTTGCCTGTTGAATTGAAATTAAAGAAAATTTTCACACATAAAAAATTATAGCGAAATTATAAAAAAATAACAACTTCGATGATACGAACGATTAATTTACGGCTTATAACAGTTTTTTGCTAACATAAATTTCGATCCTATCTCGCAAGCTGTTTTTATGAAGGGAAAATACTCTTCATTTCCATATCATCTTTCTTTAGTTATATTAAAAAATCCCCGCCTTTTCTCATTTAGTTGAGAATTGGTTCGAGACTGTATATACTGTAAATTAAGTGTGATTATGGAAAAGGGGGGTTAGGATGGCGATCGTACAATTGACGGAAGCAGCGGCTTTCCAGATTAAAGATATGCTTAAGGAAAACGGTGAGGAAAATGCGTATATTCGCGTTTCCGTTTATGGCGGAGGTTGCTCCGGGCTTTCCTACGGGTTGAACGTTGATTATGAAGTACATGAAAATGATGAACTCTCGGAACAACATGGAGTCCGGGTAATCGTCGCGAAAGAACATGCGCCGTTTTTAAACGGTACGGTGATCGATTATAAAGAATCCTTACTCGGTGGCGGCTTTACCATTGACAACCCGAATGCTGTATATACTTGTGGTTGCGGAAGCTCGTTCCGCACGGCCGAGAATGCGGGAACACCGGAAAAATGTTAATAGTGTGCGGGAATGCTGCGTTTCGCAGCATTTTTTTATGGCAAAAAACAAGACATAACCCTCCTCGTATGAGCGGTCATGTCTTGTTTCGTTTTTTCATATGGAGTTTCTCCGTTTTTCATTGGTCGAACATCGCGGTACTGTGTTTCGGTTGCAGGCGTGCTTTTGGGTCGATATATTGTTTCGCGTGGTTAACGGCGATCGGCGCTTCGCCGAAACCGGTGGCGATCAATTTCACCTTCCCTTCATATGTACAAATATCGCCACAAGCGTAAACTCCTGGGATATTTGTCTCCATACGAGAATTAACGACAATTGAATTTTTATCGATTTCCAGGCCCCAATCTTTGATCGGGCCGAGGGAAGAGATAAAGCCGTAATTGACGATGACCTCATCACAGTCGATCGTTTTCGTCTCTTCGCCACGATTTTCCTGCAGGACGACCTTTTCGATACGATTCCCATCACCGATTAACTCGATAGGGATAAAAGGTGTGATGACTTCGATCGTCGAGTTGAACATTCGTTTAACACTACTTTCATGGGCACGGAATTGCTCGCGCCGGTGGACGATCGTCACTTTTTTCGCGAATTTTTCTAACATTAAGGCCCAGTCCACCGCAGAATCGCCACCACCGAAAATGACGACGTGTTTATTTTCAAATAACGTTATATCATTTACATAATAATGGAGATTCTTTCCCTCGTATTGATCCGCGCCGGCAATTTTTAATTTTCTCGGCTGGAATGCCCCGTTACCGGCGGCGATAATGACCGTTTTCGTCAAGTGGATCTCTTTGTCGGTTGTCAATTTGATGATGCCATCGTCCATCCTTTCCAGGGTCTGCACCGACTGTTCCAGGCAGACCGTCGGATGAAACATCTTGCTTTGCTCGATGAGATTTTCCACTAGATCCCGGGCACGGACCTTAGGAAATCCGGCGACATCGTAAATGTATTTTTCCGGATAGAGCGCGCTTAGCTGACCGCCTAATTGGGGTAAGCTTTCAATAATTTTTACCGTCGCATTGCGCATTCCGCCATAAAACGCCGCGAACAGGCCCGCCGGGCCTCCACCGATAATCGTTATATCGTAAATTTGGCGATCTTCTTTCAAAATTATTCCCCCTACATCAATCATTGGAAACAAGACATCCAAATTTTAGTATATTCGATTTGTTGTTCATAAGTAAACCGCCCTGCTCCTCTTATTGTCGCATTAATGCTGTACTGTGATAAAAAAAGCAAATAACAAAGAAAATGCGCGTAAAAAACTGATGTGTGCGTTTTCAATGATAAAATTCACTGATTTTTCAAGCTTTTTAAAAATGTTGATTTCTGCTAAAGTATGAATAATCACAACCGGGAGAAAAGAGGTGAAGACCATGCTCGTTACCAAGGGAACGGAAGTATGCGTGTACTGTGCAGGGGCCGGATATTTGCAGTTAGTATTGTGGGGCACGGAAACCTGTCCTTGCTGTCACGGCACGGGAAAAGTAAAAAATAAGCGTTGAGAGGATTCAAAATCGATTGTTTGACTCCCCTGGTACGAAGTTGTACACTTGTCCTTGAGAAGGGGGAGAGGGAATGATCGTCTCGGTCATGCAATTCATTATTTCATTGGTCTTATATTTTGTCCTTTTTTTTGGAATCGGTTTTATTTTAAACATGCTTTTTAGAACCACATGGTTGATGGCTATCATTTATCCGGTTATCATTTTATTCTTCGTCAATGACATTCGTGTCGCAAATTATTGGCAAGAGCCCGGTGAATCATTTCTTCATCTCTGGGAACGGATTACCGGTCTTTATTTAACGGATGTGATCATCTTATCCTCTGGATTTATCGGTTCGGTTTTATCCGGTCTCGCTTTGAAAGCTTTACGGAAAAAGGGATACCAAATGTTTTAAGCCTCAAAGGGGGCTTTTTTATTTTGTCCGCAAAAATAAATTTAGTAAATTAGCAAAATACATAAAAATTACTCCTCCCGTGAATAAAGCATGTCCTTTTTGGAAAGAAATAGATTCGGGAGGAGTGAAAAATAATGGTAAAAATCATCAAAATTTGGTCGCGCAGGATCTTGATGACAATCTTGTTTGTCATCGCTTTCCTTACGACCATGTTACAGGTAACCGGAGTGGAAGCCGCAGAACTCCACACGATTGATGTCGGTGGAGCCAAAGATTTTATACAAGAACATCCGATGAAAAAAATGTCCATGCGTTTGAAAGGGTTGAAAGCTGCCTTTACACCGCGAACAGCGATCTCTTCATCGGAAGAAATTAAAGGGGAAGTCCCCGCACTGGAAGAGGCTTTTAATTGGGAGAAATATCCTAGCACTACCGTCGTGGCCACTGGATACACGGCAGGTTATGAATCAACGGGAAAGCGTCCCGGTGACCCGGGCTATGGTATTACCTATTCCGGTGTAAAAGTAAAACGGGATTTGTATTCGACGATAGCTGCGGATTTATCGATTTTCCCGATCGGGACCATTTTGTTCATTCCCGATTATGGTTATGGGGTTGTAGCTGATAAAGGTGGTGCCATTAAAGGGAATAAAATCGATCTCTATTTTGAAACCGTAGAGGATGTCTATAACGAGTGGGGGAAAAAGACTGTTGAGGTGTATATCGTTGAAATGGGCGATGGTACACTGACAGACGAAGAACTGGAAGCATTGAATGAGCAAGAATCGATGCAGGTATTCCGTTCCCAATTAGGTTTTAGTTCCGATAGTTGATGAAAAACTTTTTGCCGATATGAACGGGAAGCGAGGATTGACCCGTTTTCTTTTTTTATTAACGCTTTTTCATCTCTCCTTTCATCCGTTATAATGGATGGAGGGGTGTTAATTTGTATACAGTAAGAAAAGAATTGAATTACGAAAACCAGGAAGAATGTTTACTAATTGGTGTCTTCCAGGATGTTGAAGGGTTCGGTGACTGGCTCAAGAATTTTGATGAGAAATTGCAGGAAGAGTTGGTGACATTGCAAAAAGCCGGGGATATTTCCGGCAAATTAAAACATGTGGCCGTAATCCCCACCCTTGGTTTGGTTGGAGTGAAACGATTCCTGTTTGTCGGTCTGGGAAAAAAGGCGAACGTGTCGAAAGATGAACTGCGAGAGGCTTTCGGTAAAGCCTTTAAAAAGGTTCAGCAATTGAAGCTCGCGACGGTAAGTGTTCATCTTGACACCTTCACGACGGATACAATTTCGCAACAGGATGCTGCCTACCTTCTCGGTGAAGCTTGCCGCATGGCGACATACCGCTTTGCTGGTTATAAAACGAAGAAGAAAAAAGTGGAGAATACCCTTCAGGCGATCACTGTTTATTCCAGTGGTGACGCTGCGGAAGTGAAGGATTCTTTGAAGATTGGGGACCTTTATGGCAAGGCGACGAACTCGGCGCGGACTCTAGTGAATACGCCACCGAATTTGTTGAAAGCGACGGACATCGCTAACTATACCCGTGAACTCGCAGAACGATACGGTTTTGCCGTCGACATTTTACATAAAGCCGATTTAGAACGGCTTGGCATGGGGGCGATTCTCGCTGTAAATCAAGGATCGAGCGAAGAACCACGCCTGATCATCCTGAAATATCAAGGTAAAGCAGAATGGGATGATGTGATCGGACTTATTGGCAAGGGAATCACTTACGATACGGGTGGTTATTCCATCAAAACGAAGACGGGCATGGTCGGTATGAAATCGGATATGGCCGGTGCTGCGGCCGTGCTCGGGGCGATGGAAATCATCGGTGCGATGAAACCGGAACAAAATGTCCTTGCGGTGATCCCGGCAACGGACAATATGATCAGTGGTTCTGCGTTTAAACCAGATGATGTCATCACGACATTGAGTGGCAAAACAGTAGAAGTGCTCAACTCCGATGCCGAGGGACGTTTAGTTTTGGCAGACGCCATCACCTACGCTAAAGAGCTTGGGGCCGATATACTAATCGATGCCGCGACACTAACCGGTGGGGTCATCACCGCCCTCGGTACTGATAAAACCGGTGCCTTCACGAATCATCAAGGACTGTATGAACAGTTTTTGGCCCGTTCCCGGAAGACCGGAGAAATGATCTGGCTCTTGCCGCTCACGGAAAAGGACCGAGAGAAGGTACGGGACAGTAAAATCGCCGATCTTAATAATTCACCAACCCGGGAAGGCCACGCGATTATGGGGGCGGCATTTATCGGTGAATTTGCAGAAGAGACGCCATGGATCCATCTTGATATTGCCGGGACGGCTACCACCCGGGCCGATCATGATCTCGGACCGGCGGGAGCTACCGGTGTAATGGTACGGACGCTGGCGGATTTCGTCTTGCATTTTCAGCCATTGGCTGAAGAACGATAGATAGAAAAAAGTAGCGGGGGACCGCTACTTTTTTCCGAATGCATCCCGAGAAGGGATCGACGATCATAACCATTGACATTTGAGGAAAAATCTAATTAAATTGAATATTAAATACAAGAAGTGACATAATCTGACAAAAATACTGGACAAAATATACGAAGCATGGTATTATATAATGTGCATTTGTAAAAATCCGGTATGAAAAGCTTGTCTTTCTGAATAATTAACTAGAGCGTCAAGAATACACGCTTGCATATTTTTAGTTTTTCCCTTCTACGTGAGGAAAACAGAAAATACTTCTCTTTATCGCGGGTGTAGTTTAGTGGTAAAACAACAGCCTTCCAAGCTGTAGTCGTGGGTTCGATTCCCATCACCCGCTCCATACTTTTTATGTGCCAACGCAGTGTTTCGTTTCGAAATGAACGAAGCATTGCGTTTTTTCGTTTTCCGGAAAAAAATGACAAGATTTCCGCAATGAGACTATGATACAATATGACGGGATGTGAATGATTAAAAAATGTGGGGAGAAGGACCCATGGATTTGCAACGACTGAAAGAAGATATCATCGCTTATAGTAAGACGATCGGCATCGATAAAATCGGGTTTGCCAGCGCTGATCCATTCACTACATTAAAAGCGCGGTTAATCAGGCAGCGTGAATTAAACTACCATTCAGGTTTTGAAGAACCGGATATTGAAAAACGGACCAATCCGGCTTTGCTATTCGATAAACCGGCGTCAATTATCGCCATTGCCCTCGCTTATCCTACAAGGATGAAGAACAATGTTCGCGGTACCAAGGGTGAAAGGCGAGGGATTTTTGCCCGTGCATCCTGGGGGATGGATTATCATGTGGTCCTGCGCGATCGCTTGCAAAAACTAGAGGAATTTATTAAATCCCGTTATCCGGAAGCGCGCTGCAAATCGATGGTCGATACCGGAGAGCTTTCTGATCGAGCGGTTGCAGAGCGGGCCGGAATCGGCTGGAGCGGGAAAAACTGTTCGATCATCACCCCGGAATTTGGCTCCTTTGTTTATCTGGGGGAGATGATCACGAATATTCCTTTTGAACCGGATGAGCCGCTTGAGAGCCAGTGCGGCGATTGTACGAAGTGTCTCGACGCCTGTCCGACCGGTGCTCTCGTTCAGGGCGGACAGATCAATGCGAAAATCTGCCTTTCGTATTTAACGCAAACGAAGGATCATTTTCCGGAAGAATACCGTTCGGTTATTGGGAACCGTCTGTACGGTTGCGATACATGTCAACAAGTATGCCCCTTTAATCGGGGGATCGATTTTCATATTCACGAAGAGTTCGAACCGGATCCGGAAGATGCAAAACCTTTGTTAAGACCATTGCTACAGATGAGTAACCGGGAATTCCGGGAACGTTTCGGGTATATGGCTGGTGCCTGGAGAGGGAAGAAGCCGATTCAGCGCAATGCGATCTTGGCGATCGCCCATTTCCGGGATGAATCCTATCTGGAGGAACTAAAAACGCTCATCTTGAAAGATCCGCGCCCAGTGATCCGGGGGACGGCGGCATACGCATTAGGTCGGATCGGCACCTCGGAGGCTGCGACGATTTTAAACGTTGCTCTGGAAAAAGAAAAAGATGAAGTGGTGCTAAAAGAGATTCGCAGGGCACTGGAGAATCTAAATAACGACCTTTAACATCTTTTTTCGGAGCGATTTTTTCGAGAAGAGCTCATTCACGTACAAGTTGCAACAACTAAAGAGGTGAACATTGTGGCAATACATGTGGTGCTATACCAGCCGGAAATCCCGGCGAACACGGGAAATATCGCTCGAACATGTGCGGGAACCGGTACGAAATTGCACCTCATCCGTCCGCTTGGTTTTCGCACCGATGATAAAATGTTAAAACGGGCTGGGCTCGACTACTGGCCGTACGTGGATATTACCTACTACGACTCGCTCGATGATTTTTTCGCGAAGAATGATGGGGAGTTCTACTATGTGGAAACGGATGGCATAAAACCTTATTCTGACTTTGACTTTTCCGACCGTGATAAAGATCATTATTTTATCTTCGGAAAGGAAACAACCGGTCTACCGAAGGATCTACTTGCGAAAAATAGGGAGCGGATCCTGCGCATTCCGATGAACGAAAATATTCGCTCGTTAAACCTCGCGAATACGGCGGCGATCCTCGTTTACGAAGCGCTGAGACAGCAAAATTTCCCCGGCTTAGAATAGCAAATATGCACCCAAGTTCCATTTTCGACAAAAAGCGCATTTTGCTTGAAGAAGGGGAACCCTTCTGTTTAACTGGTTTTGGATCATTGTAGAGGAGGACCGGTATGAACGAAGTCATCAAAACTATTCTTGCCCATCGCTCCGTCCGCCATTTTGCAGATAAAAAACTGACAAAAGAACAGATCGAAACAATCGTTGCCTGTGCTCAGCGGGCATCGACTTCCAGCTATATCCAGGCCTACTCGATCATCGGGGTGACGGATGAAGAGAAGAAAAAGAAGATCGCGGAATTATCCGGTAATCAAGATTTTGTCGCCGAATCGGGGCACCTGCTTATTTTCTGTGCCGATTTTTACCGCCATGCCTTCATCGGTGAACTGGAAGGTGTTGATGTCATCCCGACGATCGAAACGACGGAAAAATTCATGGTCGGTCTGATCGATGCCGCGATTGCAGCGCAAAATGCGGCGATAGCGGCAGAATCGATGGGTCTTGGCATATGCTATATCGGTGGGTTGCGGAACAACCTACCAGAAGTTTGCAAGCTTCTGGAAATTCCCGAACGTGTCATTCCGCTGTTCGGCCTAGTGATCGGTTATCCCGCAAAAATCAACGAACAGAAACCCCGTCTGCCTTTGGCGCATGTGTATCATGAAAACACGTATGTAAGTGATAAAGATGTTATGCAAAAACAGCTTGATGAATACAACCAAACGGTGCGCGATTATTATATCAAGCGAACCGGGGGTAAGCGCGCTGTTACATGGTC
>CALKAK010000124.1 GCA_937983015.1 uncultured Bacillaceae bacterium | reverse complement strand
TTGGCTGAATAGTGGAGAAGGCCGAAAAGTATCGCGGAGATGATAATGGAGATCCAGTACATGTGGGGAGATGGCGTGCTTCGATTACACTGGAACAATTTCCATAATAAGAATACGATCAGTGTCATGATCCCCCAGCGCATGAGCAATTCTTCAACGATTCCACCATAGAGCAAGCCTGCCAGTAATTTCAACCAGTTTGGGGGCTGGAACATGTCCAGATGGCCATCCGGGATGGATCGATGAAAGAAGAGGTCGAAAACAAGGATGCTCAGTGTCATCACGGCTCCCCCGATGATGCCCGCTTTTAATCCGGATTGCAAAGCAGGAAAAAACTGTTGTTCATGAATCAGCGCAGATTTCAACCGAACCTTATGGGCCAAGCTGTAGCCGATGATTAAAGTGATAAGCATGAGTACGACATTCAAAATTAATGGTTGAATCACAAGTAATTCTTTCGGGATCGCGAGATCGGCGGGGAGTTGGGAAGAGATTTTTTCGATTTCGGCTAAAAGAAGCGGATACTGGGAAGCGATCCCTAACCCTCCGATAAACAAATACGTGTAAAACCCGGATAGTTTTCTCTGCTTTTCCATCGGTTCACTTCCTCTCCTTCCTCATTTTTGAAAAAGAAAAACCGCCCCTCCTTTCACCTTTTTTCAATTTATATAAACATTAAACATGGTGATCAGAAGCACGATCAAAATCGGTGCGATCAGGAGTACCCAAGAAAAGGGACGGGCAAAGTTATTCGTCCAGCCACTGCCAAACCGTTTTTCAACAAAGAGCGCTGGATCATCGGGATTGAAGTAAAATGTGTCGAGTTTCCAATACCGGTCATCGTCACGGTTATTTTCTTCCCGCCTTTTCCATTGACCACCTGTATTCGGCTTACACCCTGTCCCGTTGTGAGCGTTAAAACGAAAGCACCGGCAGTAATGAACAGTGTTACGGCCATGAAAGCGGTAATTAAGAGCGTATTGTTCATCGGGATCACATAGGATAGCTGGATCAGTGAAAACATGGTGACCATGATCGTTCCGCATACGATGGTAAATAAAGACCAGCGACGGCGGAAAATGATATTTTGGAAGCGCGATTCCTCCGGTCGGTCCGGAACGAGCTGTTGTTTACTTTTGGATATGACGATATTGATAAAGAGAAACAGTCCGGTTAAAAACAATTGCAAAAGCGGTACGGCCAACAGGGCCCCCATCGATTTATCCGCCCATCGTGTGACATCCCCCGCTAGATCGTATTGCATCGGCAAGCGTTCGGGGAATCTTTCGAGATTCGTGAACATGAAAATGAGTGACAGGATGGATATAGCCAATGGAAGAAGAAACCAGCTATGGGAGTAAACGAGTTTTTCACATAAAACTTCGTGTCAATGACGATGAAATGGTAATAAATAAAGAAAGATCCGATAAATAACCGAAAAGGCTGACGACATAGGCAACCGACCGACTATTTTCATTCAATACTGGGATCAGCCCGATTAGCAAAATTGTAACGATCCCGCCCAAAATGGCACAGTTGTGAGCGTATCGTTTCCGGAATTGAACGAGGGTCGGTTTATTATAAACCTCTTGTGGGATGGCGATACCGAAACTTTCCGTTTTTCTCGTGATATAGGGAGTAATGGTCATGATCGCCACTACAAAAATTTGCAGCAGGATTATCGTTCCGTACATGATCCATTTCATTCTTCCGCCCCTTCTTCTTTCACTTGGTGATATAAGTTGTCACATAAACGTCGTATATCTTCCTGCGACATCCCACGACAAATCGCCTCTGCGATCAACGGACGCAGTTCCTCTTCTACTTTTTCCAGAAAATCCGTTGTCACCTCGGGAAAACCATCAGGATTGATGACGACACCTCTTTGCCGGTGGATTTGAATAAAACCGTCAGTTTTTAAAAGCTGGTAGGCTTTATTTATTGTATGCATATTTACGCCTAAATCCTTAGCCAGGTTTCGCACGGAAGGTAAAGGATCGCCGGGGTTTAATTGTTTGCTGGCAATGCCTTCAATAATTTTGTTCCGCAACTGCACATAGATCGGTGCATCCGACTGGAAATCAAAACTGATAAACAAACTGTCCATCCCTTTTTGTTTTCTTTATTATATTTGTTATATTTATTATAGAACAGTTAAAATAATTTTTCAAGCATATTTTCGCTTCTTATCTTTAATTTCCGAACAAACAACGAACCCCTTACGACAAAAAGGGGCTGTCTAAAAAGTCATCGTCGATGACTTTTAGATGCCCCATTTTTCACTAATTTTTACCAAAAAATAAACAAAAAGATCGCCCCTTTTTGTAAAATGTAAGTAAGCAAACAATCATTTACAAAAAAGGCGATCTTTCGTGAGTAAACATGAGTTTACCACTAATAATACCATCCAGATGACACTTTTTCCAGAAGTACCGGAAGAAATATGCGAAGAATCCTCAAAACAGAAAAATAAGAGCCATCGCTCCCCCATTTTTATTCCCTATGATAACCGTCAAATTACATTTATCCCTGACCTTGAAGCTCTTGTACCAGAAAATCATATTGCACTTGTTGTTGATGAAATGATCGAAGCGGTGCCGGATGAAGTGCTTTTTGCTCACTACAAAGGTGACGGCAAGGCATCCTACATCCCAAAATGATAATACACAAAATCATCGTTTACGCTTATACGCAAAAAGTCTATTCTTGCCGTCAAATCGAAAGATTGATAAGAGAAAACATTCCTGCTATGTGGTTGGCCGCAATACAGACACCTGACTATCGGATCATCAATATGTTTCGTGGGATTCGCATGCGGCACTTCATCGCCGATGTCTTCGAATCCATTATTTTGAAGTTGCTTGATGAAGGATACATATCTTTTGCGAACTATTTTCTGGACGGTACAAAAATCGAGGCGAACGCCAATCGATACACCTTC
>CALKAK010000123.1 GCA_937983015.1 uncultured Bacillaceae bacterium | reverse complement strand
ATGAATGATGATTGTCTCCAGAAAACTGAAAATGTAACGAGGTTTTTTTGGTTTCTAGGTTTTCAGGTTAATTTGTTTGAAATTAAAATTGAAAGCATGTTAAGTTTTTTACAATTTGAATTAAAATTGCCGTCGATTGTGCAAAAATCTCCCATGATCGACAACGAATGCACTTTATTACCGATTCCCTTTGACCCCATTCTGTATCAATCATGGAAAGATTTATAGAATAAACTATTCGAATGGAAGATTATAAAATCAAATAAAACTAGATTTTTTATAACCTTGGTATATCATACAAAAAAAGCGTATATATTTACCTATGGGAGATTGGTACTTATTATATAACTTGGTAAGCCGGGAAGTGGATCTATTTCAATAGCTGGATTATTACCGGTTCACAAATCTGCGAAATAAAAAGCAATCCCGAGAAAGGCTTAATAATGTTAACGAAACTAGCGGGAATTTAGCCAAAAAAATTTCTTAATCAATCAAAACGAAAATAACCTGGATTCCGCGAAACGATCGTTAAAATTCACAAGAAATATAATAACGATTCTAAAATAAAAATTTTCGCGAAATTCCGAGTGTTCATCGGTTTACAAATCTGTAAGAAAATCACGTCTACATCATAAAAACGGGCAGTGAGGTGCTGCCCGTTTATTTATTTCAATTAATAACCTAAAGAATCATTAAAACATATTCATCGCTATGTGAATGATGAATGTCAAAGTTAATGAACTCAAAAGGGTCGATATGACAACCGTTTGTGAGGCAAATTGTGGTTCATTGTTATATTCCTGGGCAATGATGGAAGTATTGACCGCTGTTGGCATCGCTGTAGAAATGAATAGCGCTTGTGCTAGTACCCCGTCCAGTTGGAGGATTTTCAAAACTATAAAAGCAACAGCCGGGGTTAACATCAACCGCATAAACAAACTGACATACATTAAAACATTGCGGAAATTCGGTATATATTCAGCGATCTGACAGCCCAATGTCAATAAGGCGATCGCGATTAACGCATTGGTCACGTATTCAATCGGGGTTGCGATGAACGATGGTAAATCCACATCGAATGCATTGAACACCAGCCCGAAAACCAGGGCATAGAAAAGCGGCATTCGAAAATACTCCTGGATCGTTTTATACCAGCTTTTGTTTAAAGAATTCAATGAAAATACCCCGTAAGAATAAACGAGTATGTTTTGATAGATCATCACCGATATCTGAATGGATGAAGCGAACGGATCGTGCCTGAAGACAAGCTCGTTAACCGGAATCCCGTAATTGGCGGAATTGTAGAATAATACACTATGGGTTAGAGCGGTTCGTTTCCGTTTATTGATGCCGGTCAAGCGGCCAACGACAACGGTCAAAATATACATAATTCCGCCTAGGGCTGCTGAGAATAGCAGGACACCCCCGAATAGAGAAAGAGGCAGATTGCTATCCGATAATTTATTGAACACGATGGCAGGAGTAAGATAATACATGTTTAATTTGGATAGCGTGTACAAATCGAGTTTAAATTTTTTTTGTAGTAATGTACCAATCCCGATCAATATAAAAATAGGTAAAATGATTTCCGTGAAGATAAATAAGATGTTCGTCATCTCTTTCAGCTCTCCTCGACCGAATATATACTTAATTCATAATTTTATGGCAATACCTAATTCCTTTTCAATAAATTGAAATAGTTGAAAAAAGTGTACCGATTCCAGAAAAATCGTAGGCACACTCATAACATGCATTTGGAAAAGCTTTCCCATCAAAGGACATCCAGAGGGAAAGCTTTCTTCATTTCATATGAAAAGAAATATTTGGTTATCAGGGAAAACTAATAGAGAGAATGATTGTAAGTCAACAGGGTAAAAGTTCACTACACACTGCTTATGAAATCGGTCACGATCACTACTTCTATAATGATGGATGATGAATCTGTTAAGTTAAAAGATATTTATCCGGTAAAGTGGTCCGGAAAAATATAACTTATTGTAAAAATCCGAAAATTATGTATTTAATTAATTTACAAAAAAGATTGGATACAGTATACTAACAATTAAATTAATATTCAAGGGGGAAGTCGCATTGATATAAAATGACAGCGATTTCATTTAAAGTGGAGAAAAATTTCTAAGAGGGAGGAAGAATTTGATGTTCAAACTGGTGAACAGGGGATTGTTTGCTTTGCTGTTTAGTTTGTTTTTGCTCCTTGCCGGTTGCAGTTCGGAAGAGTCTTCCAGTTCAGAGGGTTCCGCAAATAATGGTAATGATGAACAGACCGGAACAGAGCAGGACACGATTAAAATCGGCGCTGTTCTTCCAATGACGGGTGGTTCAGCAGTTTTCGGTGAAAAGTTTGAACAGGCCTATACACTTGCGATTGAAGAAATTAATGAAGCCGGTGGCGTAAAAGGAAGAATGCTGGAACTTGTGATCGAGGATTCCCAGGAAAAACCGGATATAGGAAAAACCGCAACTGAGAAACTTGTAGCGGATGAAGAGATCATGATCATGACCGGCGGACGTTCGTCAGGCGTGACACTCGTACAGGCACAGGTGGCAGAAGAAAATAAAGTTCCATATATTATCGATCACGGAACGAGCGACCTTGCTACCATGTCCGGTTACGAATATGTCTTCCGGATGAATCCGACATCGGGAATGTACGTAACTGCGCTGAAAGATTATTTGCGGAAAAATCCGCCCGAGTTTATCGTCCATGTAAATGTTGATAATGCCTTTGGTGAAGCGCTGTATGAATACGGATTGAAAGATTTTATCGCGGAGACGGGCTTTGGATATGAACAGCTGAAGTACGCTGCCGGTGAGCTCGACTTGAAACCGGTTATGGAAACGGCGAAAAGCTTCAACCCGGATATCGTCTTGATGACTGCTGGTGATGATAATGATGCGACACAGTTAATCAAAGCGGCATACGAAGTGGACCTCAACCCGAAATTATTCATCGGGACGGGAGCGGGCCATTCGATAATCGGATTTTATGAGCAGGCCGGCGAGCTTGCTGAAACAGTTTTAACGGCTGGTCCGTGGCACGGCGATAAAAATCACCCGGATTACCAGAAATTCTTTGATAAGTTCACAGAGCGCTACGGTCATGAACCCGGCGAGCATGAGGTAGAAGGCTATGCAGTCATGTACGTCATCGCCGATGTTCTAGAAAGAGCGGAAAATCTTGACCGTGAAAGCGTGCGCAAGGCCATTGAAGAAACTGATCTATATACCGTTTTCGGTCAAGTGAAATTTGAAGACTTCGACGGGTATACCAATCAAAACCGTGCGGTGACGAATATCGCCCAATGGATCAACGGAAAATTGGTCACCGTGTACCCCGATGAATACGCGGAACAGGAGATTATTTTCTTCCCGGGCTGGAACAGATGATGGACAATCGAGGAAGGGGAGGAAGGGGTCCTTCCTCCCAGTTTTTCATCAAATCCGTTCGTTCAAGAGATGGGAAAACACACGTCGAGGAGGGATAAAATTTGTTGCAGACCCTTTTTGATGGAATGATGATCGGCGGTATTTATGCCATTATCGCCTTAGGTCTGACAATAATTTTCGGCGTAATGAAAGTGATTAACATGTCGCACGGTGATTTCGTGATGATCGGCATGTTTGTAGCGTATTTCCTTTTTAAGGCGATCGGTCTCGATCCGTTTTTGAGTATGTTTGTGGCGGTAATCGTTTGTTTTTTTATCGGGTTTTTTCTCTATAAATTTTTCGTCGAGAAAGCGAAAAAAGGTCGGGATGAAAACACGCTCCTTGTCACTGCGGGTTCGAGTATTTTTCTCGTCAATTTCATGGCGTTGCCCTTTCTCCTGGGTCCGAACTTTTTGCGGATGACCGGTGAAAATCTGTACTGGGAAAACAAATTGTGGAAAATTGGCGGGATCACCTTCAATGCGTCTTTTTTAATGGGGTTTATCATCACGGGACTATTAATTGTTATCTTGCATTTGTTTTTAACGAGAACGGATACAGGTCTTGCGATTCGTGCCGCCTCCCAGGAACAAATGGCAGCAACCATTATCGGTATCAATGTTTCGAGAATCTCTGCGCTCACCTTTGGTCTTGGTGCAGCTTTTGCCGGTATTGCCGGTTGTGTTCTGGCGACAACTTATCCCATTTATGCCAGTATCGGTTCGTTATTCCTGGTTAAAGCTTTTGTGATCGTTGTCCTCGGGGGCATGGGAAGTATTCCTGGTGCTGCGATCGGTGGTCTGATTCTCGGAATCACTGAAAGTTTTGGAGCTACCTACATACCTGGCGGAACTGGCTATCGGGATGTATTCGGACTCATTTTATTTTTACTCATCCTTTTATACCGGCCGCACGGTTTGTTTGGGAAGGGGGTTTAAAGGTTGCGAGCTGTATTGTACACACTCGGTGCAGTTATCCTGGTTGGCGCGATCGTCCCGATATTCGCAGATATTCATATCTATTCGGTCGTAACTACGGTTTTAATATGGATCATGTTCGGACACGCATGGAATATCTTGGGCGGATTTACCGGTCAGATTTCGTTCGGGCACGCGATGTTTCTGGCGATTGGCGCATACAGTGCGATGATCATCACGAATCATCTACAGCTTGATATGTTCCTTACACTTATTTTAGGTGGATTGTTCGCGGGACTTTTTTCTTTACCGATTGGTCTCTTGATTTTCCGTCTGCGCGGACCATATTTTGGCCTTGGAACTCTCGCAATTGCTGAGATCATTCATATTGTTGGAAGAAACTGGAAATCCGTCACGAATGGCGGCGAGGGCATGATGCTATTATCGGTACCTAAATTTTTAGGAATCCAGATTTCAAGCAAAGATGAGTACTTTTATTTAGCTCTGATCTTGACAGCGGCAGTCAGCCTGTTTTGTTATTTTCTTATGAAATCGAAAACGGGGTATATGTTCATCGCCGTTCGCGAAAGTCAGGAATCGGCAGAGGCTATCGGTATTAATACTATTCTTGTAAAAAGCAAAGCATTTTTTATCAGTGCGTTTTTAGCAGGATTTACCGGTGCTTTCTATGGCCTTTACAATAAATTTATCGATCCTGATATGACGTTAACGGTGAGCATGTCAGTGGAAATGATTTTTGTCACGGTACTGGGGGGCATCGGTACGATTCTGGGACCGGTGATAGGTGCTTCCATTTTGATCACGCTACAGGAATGGTTGAAAGATATGGATGTCCTGCAGGCATTCCCTTCCCTTTACTTGTTGATTTACGGTCTTGTGATCATGTTCGTCATCGTCTACTTACCCGGGGGTATTGTTGACGGCATCAACCAATTGAAAGAGCGGCTTTCGAAAAGGAGGAGAAGGGACATTGAGTATACTCAAAGTGGATAAACTCGTGAAAAAATTCGGTGGTTTGACGGCTGTGGATCAAGTTAGTTTCGAAGTGGAAAGAGGCGAAATTTTCGCGATTATCGGACCGAACGGAGCGGGAAAAACAACATGTTTTAATATGATTGCGGGGACATTTCCCGCGACAAGCGGTTCAATTATATTTGACAACCAGGATATCAGGGAAAAAAAACCCCATCAATTAAACCGGATGGGTCTTGCCCGCACGTTCCAGATCGTCAAGCCCCTTGCCAAATTAACTGTTTATGAAAATGTGCTCGTAGCCGGATTATCGAGCAGTAAACATTTGCAAGAAGCAAAAACAAGGGCGGAAGTGGTACTTGAAAAAATCGGTTTAGATGCGTACCGGGACATCCCGTCCGGCTCCCTTTCGATCGGAAATTTAAAGAAGTTGGAACTGGCCAGGGCACTGGCGACGAAACCAAAACTGTTATTGATTGATGAACCGATGGGAGGATTGACACCGGCAGAAATCGACCAGTTAATTCTGCTGATTAAAGAGATTAACCAGGAAGGTGTTACGATTGTAATTATCGAACATATCATGCGGGCGGTCATGGCACTGGCTGAACGTATTGCGGTTCTCCAGAATGGCCGGTTGATTGCACTCGGGAAACCGGAAGAAATCGTGGAGAATGAAAAAGTGATTAAAGCGTATCTGGGTGATGCGTATGCTAGGCGTTAACCATTTAAACAGCTACTATGGAAATGTCCAGGTCATCTGGGACATCTCCCTTGAGGTGAATCAGGGAGAAGTTGTTGCCATAATTGGAACGAATGGTGCGGGAAAAACGACGATTTTGAAATCCATTGTCGGTCTTGTCACAAAAACGGGAACCATCTCTTTTGAAGGCCTGGTTATATCTGACTTACCTGCTTACCGGATGGCAGAACTCGGGATTGCTTATGTTCCGGAAGGCCGAAAAGTGTTTCCGGAGATGACGGTTTTAGAAAATTTGCGTCTTGGCGGGTACAATCGCCGAGCGAAAAAATACCGGGAGGAAACGATGGAGTATGTTCTCGATTTGTTCCCCCGTTTAAAGGAAAGGATCAACCATCTGGCTGGGAATTTATCCGGCGGTGAACAGCAGATGCTCGCCATCGGCAGAGGGCTCATGGCAAAACCGAAACTATTATTGCTGGATGAACCGTCCCTCGGTATTGCACCGATCTTAACGGATGAAATTTTTAAAACACTGGATGAAATTCGCCGGGATGTTACGATCGTTCTTGTAGAACAGCATGTTCACCGTGCGCTCGATCTATGTGATCGAGGATACGTAATCGAGAACGGAAAAATATCGCTCTCTGGTAACAGAGATGAACTGCAAAACAATGAACATATTAAACAAGTGTATCTCGGGATCAGCTAAACAGCGGAATAAGTACTTGTAATTGCATCTGCTATAGAAACATTCAGAAAGGGGAGAGGTGAAAAGATGCGGAAATTATCCATAGCGGTGATTCCCGGTGACGGAATTGGTAATGAAGTCGTTCCCCAGGCCCTTCGGGTGCTTAAAACAGCGGCGGAAGTACACGGGGGGGTGGATTTTTCTTTCACAGAATTCCCCTGGGGGTGTGATTATTACGTAAAAACGGGACAGATGATGCCTGAGGATGGTCTCGAAAAACTACGAGAGTTTGATGCGATTTTTCTCGGGGCAGTTGGTAACCCGGATATCGTTCCCGACCATATTTCGTTATGGGGACTATTATTGAAAATTCGCCGGGAATTTAAACAAACGATCAATGTTCGTCCAGCGAGATATCTGGAAGGGGTCCGCTCCCCGCTTGCCGAACCAGGGAGATTTGATTTTGTCGTGGTACGGGAGAACAGTGAAGGGGAGTACAGTGAAATCGGCGGGCGAATTCACCGGGGGGATGACGAGATCGTAATCCAGAATTCCGTTTTCACCCGAAAAAATACGCAAAATGTGATGGAATATGCCTTTGAACTTGCAAAAACGAGGAGGAAACATGTGACGAGTGCCACAAAATCCAACGGAATTTTCCATACAATGCCCTTCTGGGATGAAGTGTTCAAGGAAATATCCGGGAAATATTCGGATGTTGCGACAGAAAAATGGCATATTGATGCACTTTCAGCGCTTTTTATCACTGATCCGGAGAGATTTGATGTCGTTGTAGCTAGCAATTTATTCGGGGATATTTTAACAGATATTGGCGGGGCGATCATGGGAAGTATCGGTATCGCACCAGCGGCCAATATCAATACTACCGGAGAATACCCTTCTATGTTTGAACCTGTTCATGGCTCGGCTCCCGATATTGCCGGTAAAAATATCGCCAATCCAATCGGTCAGATCTGGACCGCGAAAATGATGCTCGATCATTTTGGCGAACATGAGATTGCCGAAAAGATATTAACCGCTATTGAAAACACGACGAAAAAAGGATGCAAAACTCCCGATATCGGTGGCGATTGTTCCACGGTTGAGGTGACTGATGAAATTTGTAAGGAGTTGCAAGCATTTGGCGAAAAATAAAATACTACATGGATGCCCAGTTTAATGGTTTAACTCTTAATTATTTAAAACGTATTCTCATGAATAAAGGAAAGCCCGGGAACGAATGTTTAGTATCGGTAGTGACCCCCAAAAGTTAGATTTTTTACTCCAACTTTTGGGGTGCAGTACCATCCCGGGCTTTTTACGTACATGACTACCTCTTTATTCTTCATCGTCGTACCATTTCCAGAGGATGAATCCGCAGACAAGTAATGATCCGATGGTTGCATAGAGCCAGATGGAGAGCATCGGACTAATCCACATCGACGGTTCTCCCTTTTTCAATCTTTTGCGCTGGATATTTAAATAACTTGGCACATACAAACATAACAAGCGTACCGACTACCGTACCCCAGCCTCCTGCGGCTAGCGGACTCGTTTCTAAACCTGAGAAGTAGAAGAATAAGTAGGAAGCAGGACCACCGATCATCGATATCTCGGCGGCACGGGGCGAGGCCTTTTTCCGTGTGAACACTGCGTACAATATCGGCCCTAATGTACCGGATGCGACCCCGGAAATGCCGATCCACATGAAATTTCCTAGGAATTTAGGTGGATTCAAGACCATTAGTAGAGCGATTTTTCCAACAGCGATGACCGCGAATCTACTTATGCGGAATGCTGTTTTATTTAATGTCTCTTCGTCGTGTTTGATAATACCTCTTTTTACGAGTACTTTACGGTAAATATCATTGGCAAATATGGTCGAGATGACAACGAACAGTCCGTCTGTCGTCGAAAGGGCAGCCGCCAGGATCGCCACACCAACGAGAGCAGCAAGGAAATCCGGCATTCCCCAGGCAACATATTCGAGCAAAGCCTGATCAGGAACTTCAAGGTCAGGCAGGGCAACCCGAGCGTAAAAACCGCCGAAAAATACGACTAGGCATAATAATGCCGTTATGATATATGTTGCGATCATTTTCCGAAGGTCGCTCGGTTGTTTTAATGATAATACTTTGTTAAATAGTTGAGGTTGCGATGAAAAAGCAAACTGGATGATAAATAAACCGATTACTGCAGAGATCGCATAATAATTGGATTCCGGGTTGAAAATCTGTACCAGTTTTTCATCCTGGTTCGCCAGGTTTTCGGTGATATTTGTGAATGCTGTATTGATATTTCCATCACCAAAGATAATGATACCGGATACAAAAACGATAACCCCGACAGCTACCATGACAATCGCTTGAGCTGCATCTGTGTAAACGTCTGCATAGGAACCACCTACGTAAACATATGCCACAACGATCGCCGTGATTAATACAAGCCCCCAAAAATAACTGATTCCAAGCATATTCTGGAAGATTTGCGCTCCTGCAGAAAATTGCGATGCAATATAAAAGATGTTAAAAAGCATAATGATTCCCGAGCCGACCCGAAGCAAATCGCTATTATAGTAATCGCCTGAAGGCTGGCTTTCGGTATTGATTCCAGAAGAATACGGCGGTGCGGGTTTAGGGCTTCTGGAAGCAAGTATAATCCTGGAGGAAATCAATTGATCCGGGGGTAATGCGGCAGCAGGCCACGCCCAGATGTACACGATGGGCGCCTTGCTCAGACACGGTAACGAAGAACAGAAACAGCGCTACTTGCCAAAAATTGCAAGCGGTAAACTCCGCCTGCAAGCTTTCGGGGTCACCGAGCCAACGGCGGGAAGTGATACGTCAAGTATTACCACAACAGCTATCCGTAAGGGCGACCGCTATATTATCAATGGTCAAAAAATCTTCATATCCCGTGCCGAACATTCGGATTTGATGTTGCTTCTAGCACGGACAACACCGAAGGAGCAGGTGAAAAAACGGTCCGAAGGGTTAAGTTTATTCATCGTGGACTTGCGTGAACAAAAGGACAGGATCGATATCCGGCCCATCGATACGATGATAAATCACCACACGACAGAAATCTTCATGGAAAATGTCGAAGTCCCTGTGGAGAACTTGATCGGTGAAGAAGGAAAAGGTTTTAAATACGTGCTGAGCGGTATGAACGCAGAACGGATCTTGATTGCATCGGAAAGTATTGGTGATGGTTTGTACTTTGTCGACAAGGCCGTAAAATATGCCAATGAACGGGTTGTGTTCGGACGGGAGATTGGCAGGAACCAGGGCGTACAGTTTCCGATCGCGCAAGCCTACATGGAGGTGGAAGCAGCACGCCTGATGCGCGATAAAGCGGCCGTCCTTTTCGATCAGGGGAAAAATTGCGGTGCGGAAGCAAATATAGCCAAATATCTCGCTTCCGAAAGTGCCTGGAAGGCAGCGAATGCGGCCATGACGACATTCGGGGGTTATGCTTTTGCGAAAGAATACCATATCGAACGCAAATTCCGTGAGGCACGGCTCTTCATCGTAGCTCCGGTTACAAACAATTTGATCACTAGCTATATCGCGCAACACGTCCTCGGTCTACCGCGTTCCTATTGATTGAATTTTGTTTATATTTTTTGTGAAAACCGGGAGGGAAGGAAATGGAACTCAGTCGTTTGCTCAGTGATTTTATCCACACGACGAGTTTTTCGCGGTTACCGGATGAAGTAGTAGAATTTACTAAACTTTGTGTTCTCGATTATCTCGGCTCTGCGTTAGCTGGAGCGAAGGAGAAACCGGTGCAAATTATCGATCGTTATGTGAAAGAAATGGGAGGCGAACCGCATTCGACTTTATTTACCGGCGGGAAAAGTTCGGTTGCGAATGCGGCCATGGTGAACGGAGCAGCGGGTCATGTACTGGAACTTGACGATATTCACAAAGGTTCGATCATCCATGCGGGAACTGTAGTAATTCCGGCAGCTCTTGCCATTGCGGAAGCAAAACAGTCATCCGGAGAAGAACTGATTACAGCGATTGCTATCGGTTATGATGTGTGCTACCGGATCGGTGAAGCGGTATCTCCCTCCCATTACTATTATTGGCATAATACGGCAACATGCGGGACTTTTGGAGCGGCATCTGCAGCCTGTAAATTACTGGAATTAGAGGAAGAAGGGATCGTTCACGCATTAGGTTCAGCAGGAACTCAGGCAGCCGGTTTATGGGAATTTATCGAAGATGGGGCGATGTCCAAACAACTACACACAGCGAAAGCGGCCATGAACGGGGTTATTAGCGCCTACCTGGCGGAAAAAGGATTTACGGCCGCCAGGAAAATTCTAGAAGGGCGGCGGGGCTTTTTCGAAGCGATGAGTGACAGTTACGATCCTGAGAAAGTCACAACAGGTCTCGGTGAACATTTTAAAATTATCGAGAATTCCTTTAAGATTCACGCCTCGTTCCGTCATATGCATCCAGCTATTGATCTGATGATAGAGATAAAAAATGACACGAATGTTGTTCTGGAAAAGATTGGTAAAATCACCGTTAAAGCGTACTAGTCTGCAATTGATATCACCAATAACCCTGCTCCGGAGACGGTTTATGCGGCAAAATTCAGCATGCAATTTTGTGCAGCTTTAGCCCTGATTCAGGGGGATGCAAGCCTGAATCAATTCAATGAAACAATGCTTCGGGATGAAACGATCCGCCGGTTGATGGAACGGATCGAAGTAATAATCGATCCGGACATTGACCAAAAATATCCGGAAAAATGGGGGACGGAAGTTACCATCCAATTAAAAACCGGTGATGCGATCGTAAAAAGAGCGGAATACCCGAAGGGAGACCCGGAAAATCCGGTAACAGCGAAAGATTTGATTGATAAATTCAACACGTTGACCTACTTCCTGCCGCAAGAGAAGAGAGCTGCCCTTGTTGAAGGAGTCATGAATCTGGAAAAAGTTTCGGATATTCGTGACTTGATGAAACATGTGACGGGGAATTGACAGATTCATTCAGATTTCCCGCGAACCTATATTAATGTACACCTTATTTTTGTGAGGGGAATCCAGCATGAGATTCATAGATTATCAGACCGTCGTAGATGCGGTCGCGGAATTATGCAAACAGGCGAATTTCTTTCTCGGAAAAGATGTATTAACCGCATTCCGTGAGGCTTTGAAAAAAGAAAAATCGGAGATCGGTCAAGATATTTTAAAGCAGTTAATCCGCAATGCGGAGGTGGCCCGTACAGAATTTTTGCCGATGTGTCAAGATACGGGAACGGCTGTATTTATCGTTGAAGTCGGCTCCGAATGCCATGTATCCGGTGGCACGTTGACAAATGCGATCAATGAAGGTGTGCGTAAAGGATATAAAGATCACTATTTACGCCATTCGATGGTCCGCGATCCCCTGGGACGAAAAAATACCGGTGATAACACTCCTGCGATCATCCACTATGAATTCGTCGAAGGAGACCGGTTGCGGATTCAACTATCCGCAAAAGGCGGGGGAGCCGAAAACATGAGTGCGCTGAAAATGTTACCTCCTTCGGCTGGAATTGAAGGGATTAAAACATTTGTTATAGATGTTGTAAAAGCGGCTGGCCCTAATGCCTGTCCTCCACTGGTTGTCGGAGTGGGAATCGGCGGAAATTTTGAAAAATGTGCTTACCTTGCGAAAAAATCCCTGTTCCGCCCAATCGGTGATCGTCATCCGGATCAAAACATTCGTCTATTGGAAGAAGAATTGATCGAGGAGATTAATCGGTTAGGTATAGGACCACAAGGATTGGGGGGGATCGATTACCGCTTTGGATGTCAAAATTGAAGTCGAAGCGTGTCATATCGCTTCCCTGCCGGTGGCGGTTAATTTGAACTGCCATGCATCGCGCCACAAAGAAGTCATATTGTAAATAAAAATTTGAGGAGTTTTTATCATGAAAAAGATCCTGGTGCCATTTCAAAATGATGAATACAAGGACTTAAGATCTGGAGACTGGGTTTTGTTAACTGGTACTATTTACACCGCAAGAGATGCCGCCCATAAAAGAATGTTCGAGACGATACAGGCGGGTGGCAGCCTTCCTTTTAATCTACATGGTCAGGTTATTTATTATGTTGGTCCAACCCCACCACGACCGGGTCAGATTATCGGCTCGGCCGGGCCGACAACTAGCAGTCGTATGGATGCCTACACGCCAAAATTGCTTGAAATGGGGCTAAAAGGCATGATCGGAAAAGGGTACCGGAACGAAGAAGTGAAAAAAGCCATCGTCCAATACGGTGCTGTCTATTTTGCTGCAATCGGTGGTTCGGGAGCCCTCATCTCGAAGGCCATCAAACAAGCGGAACTGGTTGCTTATGAAGATCTCGGAACAGAAGCGATTAGAAAACTTTTCGTCGAAAATTTCCCCGTTATCGTGATCAATGATGCTCATGGTGGCGATCTGTATGAAGAAGGAGTTGCGCGATTCAGACAATAATAATCCCATTTAGACATTTAAAAGCATTTCTGGAATTCGTTCAATCTTTTAAACGGGGTGAAACCATTTGAAAATTGGCATAATCGGAACAGGAAAGATGGGATATCATTTTGCTGTTCATTTTTTGGAGGCGGGTTTCAATGTCGGTATTTTTGATAAAAACGAGCATGTGATGATCGAACTGGCCCATTTAGGTGCCATTCCCCACTCCTCGCCTCGTTCCCTGGCGAAAACTACCATTATATAATTACGATGCTTCCAGATGATCGTATCGTAAAGGAAGTTGTTCAGAGCAAAGAAGGAATCCATTATGGGTTTAAACCAGGTAGTATGTTGATCGAGATGAGTAGCTCTAACCCATCAGCAACACTTGAACTTGCCGGGGTCTTACAACAACAGGGAATCCGGTTAATCGATGCACCGGTTAGCGGGGGTGTTGCCAGAGCAAGAAGCGGGACGTTGACGATCATGGTTGGAGGAGAACATGCAGATTATCAAGAGGCGTTGCCAATTTTACAGATTATAGGTGAGAATATCTTTCATGTTGGCGGGATTAGTTCCGGTCATGCGATGAAAGCACTGAATAATTTGATTTCCGCAACCACTATAGCGATAACTGCCGAATGCCTGGCCATCGCTGTTAAAAACGGTATTGATCCGAAAACCTTTATAGAAATCATCAATACCAGCACGGGAAGGAGTCACACAAGCGAGGTGAAATTTCCGGAACATATTTTGACGCGGAAATTCGATGGTAATTTCGCGCTCGGTTTGATGGTAAAAGATATGGGGAATGCAATCCGTTTAGCGGATGATTGGAAAATACCTGCTCCTGTTGCCAGTGCCGCTTACCAGATTTGGAAGCAAGCCTTGATGAATGGGGATCCGAATGCAGATCATACGACTTTTATTAAAGAAATTGAGAGAAACTTGCAAACCGAAATACATGTTTTTTAATAGATATGGAGTGAACAGGAATGGATAAAAAAATTTTTGCTCTCCGAACAGGATCGGCAAACTTTACAATATAAGGTCACTACAAAACTCAGGGAAGTTATTTTAAAAGGGGAATTTAAATGGGGGGATCGCTTGATTCAGGAGGAATGGGCGGCTAAACTCGGTGTCAGCCGTATGCCGATCCGGGATGCCTTGAGACAACTGGAAATTGAGGGGCTGGTCCGGATCGAACCGCGAAGAGGGGCGATCGTTACCCCTATTACTGCGGAAGATATCGAAGAAATCTACCATTTGCGTGCATTGCTGGAGGGTGAAGCCCTGGAACGGTCCATACCCTATCTGGAACAAGAAGACTTGCAAACTCTAGAAGACTATCATGAAAAAATGCAAGCGCTTGGAAAAGACGAGGACGATATTCGTGAATATATGGAACTGAATAAAGAATTCCATAAGGTGCTATACCAGGGATGCCCGTGGCGGAGAATTCACCAGATGATCGACATCCTCTGGACGGGTATTCCACTCTACACACCGAGTATCATCCCTGACCGTCTGCAGGATGCCCACAAGGAGCACGAAGAGATTATTACAGCTATTAAGAATAACCGGACTAAAGAAGCAAGAGTAATATTGGAAAACCACATTTTACGAACAAAACAGCATTTGTTATCAGTAATCGGTAAAAATGAAGGCGATAAAAAATAAACGGACTAAAGTGGGAACGTGGTTTAATGAGATGTTCCTAACATGATCGCCAATCTCCATTTATGATAATGAAAAGGGGATGGAATATGGCAGGACCGTTAACAGGTGTGAAAGTAGTGGACCTTACGACGAATATATCCGGTCCGAGTTTAACGATGATTCTGGCTGATCTCGGTGCGGAAGTTATTAAAATAGAAAAACCGAATATTGGCGATGACTCGAGAAAAATGGATCCACTGATGGCGGGGGAAGGGGTTTATTATCTGAATATCAATCGGAATAAACGATCGATCGTCATCAATATTAAAATAGATGAAGGAAAGCAATTAGTCTATGATCTTGTGAAGAAAGCCGATGTCTTCGTAGAAAATTTCCGCTATGGTAAAGCTGCGGAACTGGGATTCGATTATGAAACGTTAAAAGAGTTGAACCCTCAACTCATTTATTGTTCGTTATCCGCTTACGGGCAACAAGGTGAAAAGCGGTATAAACCGGGATATGATGCCATAGTCCAGGGAGACACAGGTATTATCGGCATTAATGGAACTGAAGAGGACGGAATGGCCAGAGCGGCCGTATCGATTCTTGATCAGGGAAGTGCCATGTGGGGAGCAATTGGCATTGTATCAGCCCTTTATTACCGTGCTCTAACAGGATCTGGACAAAAAGTTGAAACTTCGCTTTTCGAGACGGGAATATTTTGGATGGGGTACCATATCCTTTCTTATCTAGCAACAGGGAAAGCTCCGAAGAAAATGGGCACTAATCATGCTTCCTTTGCGCCGTATGGTGACTTCCAGACGGCTGATGATCCGATCATGATCGGGATTTCCAATGATTTGCTTTTTGCGAGGTTATGCAAGGTGCTGAACAAGGAAGAATGGATTGAAGATCCGCGCTTCCGGATGAATGTGGATCGTGTCAAAAACCGGAGAGAATTAAATGCGGCGATCGAGGAAGTGTTGAAACAAAAGCCTGCGAGCTACTGGATTAAAGAGATGGAAAAACGCGGAATTCCTTGTTCGGTTATTCAAAACATCTCACAGGTAATCCAAGATCCGCAGACGGTTAGTACCGGAATGCTCGTGGAAGTGGATCATCCGGAAATCCCCGACTTGAAAGTAACTCGCATCCCCGTCCAGCTTTCAAAAACCCGACTGGAAATTACGAAACACCCACCCCGATTAGGTGAGGACACGGTCGATATATTAAGGGAGCACGGATATAATCAACAGCAAATTGAACGGTTACTGGAAAAGGGTGTTATTCAGGCAAAAATAAGAGAAAAGACCAGCTATAAAAAGTCAAGGGAATTTTAAGAAATATTTTTATGCAGTATAAAACGGAGAATTTGTTAAAATTGGGCACACCAAATAAACCTTAATT
>CALKAK010000122.1 GCA_937983015.1 uncultured Bacillaceae bacterium | reverse complement strand
CCAGTGTGATCGCCCGCATGCCTGCCCATACTTTGATCATCGATCTTGCCTCCAAACCCGGGGGAACCGATTTTCGTTATGCGGAAAAACGCGGGATTAAAGCTCTTCTCGCTCCAAGCTTACCGGGCATCGTTGCACCGAAAACGGCGGGGCAGATTCTCGCGAATGTGCTTGCTGATTTATTACGAGAACTTTTACACAAAAGAGAGGGGACAGCACCATGAATGTAAAGGGAAAACGGATCGGCTTCGGTTTTACCGCTTCTCATTGCACCTATGATGCGGTGTTTCCGGAGTTGGTCAAACTTGTGGATTTGGGCGCGGAAGTGATTCCGATCGTCACCTATACGGTCAAAAACACCGATACGCGTTTCGGTAAGGGAGAAGACTGGGTTCGAAAACTGGAAGAAGCGGCAGGAAGGAAAGTCATCGCTTCGATTGTTGAGGCCGAACCCCTCGGTCCTGTAGAGCCTTTAGATTGTATGGTGATCGCACCACTGACCGGGGCATCGATGAGTAAGCTGGCTAACGCGTTAACGGATAGTCCGGTTTTAATGGCTGCAAAAGCGACGATGCGGAATCATCGTCCCGTCGTGCTCGGAATTTCAACAAACGATGCCCTCGGCTTAAATGGTGTGAATCTCATGCGTTTGATGGCGACAAAAAATATTTACTTCATCCCCTTTGGTCAAGATGATCCGTTTAAAAAACCGAATTCCATGGTCGCCGATATGACACAGCTCGTCCCGACGATTGAACATGCACTCGAGCATAAACAAATTCAGCCGGTTATCATCGAACGCTTCCGGAAATGACGAGGATCGATCACGTTAACGGCTATTCAGAATCTTTTCGTACTCTTGTTCATCGAAAAAGATGGAAGTTTTTTTGCGGAAAACTGTAAGAGAGAAAGAAAGGAAGAGGTCGAACGAGTAAAAGGATTTAGTATCTTTTCCCGCCTTCGTGAAAACGGCTTAACAAAGAAATATCTCTTTATGTTCACAGTGATTATGGTAAAATAAACTTCAGAAGCTAAAGAAAACGTGATCGATCTTTTATTTTTTTATGTTCAAAGATTATGGGAAGGAGCACGATCGATGACCAATCAAGGATATACAGTTGCGGTTGTTGGGGCAACGGGTGCCGTTGGCCAGCAAATGATCAACCTATTAGAGAAGATGGATATTCCGGTTAAAAAATTGAAATTACTCGCCTCCAGCCGTTCGGCGGGAAAAAAAGTACCTTTTCAAGGTGAAGAGCTAACGATTGAAGAAGCAACACCGGAAAGCTTCTCAGGAGTTGATATTGCCCTGTTTTCTGCTGGCGGTACTGTTTCTAAGCAACTCGCTCCTGAAGCGGTAAAACGCGGTGCAGTAGTCGTGGACAACACGAGTGCATTCCGACTTGATCCCGATGTCCCTCTTGTAGTTCCAGAAGTAAATGAAGAAGACTTGAAGAATCATCAAGGAATCATCGCCAATCCCAATTGCTCTACAATTCAGATGGTCGTTGCCCTGGAACCGATCCGGAAAAAATTTGGTCTAAAGCGGGTGATCGCTTCCACCTATCAATCGGTTAGTGGTGCCGGAAATAGTGCTATAGCGGAAATGTATGAGCAAACGAAAGCCATGCTCGCAGGAGAAGAAGTGGAAGCGAACATTTTACCGACAAAAAGTGATCCGAAACATTATCCCATCGCCTTCAATGCACTGCCGCAGATCGATCAATTTCGGGATCATGGTTATACGGGCGAGGAACTAAAAATGGTGCATGAAACAAAGAAAATCATGCACTTGCCAGAATTACAAATCTCCGTAACTTGCGTCCGCATCCCTGTCGAACGCGGCCATAGTGAATCGGTTTACTTCGAAGTGGAAAAAGCGGGTCTGACCGTTAGCGACATCCAGAATGCGCTCGCTGAAGGTCCGGGCCTTGTGTTAATGGACAATCCAGCCGAACAAATTTACCCGACACCGCAATTGGTTAAGGGGAGAACCGAAACCTTCGTCGGTCGGGTTCGCAAAGACCTGGATGTGGATCAAGGTTTCCACATGTGGGTTGTCGCCGACAATTTATTAAAAGGTGCCGCTTATAACTCATTACAAATCGTCCAAAGTTTGATCGAACTCGATTTACTAAAAAAATAGATCGTGAATGAGGTGTACTATGAAGATCGTAGTTCAAAAGTTCGGTGGTACTTCCGTACGAACGGAGACCAATCGTCTGGCTGCTTTAAAACATGTCGAACAAACCTTGCAAGAAGGATACAAAACAGTCATCGTTGTCAGTGCCATGGGGAGAAGCGGTGATCCGTATGCGACAGATACTCTGCTTTCGCTCATCGGTGGGAACCAAACCCATCTATCAAAACGAGAACAAGATTTGCTCATGAGTTGCGGAGAAATCATTTCCGCCGTTGTGTTCACGGAAATGTTGTTAAAAAATGGCATCAAAGCCTGTGCCCTAACCGGTCCACAAGCCGGCTTTGTGACCAATGATGAATTTACAGAAGCGAAAATTATCGAAATGAAGCCAGACCGAGTATTGCGAGAATTAGAAGACCATGATGCCGTCGTCGTCGCTGGCTTTCAAGGCGCGACACGCGATGGAGAGATTACCACGATCGGTCGCGGGGGTAGCGACACATCGGCAGCAGCCCTGGGTGCCAGTTTGCAAGCGGAGTGGATCGATATTTTCACCGATGTGGATGGGATCATGACGGCAGACCCCAAATTAGTGAAAAACGCTCGACCGCTCCATGAAGTGACGTACAATGAGGTCGTCAATCTTGCCCATCAAGGTGCTAAAGTGATCCATCCCCGGGCTGTGGAAATCGCTATGCAAGCTGATATCCCGATCCGAATCCGCCCGGTTTATAGCAATGGTGTTGGTACTTTAGTCACGAAATTATCGCGAAAAAGCCGCGGAGCCGATGTGAAAGAACGTCTGGTAACCGGGATCGCTTATGTCGAGAACATCACGCAAATCAAAGTGTTCGCGAAAAAAGAGCAATACAATTTGCAAGTCGAAGTGTTTAAGGCGATGGCCAATAATGGTATTTCCGTGGACTTTATTAATATCTCACCGAACAGTGTCGTTTATACAGTCCATGATCGGGTTGCGGATCGGGCTCGGGAAATTCTGGAAGATCTTGGTTATGAACCGCAAATCGAGAAAAACTGTGCGAAAGTATCTGTCGTCGGTGCGGGGATTACCGGTGTACCGGGAGTTACCGCGCGAATTGTCACTGCACTATCTCGGGAAGGAATCCAAATTTTACAATCCGCTGATAGTTACACAACGATCTGGGTATTGGTCAAACAGCAAGACTTAAAACAGGCGATCAATGCACTACACGAAGCTTTTGAACTTGACAAAGAAGATGACGACCGGGTACCGATCGATGAAAAAAGTGCGTTCGTTGCGAAAAAACCTTAATTTAGTGTTGCGAGGAAAAGAGGTATTAAAGAACCACGGGTAACGTCGAATTTCGACCAGACGGCATGATCCTTCATCGAGCGCGATGTATTTGTGAACGACCGGCCGGGTTTCCTATAAGGTCATTTACCCGGCCTGTTTTTGAATATGCTCCAGCCGGGGAAACTTTGCGTGATTTCCTTAAAAAAGATGCTCATGACCAACTCATCGCTTCCGGAAAACCACGATGGGTTTCTGGAACGGAAAGGGTTGTAACCGTTTTAATTCGTTGTGTATTATTGTTGAGATTGAAAAAAATCCTTAACCCTTAAGATTTAGAACGGTTTCATGACCATGTATTAAAAACGTAATTTTCTCACAATGATGAATGGAACGTGTAATTCTCTTTCAAAAAATGATTCGATATAAACCAATGATACTAGGAGTGATAAAATGGCCCGTTTCGGACGAATCGTAACGGCGATGGTCACTCCCTTTGATACAAAGGGAAACGTCGATTTTGAAAAAACCACGCTCTTAATCGAATATTTATTGAAAAATGGCACCGATAGTCTCGTTATTACCGGTACAACCGGCGAATCACCGACTTTAACGAAGCAGGAGAAATTGGCCCTTTACGATCATGTCGTCAAAGTAGTCGATAAACGTGTTCCAGTAATCGCCGGGACCGGTAACTATAATACGAAGGAATCGATCGAATTGACAAAAGAGGCGGAAAAAATCGGGGTAGATGGCATTTTACTCGTTGCACCCTACTACAATAAACCGAGTCAAGAAGGGTTGTACCAACATTTCCGGGCGATCGCGATGGAAACCGAGCTGCCGATCATGATCTATAATATTCCAGGTCGTTCGGTGATAGAAATCGCTCCAGAAACCGTGATCCGTCTCAGTCAGATTCCCAATATAGTCGCCGTAAAAGATGCGGGTGGCGATCTCGACAAAATGACGCAAATCATTGCCAACACGGCGGATGATTTCGAACTGTATGTCGGTGATGATAGTCTGACCCTTCCTGCTATGAGCATCGGCGCCGTCGGTGTTGTCTCTGTCGCCTCCCATGTCATCGGTAAAGAAATGCAAGCGATGATCAATAGTTACCTTGCCGGCGATGTGCAAAAAGCGGCCAAATGGCATCAGCATTTATTGCCGTTGATGAAACAATTGTTTGCGCAACCGTCGCCAGCACCAGTAAAAACCGCTTTACAGTTGAAAGGAATCCATGTTGGTACGGTCCGGCTCCCGCTCGTGCCATTAAACGCTGAGGAAAGAGAAGAGCTACGACGTGTATTAAATAATGTGAGCCAAGAAGTATAATTTCCTATCTTTGTAAACGAATCGATATTATGGCACTCCCTGCACGGAAAACCGGTTCTAAACGGGATCTTTTCGGCAGGGAGTGTTTTTATGCCAGAAAAGGATTTTTTTCTTGCAGGATCAAAACCGATTAATCCGCAGCATAGTTCAATCGTTGGTTTTCCCGTTAACGATAGATTTTGTTAGTGGAAATCAAGAACAAGTTTAGCAGAAATCAGTTATCAAGAGTAATCTTTAAAAGGGAATCGAATAAGATTATTCCGCAATACCCAGATACCGGCGGAAATAAAACGGTGCAAGGAATCAATAAACTCCGTAATTCCATCCGACGGCTGGGTTTCAAATGTATTTATCCAATCTTCATCTGTTGAATTGATTCAAATTAGCATTGAATTTTCCCTAAAAAACAAACTGAATTTTCCTAAAAAAGTTAAACGGGATTCAAACAAACCTTTTGCCAGGTTAATTATCTTTTTAGGGGAAAAATTCATCATAAAGAGTTCCTCCTCACACTAGCCACAATGAAATCATGCCTACGCCCCGATCAAACGCATCAAAAACTACCTGAACGTGGACAATCCCTACCGGTATGAAATCATAAACCTTGCGAATACTACAACTAATGAAAAGGGAAGGAGTATTACAATGACAGAAAAAAGAGACCAGGAAAAAGCGGTTCCGGAAGCAGATGAACAGAAACCCATGTCACTAACGGTCCTCGAAAAGATCAAACAGCTTGGTCAAACCAATGTTCCCCAGTTATCTACGGATTCGAACATCCATTGTTTATCCATTATCGGACAAATAGAAGGTCATATACAGCTCCCAGCACAAAATAAAACAACTAAGTATGAACATGTCATCCCTCAAATCTTAGCGATTGAACAAAATCCGAAAATCGAAGGGCTGCTAGTAATTTTGAATACGGTCGGTGGTGATGTGGAAGCGGGGCTCGCAATCGCGGAGATGATAGCATCCTTATCCAAACCAACGGTATCCCTCGTACTCGGTGGAGGCCATTCTATCGGAGTTCCGATCGCCGTTAGTACCGATTATTCATTTATCGCGGAAACGGCGACGATGACGATCCATCCGATCCGACTAACCGGGCTGGTCATCGGTGTACCGCAAACCTTTGAATATCTTGATAAAATGCAAGAACGCGTCATCAATTTCGTCACGAAACATTCCCGGATCAAGGAAGACGTGTTTAAAGATTTGATGTTCGCGAAAGGAAATTTAACCCGCGATATCGGCACGAATGTAATTGGTGAACAGGCGGTGCAGTATGGTCTCATCGATGAGGTGGGCGGAGTCGCCCAGGCGATGAAAAAGCTCAATGAATTGATCGAAGCATCCAAAGAGGAGAAAGAGGGGTACTTACAATGATTTTACATACGATACTACCACCAGAGGCGATCTTCCAAAATTATTATTTTGCAAATGAGCCGCGCAACACAGCGATCGTCAACTACGAGGGGATTCCAGTCCTCATAGAAATTCTAGGGAATGAAGCGATCGTTAAACGAATAGCCAGTACCGATCCACAACATTATCTCCATAAAACCATTGTCCCCGGTGCAAAAATTCCCCTGCCAATGTAAAATTGCAAACAAAATTATTACGAATCAGTTCAAAATTATTCGTAATAAATCGCCCTATCGTTCCTCAACCATTTTTTGAATTCTTAAATCCCTCCAGAGTATGCTTGATCAACTTTTTTTGCTCCCGTTTCATCATTTTGACAAGCGGTAAAATATGGTATAATGAAATGACAACAGGCAGCCGCTACATTTGGCTGCTTTCTTCATTTCTTACCTTATATATATATGATTCCATTTGAAATGATAGTGAGATTTCCTATAAATCAGGTGATAACTTATGGCAAAACGGAAGAAAAGAAAAACGAAAAAACAACTTCAATTAAAAAGAACGGTCCAGTTCGAGGTCGGTGCGTTAATTTTACTTACCCTCTGTATCATTACGATCGCGAATTTGGGACTTGTCGGTCGTGTACTCGTCTTGTTCAGTCGGTTACTATTCGGAGAATGGTACATGATTTTACCGCTTAGCGGCATCATACTCAGTTTTTATCTCATTTGGAAAAGGGATTGGCCGAATTTTTTCAATCGTTATTTAGTCGGTATTTATTTAATCTTGGTTGCGATCTTACTTTTGCACCATATCAGCTTATTTGAATTGTTATCTCGGCCCGGCCCCTTCGTGAAAAAAAGTGTCATTACGTATACATGGGATTTATTCGTCATGGAGATCAGCGGGGACACAAGTACGACCGGTCTGGGAGGGGGCATGGTAGGTGCACTTTTATACGCTTTAACCTATATGCTTTTTGATGCACAGGGTTCCCGCCTGGTCTCCTGGGTTCTCATCCTCACCGGAATCGTTGTTCTTACGGGAAAATCGTATAGTGATTTATTTCATAAAATCTGGGGAAGATTATATGTATTTTTTAAAGATACTTGGAAAAACTTAAAAAAAGACATCCGGACGTTGAAGGAAAAGCGTTCGATTAAGAAAACAGAAGAAAAGTTGCGAACAAGTAATCAAAAACATGAAAAGGACGAGGAACAAGCGACTAACTACCCGAATAACGAACCGATCATTTCCAACTTCGCCGAAAAAACAACGGTTACGGAACAAGCTCCAGAACCGGAGCCAGAGTCAGAACCTGAACCGGAAAAAGATCCATTCATCTCCGAAGAAATCCGTTTCACCGAAACGGAAAATGTCGATTATCAGTTACCGCCGCTTCGCCTCCTGAAATTTCCGAAACATACGGATCAAAGTAGTGAGCGAGAACTTGTCCATGCGAATGCGGCAAAACTGGAGCGGACGTTCCAAAGTTTCGGTGTAAAGGCCCGCGTCACCCAGGTCCATATCGGTCCAGCGGTAACAAAATATGAAGTTCATCCTGATGTCGGTGTTAAAGTAAGTCGAATCGTTAGTCTCACCGATGACTTGGCGCTCGCCCTGGCCGCTAAGGAAATTCGAATGGAGGCACCGATTCCCGGTAAATCGGCGATCGGTATCGAAGTCCCCAATTCAGAGATTGCGGTCGTTTCCCTCCGGGAAGTCCTGGAAGAAAGCATGGATAAAATGCATGCGAAATTGTTGATCGGTTTAGGAAAAGACATCACCGGTGAAGCTGTGTTTGCCGAATTGAATAAAATGCCCCACCTGCTCATAGCCGGGGCGACCGGTTCGGGTAAAAGTGTTTGCATTAACAGCATCATCATCAGTTTGCTTATGCGGACAAAACCCCATGAAGTAAAGATGATGCTGATCGATCCGAAAAAGGTAGAACTGGCCGTCTACAATGGGGTTCCCCATCTACTTGCGCCGGTAGTCACCGACCCGAAACGGGCGAGCCAGGCATTGAAAAAAGTTGTACAGGAAATGGAACGGCGGTACGAACTCTTTTCCCATACTGGAACGCGTAATATCGAAGGCTACAATGAATATCTGGCGAAACAAAATAAGCTTACCGGTGAAAACCAACCGTTTTTACCTTATATCGTCGTCATTGTGGACGAGCTTTCAGACTTGATGATGGTCGCTCCTGGAGATGTGGAGGAGTCGATCATGCGTCTTGCGCAGATGGCGAGGGCTGCAGGAATCCATTTAATTATCGCAACACAGCGACCGTCCGTTGATGTCATCACGGGGGTGATCAAGGCAAACATCCCGTCAAGGATCGCGTTTGCCGTCTCGAGCCAGACCGATTCACGGACGATCCTCGATATGGGCGGTGCGGAAAAACTTCTCGGTCGCGGAGACATGCTTTATTTACCTGCAGGACGGAGCAAGCCGCTCCGGGTGCAAGGCGCATATGTCTCCGATGAAGAAGTCGAACGCGTCGTTAACTTCGTGACGAAGCAACAAAAAGCGGAGTATCAAGAGGATATGATCCCTGATGAGTTGAAAGATTTCGAGGACGAGGTGGAGGATGAATTGTATGATGAGGCGGTACAGCTTGTTGCCGAGTTACAAACCGCATCGGTGTCCATGTTACAACGTCGTTTCCGCATCGGTTATACCCGTGCCGCCCGTCTGATTGACGAGATGGAAAAACGTGGCATTGTTGGACCCTATCAAGGTAGTAAACCGCGCGAGGTATTGATTCCGAAACCAGGGGGTGATGAAGCCAAATCATCTTGAGCGTTCTGTCACCTAAAATCCCCGGTCGTTCGTTCATAGAGCGGACGATCCGGGTGAACCCATCAATGACTTTAAAAGCAGGTAAAACTTGGCGGTTTTAAAGCGCACCCAAACCCATTAAAATCCTGACGGTTTTTTATATATAAAATATTAATATTTGTATAAATAATGTAATCGCTGTCACATTTTGTTTACAATTTTAATTAATTTATCCATTTTTTGTTTCTGTTTTCTATTATTCATGTTATAGTAATTTTAGACAGTAGAAATATGGAAGAAAATGACGAACGAACTTTTTAGCCAGTTACATTTTCTTGCACCCGGTTCGTCATTTTGCCCATTATTTCTACTAAAAAATATAAGGGGGTTTTTCATTTGAAAAATAAAAAGTGGTATTTACTGCTCCTTTTAATCGCCGTTGCACTGATACTTGGCGCCTGTGGTGGAAGCGGCGGCGGCGACGACACCGAAGGAACGAATGAAGGTGCAGAGGAAGACAATTTTTCAGTTGCCATGGTTACTGACGTTGGTGGCGTAGACGACAAATCTTTTAACCAATCCGCTTGGGAGGGAATCCAAGCCTTTGGTAAAGATTACAATTTGGAACAAGGTGACAACGGTTACGATTACTTACAATCCCAGTCAGATGCCGACTACATTCCGAACTTGAATCAAATGGTTCGTCGTGACTTCGATTTGATCTTCGGAATCGGATATTTGTTCATCGAGGCTATAAATGAAGTGGCCCAGCAAAACCCGGATGTGTATTTCGGTATCGTCGATGCTGAAGTCGATCAACCGAACGTGGTCAGCATCATGTTTAAAGAACAAGAAGCTTCCTTCCTTGCAGGAGTTGCTGCAGCATTAACAACAAAAACCGGAAAAGTCGGTTTTGTCGGCGGAATGGAACTCGATGTAATCAAACGTTTTGAATCAGGATTCCGTGCTGGTGTTGCTGCGGTTGATCCGAATATTGAAGTGATCGTCAACTATGTCGGCGCTTTTGACGATGTTGCCGGTGGACAACAGGCTGCCAGTGCCATCTACAATCAGGGAGCTGACGTCATCTTCCACGCTTCTGGTGATACCGGTAACGGTGTATTCGCTGAAGCAAAAGAATTGGTCCAACAAAATCCGGATAATCGGGTTTGGGTAATCGGAGTTGACCGTGACCAATATGATCAAGGTGAAGTTGAAGGATTAGGTATCAACGTAACCTTAACCTCTGTATTGAAACACGTTGGTAATGCCGTTTATGAAGTTTCCGAAAGAACGATGAATGGTGACTTCCCGGGTGGCGAGACCCTCTGGTTCGGTCTTGCGGATGAAGGGGTCGGACTGGCTACAACCGGTGACCATATCCCTCAAGAACACTGGGATGTCATCAATGAATGGAAAGAAAAAATCGTCAACGGTGAAATCACAGCACCAAGCACAGACGAAGAATTGGATGCTTACTTAGCAGAGCTCGGAGCTGAATAAGATTTGGTCCTTGTTGCCGGGATACAGGCATCGGTCTGTATCCCGGGTTTTAAATAAGAAATAATCCTATTATTTTTTTTGCTTATTTTAGTTAGGGTGCGATTGTTGACGTTTTTATAACTGTTTATTGATATTATCGCGGAATCATTCATGGTCGGCTCGTCTCCCGTATCCTGGAATACATAGCTTTTTTCCTTCTCCTTAGAACGATTTCAGTCAAACTATCCTTGCAAGGGGGATCAATAGTGGAATATGTCATTGAAATGCTCAATATCACAAAAACATTTGGCGACTTGAAAGCGAATGATAACATTACTTTACAGGTCAAAAAAGGCGAGATTCACGCACTATTAGGGGAAAATGGTGCGGGTAAATCGACTTTGATGAACGTTTTATTCGGACTTTATCAACCGGATTCAGGTGAAATTCGTGTTAAAGGAAAACCCGTTAAAATAACAGACCCGAACGTAGCAAATGATTTGGGAATCGGAATGGTTCACCAACATTTCATGCTTGTTGACACCTTTACCGTTACGGAAAACATCATCCTTGGTATGGAACCAGTTAAAAGAGGGACGATCGATATCAAGGATGCGGCAAAAGAAATTGAGAAACTGTCGAAAACATACGGGCTCGATGTTGACCCTTATGCATACATAAGCGATATTTCTGTCGGCATGCAGCAAAGGGTGGAGATTCTGAAAACGCTCTATCGTGGTGCGGATATACTAATTTTCGATGAACCGACAGCCGTCCTCACCCCCCAGGAAATAGATGAGTTATTAGAAATTATGCAGAGATTGATCAAAGAAGGTAAGTCAATCATTTTAATCACCCACAAATTAAAAGAAATCATGCAGGCGGCCGACCGGGTGACGGTCATTCGCCGGGGAAAAGGGATCAAAACGTTAAATGTATCGGAAACAAACCCGGATGAACTCGCCAGCCTCATGGTTGGTCGGGATGTTCACTTCGAAATCGATAAGAAACCTGCCGAGCCGAAAGATGTAGTATTGAAAATCGAAAATCTAGTGGTAAAAGATTATCGTGGTGTCGATAAGGTTAAAGGTTTGAATTTGAGCGTTCGTCGCGGAGAAATACTTGGGATTGCTGGAGTTGACGGTAATGGTCAGTCGGAACTTGTTGAAGCGATCACGGGATTACGTCATGTTGAATCTGGAAAAATTTATCTGAATGGGGAAGACATTACGAATAAAAAACCCCGAGAAATTACCGAAACGGGTATCGGGCATATTCCACAAGACCGACAAAAACACGGCCTCGTGCTACCGTATACCGTTGCCGAAAATCTGATCCTGCAAACCTATTATCAAAAACCCTACTCAAAAATGGGGATCTTGAATTTCAAATCGATCAAAGAAAATGCTCATAAGATTATTGAAAAGTATGATGTTCGTACGCAAAGCGAGCTCTCTACGGCAGGAAGTCTTTCCGGTGGTAACCAGCAGAAAGTAATCATCGGAAGAGAAATCGAGAGAGATCCGGATCTACTCATTGCCGCGCAACCCACCCGGGGGCTTGATGTCGGTGCGATCGAATTTATCCATAAACAACTTGTTGAACAACGCGATAAAGGTAAGGCGGTGCTCCTCGTCTCGTTTGAACTCGATGAAGTTATGAGTGTCAGTGATCGGATTGCCGTTATTTTCGATGGTCAAATCATTGGCATCGTCGATCCTAAGGAGACGAACGAACAAGAACTCGGCTTATTAATGGCAGGACAAATAAAAGAACCGATTTATGAATCGGACAAAACGCCAGAGAGAGAAGGTGAATAAGGTGTCGAAAAATCTGAATCGAATTATCATCCCGGTTTTGTCTGTCATCCTGGGTCTTATTGTCGGTGCGATTATCATGCTGGTAAGCGGATATAATCCGATCCAGGGCTATAGTCAATTATGGAACGGAATTTTCGGCGATGTTTATGTTATCGGTGAATCAGTCAGACAAATTACACCATACATTTTTGCTGGTCTTGCCTTTGCTTTTGCAATCAAAACAGGGCTTTTTAATATCGGGGTTGAAGGACAGTTAGTCGTTGGTTGGTTCGTATCTGTTTATGTTGGTGCGGCTTTCCAATTACCACCCGGTATCCATCTCATCGTGGCTCTGTTAGCAGGTGGTCTCGCTGGAGCATTATGGGCCTTTATTCCCGGCCTTTTGAAGGCAAAACTCGGGGTAAACGAAGTTGTGGTCACGATCATGATGAACTACACCGCACTTCACGTCACCAATGCTTTAGTTCGTGCCTGGGTAGGAAAAGATGTTTCTGATAAGGTACATGAGACGGCGTCATTGCGAATTCCTGCCTGGGAAGAAGCTACGATGTATTCCCGAATGCACGCCGGAATCATTATCGCCTTAATCGCGGTAATCGTCATCTGGTATTTATTGCGGAATACGACCATCGGCTATGAATTAAAAGCTGTCGGATTGAACCGAGATGCCGCTCAATATGCCGGTATGAACGTTGAGCGAAACATCGTTTTGGCTATGGTTATCTCCGGATTTTTAGCCGGTTTAGGCGGTTCCATGGAAGGTCTCGGAACATTTGAATACGTGTCGACAAAAAGCGGTTTAACCGGTATCGGTTTCGATGGTATTGCGGTTAGTATATTAGGAGCCAATCATCCGATCGGTATCATATTCGGTGCCGTTCTTTTCGGTGCGTTAAAATATGGTGCCTTAAGCATGCCTAATCCTCCAGCCAAGATTCCAGAACAAATGATTTCGATCATCATCGCCATCATCGTTTTCTTTGCTGCCAGCCCGTATATCTTCCCCTGGCTCAAAGAAAAGTTCACAAGAAAGAAAGGGGGAAATTGAGATGGGGGCAATTGAACTAATCGCTTATATTTTTTATAATGCTCTGTTTTTTGCCACCCCGTTGATTTTCACCGGTCTGGGAACCACCTTTTCTGAACGGTCTGGTGTTGTCAATATGGGGGTTGAAGGCGGTATGCAAATCGGCGCATTTACCGCGATCATCAGCAACCTTTTATTAGCCGATACTTTCGGCGGGATGACACCATGGATCTCCATACTAATCGCCATGGTCATCGGTGTGTTTTTTTCATTACTGCTGGCGGTATTTTCCGTAACATTCCGCGCCGATCAGATCATCATCGGTACGGCCATGAACATGCTGGCAGCCGGTGGAACGATCTTCCTTGTCAAAAAATTGTTTGATGGGAAAGGGCAAACACCGTTTATTTCGGAGACCATTCACCGGTACAACATACCGGTGCTCAGAGATATTCCGATTATCGGAAAAATTTTCTTCGAGAACGTATACATCACTTCCGTGTTAGCGATCATCGTTGCGATTTTAGGTTGGATTATCATGTACAAGACACCTTTCGGTCTGCGCCTCAGGGCTGTGGGTGAACACCCGATGGCCGCGGATACGATGGGAATCAATGTCAATCGGATGCGATATATCGCGGTCATGATCAGTGGCGGTTTATCGGGAATCGGTGGTGCGATTTTGGCGCAAACGATTTCCTTACAGTTCACGCACTCAACGATCAGTGGACAAGGTTTCATGTCCATCGCGGCAATGATCTTCGGGAAATGGCATCCCCTTGGCATGATGGGTGCGGCTGTTTTCTTCGGTTTTGCGAACAGCTTAAGTGCGATCGGACCGAGCTTGCCTTTGGTCAAAAATGTACCGCAAGTATATCTTTATATCCTGCCATATGTCCTGACGATCCTGGCGGTGGCCGGATTCATCGGTAAATCCCAAGCGCCAAAAGCACTGAACCGGCCGTATGTGAAAGAAAACAGATAATATATGCATGGAAAACTTCCATCCCGCTATAAACGGGATGGAAGTTTTTTCATACTCTCTTCGTGTGGGGGGTGTTTCTAATACGGTGGACAGTACCCACAGGCATTTTTCAACGCTTTTTCCCGTATATGATAAAAATAAGTGATACAGTATGTTGTTTTGTTCTTTTAGGAAGGATACTTGCAAGTTCGCTTCTGGAATAGGTAAAATAAGGGAGAACGCTGTTTGTACGGTGTAAATATTCCTGTCCCATTGCGCAAGATAATGGGGACATCTTTTATTTTTGTATTCGAGGAGGATATGAATGGCAAACACACAAGAAATAAAGGTAAAGAAAGGCGGGATTACGTACCATATCATCCCGACAGAAAAATTCAAAACGAACACCTTCATTTTTAAGTTTAAAGCCCCGTTACGAAAAGAAGATGCGACAAAACGTGCTTTACTTGCCAATGTTTTGCAAAGCGGTACCCAACAATATCCATCGCGAGCTAAAATGCGCGCATACCTCGATGATCTATACGGGGCAAGTTTTTCCATTGATCTACAGAAAAAAGGGGAATACCACATCATCAGCATCTCCATGGAAATCGCAAACGAGCAATTTTTATCGGTTCCCGAGCCTCTTTTGGACAAAGCGTTCACTTTCCTTCACGAAGTCATCTTCCGCCCCCTGGTAAAAGATCGTACGTTCCATCCTGAAATCGTTAAAAGGGAAAAAGAAACGCTCAAACAACGAATCCAGGCTCTTTATGATGATAAAATGCGTTATGCCAATATGCGTTTAATTGAGGAAATGTGTAAAGATGAACCCTACAGTATTCCGGTCAACGGGATCCTTGAAGATGTCGATCCAATAACTCCAGAAAACCTGTATACATATTATGAACAGGTCCTTAATGAAGATGAAATCGATCTGTATATTATCGGCGATCTTGATCCGGAAGGGGTTGTTCGCCGTTGTGAAGAAACATTTTCTTTTGCCGAGCGCACTCCGAAACATACCGAGCATGAGCGAACTTTTGACCGTAAGGAAGAACGGGTCGTAGTCGAAAAGCAAGAAGTAGCACAGGGAAAGCTGAATATTGGTTACCGGACGAACATCCGCTATGGTGATGACGATTATTTTGCGCTGCAGATGTTTAACGGTCTTTTCGGTGGTTTTCCCCACTCGAAATTGTTCATAAACGTACGTGAAAAAGCCAGTCTCGCTTATTATGCGACCAGTCGTCTGGAAAGCCATAAAGGGCTCATTCTTGTAATGACCGGAATCGAAACGAAAAATTATGAACGAGCTTTAGCGATTATTCGTGAACAACTTCAAGCGATGCAAAAGGGCGATTTCACCGATAAGGAAATCGAACAAACGAAGGCCGTCATCCACAATCAGATGCTCGAAACCTTGGATACATCGCGGGGACTCACTGAAGTCCTCTACCATAATGTAATCAGTAAGAAAAACGTGACCGAAAAAATGTGGATCGACGGGATCAACAATGTGACTAAGGAAGATATCGTGCGGGTTGCCAATAAAATCGTACCGGATACGGTCTACTTTTTATCGGGAATGGAGGCGTGAGTATTGGAAAAAATCCATTTTCCACAGTTAAAAGAGAATTTGTACTATGAACGATTGGAAAACGGACTGGATGTGTATATCCTGCCGAAAGCGGGCTTTCATAAAACGTATGTCACCTTCACGACGAAGTACGGTTCGATTGACAACGAGTTCATCCCTCTCGGTAAAAATGATTTTATCAGGGTTCCGGACGGCATCGCCCATTTCCTCGAGCATAAACTGTTTGAAAAAGAAGATGGCGATGTGTTCCAGCGATTCAGCCAACAAGGTGCATCCGCCAACGCGTTCACATCATTCACACGGACAGCATATCTTTTTTCCGCTACAAGGAACGTGGAGGAAAATTTAAAAACGTTGATTGAGATGGTGCAAACTCCTTATTTCACGGAACAGACGGTGGAAAAGGAAAAAGGAATCATCGGTCAGGAAATCCAGATGTATAACGATAACCCTGACTGGCGGCTTTATTTCGGCACGATACAAAGCATGTATCACAATCACCCCGTGCGCATCGATATCGCAGGGACGGTGGAATCCATCCATGAGATCACGAAAGATATGCTCTATGAGTGTTACCACACCTTTTACCATCCGAGCAACATGCTTCTTTTCATTTGCGGTCCTGTCGACCCCAAGAACTATATGAACTGGATCCGCATGAATCAGGCGGAAAAAGATTACACGAATCAACCGGAAATCAAGCGTCAATCAATTGATGAGCCGGAAGAAGTACGGGAGAAAAGACGAGTTCTGAAAATGAATGTTTTGACACCGAAATGTATGGTCGGTATAAAGAGCAATAAAACCGGCTTGCAAGGGGAAGAACTTCTCAAGACGGAATTATCCCTGCAATTACTATTTGACATGCTGTTTAGCCAGAGCTCGGATCATTATCAAAAACTTTATGATGAAGGACTCATCGACCAGACTTTCTCTTATGATTTTACCCAGGAAGAGACGTTCGGTTTTGCCCTTTTCGGCGGTGATACACGGAAACCGGATGAACTCGCGGAAGCGATCATCGAAATCCTTTTACAAGCGAAAACTGGAGAAACGCTTTTACCGGAACATTTAGAACGGATGAAAAAGAAAAAGATCGGTTACTTCCTGAGAGCGTTCAACTCGCCGGAGTTCATCGCCAATCAATTCACGCGTTATGCTTTCAATGACATGGATCTTTTCCAGGTAGTACCGATGCTGGAGAAGATTACTTTCAACGATGTGAAAGATTTGGCAGAAAGCTTCATCGATGAAAGCCGTATTAGCATTTGCCAGATATTACCGCAAAAATAAGCGATTTTACCCTCAAGGGTGCATCTATTTAATCTTTTCGGTCCGGGTGATCGTTCATCATCCGGGCTTTTATTGTGAAATAGGGGGCGATGTTTCATGAAACAAGCCGTGTTGATCACTGGCGCAAGCGGAGCGATCGGACGGGCGATTGCACGGAAATTGGCTCGGGCTGGCTATTCCCTATATTTACACTATCATCAAAACGAAGATTCCATCACCGAACTGATCGCCGAATTTGAACGGGAAGGGTATAGCGGGGAATACATACCGATTAAGGCCGATTTACGCAAACCGAATGAAGCACTCCGGCTTAGCCAGAGTGTTTTTCAACTGCACGGCATTATTCATAATTGCGGCATTAGTGTTAATAAATTATTAACGCTCATGACCGATGAGGAGATTCAGGAATTGCTCGCTCTACATGTGACGAGCCCGATCATGATCACGAAGTACTTGATTCCCAAACTCATCAAGCAGAAACAAGGAAATATCATCTTCATCTCTTCGATTTGGGGGCAAACCGGCGCATCTTGTGAGACGGTTTATTCAGCGGCCAAAGGTGCACAAATCGCTTTTGTCAAAGCTCTGGCCAAAGAATTGGCACCAAGCAAGATTCGTGTTAACTGCGTGGCTCCTGGCTTCATCCAATCACCGATAAATCAAAATCTCGCTGAAGAAGAAATAGACGAACTCATTGCGGAAATCCCTCTCGGACGGGCAGGGACACCCGAAGATGTCGCAGCGGCGGTCCATTTCCTTTTATCCGATGCGGCAAGTTACATCACCGGGCAAGTCCTTGGCATCAATGGTGGCTGGTACATTTGACCTTGAGCGAAAATTGAATATTTTCTTGAGAACATCCAACACTATGGTTAGAATTGGAATGTCGTTTTCCCCGATCTTTACTTAAGAAAAAACGAATGCTTATTTAGACTTGAATGGTCGAAAAAATATTTAAAAATATTTCGTTGTATTTTCTTGTCGGAAAACCTTTTAACCAGAATTAAAATTAGCTATTATAGAAGGAGAAGTAATTTCAAGGTTATGGTCCTTAAGTCCAGGAACATGAGGGTACAGGGGATTGGGGTTATCGGGAATGATCGAGAAAAAAGAGTGGTACCTGGAGTACGAGATACTGATCGACCGTCCCGGTTTATTGGGAGATATTTCATCCTTGTTAGGAATGCTTTCGATCAATATCGTAACGATCAATGGGATCGACCGGGGACGTCGTGGTCTCCTGATTCGTGCCCAAGACCATTATTCCATCGAGCGTCTCGAATCGATCTTAAAGCAGATGGAGACGATCCGTCTGTTAAAACTCCGTGAACCACTTCTCCAGGACCGTATTGCAGTGAGACACGGTCGCTACATACAAAGGGATCAGGGGGACCGGAAAACGGTCCGTTTTGTCCGGGATGAGATCGGGATGCCCGTTGATTTTATGAGTGAAATTTTCAAAGAAGATGGACATGCGCTGATCGGTATCCGTGGTATGCCCCGTGTCGGGAAATCGGAGTCTATTGTGGCGGCCAGTGTATCCGCCAATAAAAAATGGCTCTTGATTTCATCAACCTTATTGAAACAAACTGTACGGGAAAAATTGTACCGCGGTGAATATAGCGATGAACATATCTATATTATCGATGGCGCTGTCTCGGCGAAAACGACCAACGAGCGACATCATGCATTAATTCGTGAAATAATGAATTTGCCTGTGACAAAGGTGATTGAACATCCGGATCTATTCGTCCGGGCTTTCGATTATTCATTAAATGATTTTGACTATATCATTGAGCTAAGAAATGATGATGAGGAAGACATTCGTTACGAGGCATTTCATCCTTTAACAAGTTCGTCTTTTGACAGTTTCGACTTTTAGAATGGCAGGTGTATTTCAGTGTCCGAACTCGGTAGAAGGTTAAAGGAAGCTCGTGAGGAAAAGGGTTTATCTCTTGATGATTTGCAAGATATGACGAAAATCCAGAAACGTTATCTCAGGGGAATCGAAGAAGGCAATTATGATATAATTCCGGGGAAATTTTATGTCCGGGCTTTTATTCGTCAGTATGTGGAATCCGTCGGTCTCGATCCGGAACAAATTTTCGAAGAATACCGTTCTGAAATTCCTTCCGTCTACGATGATGATCTACCAGAGGCAATCAGCCGCACGCGAGCAAGGCGTGAAGTTTCGCGGGGAACATCCCGATTTTTTGAAATCCTACCGCGCATCATCGTCATCATCTTTATCATCGGCGGGGTTCTCTTACTCTGGTATTTTGCCCAGAAGGGCATCGCCGATCGGGCTGGGGAACAGGTTGAAGATGCCGGTAGCGGTGAACAAATCGACGGTCATGAATCTGGGGAACTTCCCG
>CALKAK010000121.1 GCA_937983015.1 uncultured Bacillaceae bacterium | reverse complement strand
GGAAATTACCGGGGCGGATCGTCGGTGAAACCGTCGACGAAGAAGGTAAACGCGGTTACGTCTTGACATTACAGGCGCGCGAACAACATATCCGGCGAGAAAAAGCGACATCGAATATTTGCTCCAACCAGGCATTGAATGCTCTGGCATCTGCGGTGTGCATGTCTGCACTCGGCAAGCACGGAATCCGGCATATGGCCCTACTGAATGTAGAAAAGGCCGATTATGCTGCCAGACGTTTGGAAGAAAAGGGTTTCACCCTTTACAATAAAGCACCGTTTTTCAACGAATTCGCCGTCAAACTTCCCCGTCCGGTTAAAGAAGTGAACGAAAAACTATTACAAAAAGGCTTCATCGGCGGGTATGATCTCGGAAAAGAATACGGTCTAGAAAATCATATGCTTATTGCGGTAACGGATCAGCGGACGAAAGAAGAAATCGACGCCTTTGTCGAGGCACTGGAGGTGGCGACGAATGGTTGAATATAACAAGCTCATATTCGAAGTCGGCAAACCGGGGCGGGTCGCCTACAGCCTCCCGGAAAGTGATGTAGATACGGTCGATTTAACAAAAAAATTTCCGCAACACCTGCTCCGGGATGAACCGGCAGAACTACCAGAAGTATCGGAATTGGAACTGATCCGTCATTATACGGCACTATCGAAGAAAAATTTCGGGATTGATGATGGCTTTTACCCTCTTGGATCCTGTACGATGAAATACAATCCGAAACTTAATGAAGAAGTAGCCAATCTACCGGGTTTTACACGGATCCATCCGTACCAGGATGAAGAAACGGTGCAAGGGGCACTGGAAGTTCTGTACCGGTTACAAGAAGAATTAAAAGTAATCGGTGGTATGGATGCGGTGTCGTTACAACCGGCTGCCGGTGCACAAGGCGAATGGACCGGTTTGATGATCGTGAAAGCTTATTTTGCAGAAAAAGGTGAAACAAAGCGGACTAAAGTCCTCGTGCCCGACTCGGCACATGGAACCAACCCGGCGAGTGCGGCGGTTGCCGGATTTGATGTCGTGACGATACCTTCAAACGAATACGGACTCGTTGATCTTAACGAATTGAAGAAAGCCGTAGGGGAAGATACGGCCGCACTTATGCTCACGAACCCGAACACCCTTGGTTTGTTTGAAAAAGAAATTAAAGAAATTGCCGAAGCCGTACACGAAGCAGGAGGCCTCCTTTACTATGATGGTGCGAACGCCAATGCCATCCTCGGTAAAACGACGCCAGGTTTGATGGGTTTTGATATCGTTCATTTCAATTTGCACAAAACCTTTTCCACACCCCATGGTGGCGGTGGTCCGGGGGCCGGTCCGGTTGGGGTCAAAGAATTCTTGGCACCGTATTTACCGATCCCGCGGATCGAAAAAGCTGGCGAAAAGTACGTTCTGAATGATGACTACCCGTTATCCATCGGTCGGGTCAAAGGTTTTTACGGCAATTTTAGTATTTTGGTCCGTGCTTATACGTATATCCGAACAATGGGTCGGGAAGGTCTACGACAAGTCGCCGAATCGGCTGTCTTACATGCCAACTATTTACGGAAAAAACTTGAGCCGTACTTCGAGTCGCCTTACAACGAGTGTATGCATGAGTTTGTCCTATCCGGTTCCCGTCAGAAAAAACTCGGGGTGCGAACGATCGATATGGCAAAACGTCTCCTCGATTACGGCTTCCATCCACCGACGGTATACTTCCCGCTCATCGTGGAGGAAAGCATGATGTTCGAACCGACAGATACCGAGTCGAAGGAAACCCTCGATGCTTTTGCCGAAGCGATGATCGCCATCGCCAGGGAAGTAGAGGAAAATCCAGGTGTGGTTCTGGAAGCGCCACATAACACACCCGTTCGCCGGTTAGATGAAGTACGCGCGGCACGAAAACCCGTTGTCCGTTATCAAAAACCGGCCGATGGCAAAGAATAATAAATTGAAGCACAGGTCCACCGGTCATTAGTCCGGAAACCTGTGCTTTTACAGATATTTAAACGATAGAAGGTGGTACATACATGGACATGCAATCGGATGTAGAAATCTCTCAACAGGCTACCCTAAAACCGATCGTTGAAATCGCAGAACAACTCGGGATTAAGCGGGATGCCATCGAACTTTATGGTGATTTTAAGGCGAAGATCAATGTGAACAAAATCCCGGATTACGAAGAGCGACCGGAAGGAAAACTGATTCTTGTTACGGCAATGACACCAACACCGGCCGGGGAAGGAAAAACAACCGTGACCGTCGGTTTAGGTGATGCCTTAAATCGTATCGGCATAAAAACAGCGATCGCTATCAGAGAACCCTCCTTAGGACCGGTCTTCGGTATCAAAGGCGGGGCAGCCGGAGGCGGCCATGCACAAGTGGTACCGATGGAAGACATTAACCTCCACTTTACCGGAGATTTTCATGCGATTGGCGCAGCCAACAATCTTCTGGCGGCTATGCTCGACAACCATATTCACCAGGGGAATGAACTGGGAATTGACCCACGCAAAATTACCTGGAAGCGTGCAGTCGATATGAATGATCGCCAACTCCGCTATATCGTGTCGGGGTTGAACGGTAAAGCGAACGGATTCCCCCGTGAAGACGGGTTCCAGATCACGGTCGCCTCGGAGATCATGGCCATTCTCTGTCTTGCCCAAGACTTGCAAGATTTAAAAGAACGATTAAATAAGATCATCGTCGCTTATACATACGATGATAAGCCGGTAACAGCCGGTGATTTAAAAGCCCATGGAGCGATGGCAGCGCTCTTAAAGGATGCCATCAAACCGAATCTCGTCCAAACCCTCGAGCACACGCCGGCCTTCATCCATGGTGGACCGTTTGCCAATATCGCCCATGGCTGTAATAGTGTTATCGCTACGCGCTTGGCATTAAAATTTGCTGATTATGTCATTACCGAAGCGGGATTTGGATCGGATCTTGGTGCGGAAAAATTTTTTGATATCAAATGCCGGATGAGCGGATTGAGACCGAACGCTACGGTGATAGTCGCGACGATCCGGGCGTTGAAGATGCACGGTGGTGTCCCGAAAAACGAGTTGGATCACGGGGAAGATTTGAAAGCGATTGAAAAAGGTCTTCCAAATTTATGGAAACATGTGGAAAATATGCGGGAAGTCTTCGGTGTTCCAGCGGTTGTGGCGATCAATCGCTTTCCTACCGATACCGAAACGGAAATACAGTTCGTTAAGGACAAATGTGAAGAATTGGGCATTCCTGTTGTACCCTGCACCGTTTGGGCCCATGGTGGTGCCGGTGGTGAGGAACTCGCTCGTAAAGTGATCGGTTTAGCGGAACAGAAGGAACGTTTTACATTCCCGTACGAACTCGATGATCCCATTGCGACAAAAATTGAAAAGGTTGTTCAAAAAGTATATGGCGGAAAAGGGATTGAACTTACCGGAAAAGCCAAAAAACAGATCAAACAGCTGGAAGATTTGGGCTTTGGTAATCTTCCTGTTTGTATTGCGAAGACGCAGTATTCCTTTTCCGACGATCCGAAAAAAATCGGCCGTCCCCGGGACTTCATTGTCACAGTTCGTGATATATATGTCTCTGCCGGTGCCGGTTTTATCGTTGTTCTCACCGGAGATATTCTCACGATGCCGGGATTACCGAAACGACCGGCAGCGGAACAGATCGATATCACCGCAGACGGAAAGATTATCGGTTTATTTTAAAAAATAGATGAAAAATCTTCGCCCTCTCACAAGGTGAAAAGTGAGAGGGTTTTTTATTGAAAAAGCGAGATATTATTACCGTTAATAGTGTTTCAGACAATGCAAACTTAAAATTTTTAGCTTCCTAATAAAATATTTATAAAACTACCATCTTAACTCGTTACCGGTGATGCCAATGGATAAAGAAATGTCACTCGTTGAACATTTAGCAGAACTAAGAAAGCGCTTAATTATCGTAGCGGTCGCCTTCGTGGTATCTCTATTCCTTGGTTTTGTCACAGTGAAACCGGTTTTTCACTTTATAAGTAGCTATATATTGCCAGAACATGTGGGTTGGAATGTTTTTAGTTATACGGATGGCTTTCTCATTTATTTCAAATGTGCGCTGCTAGTAGCGGTATTAATCACGTTGCCCGTATTCTTATATGAGGTCTGGGCGTTTATCAGACCGGGTTTAACCCAGGAAGAAGCCAGGGTAACGTTTTTCTATATTCCATGGTCTTTTATTCTTTTTCTAATCGGTGTGGCCTTTAGCTTTTTTATCTTATTTCCGATGATCGCACAGTTCATGGGAGCGATTAATAAAAGTATTGGCGTCACTGAAACATATGGGATCAGTCAATATTTTAATATCGTCTTCCCCGTTAGTCTTGTATTCGAATTACCAGTAGTCGTGCTTTTCCTCACTCGATTAAACATCCTCAATCCGCAAAAATTGAAAAAAATGCGTAAAGTATCCTATTTTCTCCTCGTAATCATTGGAGTTTCCATCACACCACCTGATTTTGTTGCCGATTTATTAATCACCGTTCCTCTTATTCTTTTATTCGAGTTCAGTATATTTTTGTCAAACCTCACTTATAAAAAATTACGAAGGAGGAAGGAAGAAAATGCCGGAAGAGAAGAAAGATACTCAGCCGGAAGTTCAGGATAATTTCCTGAACAAGAAGTTTACAAGAAGAAGATTTATTTAGGAGCCGGCCTGACAGTTGGCGGTTTGATCGTTGGAGGGGTGTGGGTGGCTTGATAGGAGCAAATTTACGTTCGAAAACAGAATCTCCCACACAAAGTGAAGAAACCCCGGAATCTGCACCGCCTGCTTCCGAAGAAACCGATCAAGTCGACCGTTCAGAAGCAATGATCTTTTTCACGAGAAAAGAAGATTTTCAGGTAATGGCAGCCGCAACGGTATGCATTTTCCCTGAAGATGAACTTGGACCGGGTCGATTAAACTAGGTGTACCGTTCTTTATCGATCGCCAGCTGGCTTCACCTTGGGGACGTAATTCGGATGATTACATGGTAAGGCCATTCCAGGAAGGGGAAACTCCACTCACCAGCGCTGAAATCATGATTCAAGGGATCAGCAAATTAAATGAGGTCATCCTGGAACGGCATGACAAACCCTTTTATGAGCTTACTGAAGAAGAACAGATTCCGATTTTACAAGAATTTGAAAATGGCGAAGTGGAAAAGGAGCATGTCTCATCTGCAGTGTTTTTCAACTTGTTACGACAACTGACGATCGAAGGGTGCTATTGCGATCCTGTATACGGCGGGAATAGGAATATGGAAGGTTGGAAAATGAAAGAATTTCCTGGTGCATACATGTCGTATATCGATGTAGTCGAATCTGAAGAATTTGTTTATAAAGAACCGCGGAGTATAGCGGACCATTTCTAAATTGAATGTAGGAGAGGGAGTAGTATGGTAACAAAATTACCAAAGGTAGATGTCGTTAATGTTGGCGTTGGCTGGATGGGTGGAATCGTCGCCGCTGAATTATCCAAGGCGGGGTTTAAGATAGTAGGTTTGGATTGAGGAAAAATAAAGATATAAGAGATTATTTATACACACATGATGAATTAAGATATATCTCAAGAAGGGATGGAACAATTAAAATATCTAGTGAAACTTTAACGGTAAAAAATTCTCTAGAAGAAGAAACCGTTCCTATTCGAAACGGTACAGATGTAATTATTGGTGATGGAATAGGCGGTGGTGGTAGTCATTGGGCTGCCCAAACACATCGATATTACCCTTATGATTTTGAAATTCGAACGAAAACAATTGAAAAATACGGGGAGGAAAAAATTCCCAAAGATATGACCATTCAGGACTGGGGTATCACCTATGATGAGATTGAATCGTATTATGACAAGTTTGAAAAAACTATTGGTGTATCAGGTGAACCAGACCCTAATTATCCAGAACGTTCAAATCCATATCCGAATCCCCCTCTAAAAAACATGCAGCTATGAGATTGTTTGAGGAGGCAACCAAAAAGCTTGGTTATCATCCTTTTGTAATTCCTGCAGCTACCGTTTCACAAACATATACCAATCCAGATGGAGAGACCTTAAATGCTTGTCAATACTGTGGATTTTGTAGTTCAAATTATTGCGAATATGGTGCAAAAGCTGACCCTTTGATGACTGTAATTCCTACAGCATTAAAAACAGGAAATTTTGGATTAAGGACTCATGCAAAAGTTACTAGAATTTTGCATGATGGTGAAAAAGCAACAGGTGTTTTATATCAAGATATTAGATCGGGAGAATATTTTGAACAACCTGCCGATTTAATTGCACTAACAAGCTATACTTTTAATAACGTACGTTTACTATTGCTTTCAGAAATCGGAAAACCATATGATCCAGTGATCGGCACAGGAGTCATTGGGAAAAATTTTACAGATCATCATCACATTACATTAACAATTGGATTGTTTGATGATAAAAAATTTAATCTCTATGCAACAACGAGAGCATATGGTTCAGTAATTACAGATTTTACAGGATTATTGTTTGATCATTCTAATTTGAATTTCATTCATGGAGGAGATATAGAGCTTCGTTTAATAGGGAGTGGAGGACCTATTACAGTCAATGTAACCGAAGCTGAAATACCACAATGGGGCAGAGAATTTAAAAAGCAATCAATATTCTACTTTAATCGCCATGTTAGACTTTTTAGTCAGAAAGCAACTATGCCGTACAAACATCATTACCTTGATTTAGGTCCTAATTACACAGACGAAAATGGTGACCCTTTAATAAGAATTACTTGGGATTATTCAGATAATGATCATGGTATTCATGAATTCTTATTAGAAAAACACGCAGAAATTTTACGTGAGATGCGGGCAACACATATAATTCCTTTTGAAATGCCAGAACATTATACTGGTCATTTAGCATTTCAACACAACGCAGGTGGAGCAATCATGGGATCAGATCCGGAAACATCTGCGGTAAATAAATATTTACAAATGAGGGATAAGGAAAATGTGTTCGTTTGTGGGGCATCTGCATTTCCTCATTTTGGAGTATCCAATCCAACATTAACTGCAGGTGCACTGACGTATCATGCTACAGAAGAAATGTTTAGATATTTGAAAGAACGACATGGATTATTAGTTTAATAGGAGTGAAATATAATAATGATGAATATCGGCGTACCGGGCTTGATAATCATACTCGTCCTTGCATTGATCATCTTCGGCCCATCCGAACTACCTCAGCTGGGGAGAGCGGTTGGAGAAACTTTGAGTGAGTTTAAAAAAGTCAACAAAAAATATGGTCGAGGAAGTGGAAGAACCATTAAAAGAAACAAAACAAGTCATTGAAATGAAAAGTGAGAAGAGCTGAATTATCTTAAATTTTTTCAAAACACATTTAATGCAAGTGGGATTACATAGCTCCCCTTACGTTTTACTTATTTCATAAATTTCAATCCAAATAAGAAAGGTTAAGAAAAAATGGGTAACAAGAAATTTTAAAAGAACGGTTCGCGTATAACGAAAGTAAAAACTATTAAAAAGTGAAATCCAAAAAAATGCGGGTAAATCCAATTTTTTAAGGCTCCTTTTTTGCACCATTGAAAACATATCTGATCGGAACGAAAGATTAAAATCATTATACTGTCTCAGGTCCACTTGGTTGTCTAGGAAAATCATAAGATATCGTTAATGCAGCTTTATTATTGACTCCCGATGAAGCGAATTTAATCAATGGAGCGAAACTTGTCAAGGACACTTGAAAAATAAACAGGCCGTTATACAGTGAAGTTCTCGTTAGCAAAAATCAGTAATAATTTGAATACAAAAATATGCAAGCTTCTTTACCTATTTTATTTAAGAACTACAAATTAAGTATATAAATGT
>CALKAK010000120.1 GCA_937983015.1 uncultured Bacillaceae bacterium | reverse complement strand
AACGACATTGACCGGATCCAGACCGCTGAACGGTTCATCGAGAATCAACAATTTTGGCTTGTGGATGACACTGGCGATAAATTGAATTTTCTGCTGATTCCCCTTCGATAGTTCTTCAACCCGCTTGTTTTTGTATTCGGTGATCTTAAATCGCTCGAGCCAGTCATCCAGTTCTTTTAACGCATCCCGTTTGCTCATTTTACGCAGGCGAGCCAGGTAAAGGATCTGTTCTTTCACCGTCAATTTTGGATAGAGTCCCCGTTCTTCCGGTAAATAACCGATCTCGGGGCTGAGCGAATAATCGATTTGCCTGCCATTCCAGGTGATTTCCCCTTCATTGGGATCGAGAATTCCGAGAATCATCCGGAACGTCGTTGTCTTGCCGGCACCGTTGCGGCCGAGAAATCCGAATAGTTCGTTTTCGGGGATTTCCAAGGACAGGTGGTCCACCGCCGTGAACTTACCAAAACGCTTCGTTACATTTTTTAACTGTAAAGTCATTATTTTCCTCCTCATGAACGCATTCATTCTAATTATAGCCAACGAGCGGCTTAAATTCTTTAAAAAATTAAATCCCGTTCAATGGCGCAGCTGTTTTCCATGGAGGAGCGTTCCTGTAAGTGATCCGGCAATCCGTTCCTCGCATTCAGTAAGAATATACGTATTACAACATGAAGAGGTTCAATTTTCTTTAAAAAATAATAGTTTCTCTTTATAGTAAAAGTAAAATCGCAAAAAGGGGATGGTCGTCTTGAAAACATATACGGTGACAGCTTTTGAAAAGGATGGAAAAAAAATAATCGATCAGACCTTTACGGCAGAAAACGATGCGGAGGCGAAAACAAAAGGAGAAGAGATTTTGCGTGAACATGAGGCTCTGGAAAAAACGCACCGGGTCGTTTCACCAGAGGGAAGGTTGTTATTATTTCATACGTAAATGAAAAAGGAGCGATTCCGCTGTTTCGGGCTCGCTCCTTCTTCTTTTCATTAATAGACGTAGGAGAATAAACCTTTAATATGGGACAGGTAACGAACATTGCTCGCTTCTTTCAAAATCGCAGCCGGTGTACCTTTCAGATGAGTGCGGTTGGCTCCAACTACGGCTACACAATCTTTCCGCCCGAGACTGGCCAAGGTACCTAAATCAACCGGAGCAAACTTCTCCATCGCGCCGCCCGTTAAATAGGCGTACACATTGTATCCGGCCGTTTTACCCATTTGCCAGGAGTTTTGTGCCGTAGGCGGGTACGGTTTTCCGTCCGGTTTAAACGCAACAGCGCTATCGCCAACGACGAACACATCCGGATGGGATGTGGACTGCAAGTACTCATTGACGGTCGCTCTGCCGCGATTCACTTCTAGACCGGATTCACCGACGAGCGGATTACCGGCAATTCCTCCCGTCCAGATGAAGGTATTAGCGGTGATTTTCGAACCATCTTTCAACTCGATGACATTTCCTTCCACACCGGTGACGAACACTCCTGTAATGAACTCGACACCCCGTTTTTCCAGGCTTTCGGTAGCGTATTCGATCAAGGGATCTGGCAGGACCGGTAAAATCTTCGGCATTCCCTCGACTAATTTAATGTGAATTTCATCACGGTCAACGCCATATTTTTTCGTCAACTTAGGCATCCAGTCAACGATTTCACCGACAAGCTCGACGCCGGTTAAGCCACCACCGCCGATGACGATCGTGGCATCAGCCGGATCTTTTGTCTTGGCATAAGATTTGATCCGTTCTTCAATATGCTGACAGATCTTCTTCGCATCGTCTACCGATTTTAAGACGAGACTATTTTCGGCAAGTCCCGGGATGCCGAAGAAATTGGTGACACTGCCGAGACCAACGACGAGAACATCATAGCCGAGCGTATCACCGTTGGAAAGTTTGACCTGTTTATTTTCCACATTGAAAGATTCAACTTCAGCGATCACGAGATTGACATCTTTTCCTTTAAAGAGTCGATCTAGCGGTAACGCCAGGCGATGCTCGGAAACGTTTCCGGCAGCGAGACGGTGCAGTTCGGTGATGATTTGATGGGTCGGGTATTTGTTAACAAGTGTTACATTCGCTTCATCTTTGGATAAATATTCACGAACGGTTAAGGCGGCAAGGACTCCACCATAACCTGCCCCCAGAATGACGACTTCTTTTGCCATGAAAATCCCCCTCACGTAAAATTGTTATTCGTTTTTATCGGCTTCGTTACAGACTTCCAGATAGGCGCTCAAAAATCTCAGGACTTTTTGCGTTTGCGGGTCTTTTAATAGTTTTAAAAGACCGAAAAGACCGATCACTTCATCCCTTGCTTCCGCCCGCTCTTTGGCTTCCATCGCATTTTTCGTCACCGCTTTCAGCGAATCAACGACAGGACCGAGGATATCTCTCGTTGCTTTTGCCGTTTCCGATTTGAGTAATTCATCTGTCAAAAGCGAGTTCACGGTTTCATAAATAGCGGTTAATTGTGTGACCATTTCGGTTAATTTCGGCAGCTGTTCGACAAGGGCCGAAATCGACTCCTGTACCTCGGGCTTCAACAGCTGTTCTAAAACATCCTTTTCCCCCTGGGTTGCAGGTTCCGTGTTTTTCAATACTCCTTCTTCCACTTGATTGGTCATTCCCCATTCTCCCTTCTAAAATTTATCTTGAATGGTGGTAGTCACCATTTTCCGGCAGAATATGTAAACCTTTCACAATAGCTTAATTGTTTCTAAAGATCTTTTATGTTGATATTATGTTGAAATTGTCACAATTCCGGATACACTTTCACATATTTGTGGACAAATTTTGGAAAATTCCTTGTTTTATATTAATCATAATCATTTTTATGGAAAAATGCAAAAAATTCAATTATCGATGTTCACATTTTCGCAACATATCGTCCCGAATGATATTCTATAATAGTTTCAAGAGTATTCCAACAACTAAACTATGAAACCGTATTCGCTAAATTATTTTTCTACAATAATATTTTTCGTGAAAGACCTCGTGAACAGGACCCGTCGAAAAAAATTCTTCTACCCCATCCCTTGGAAACTTGTATTAGAAAAGTTCATTTTTGGTCGTTGGGAACCGATCGCTATACTACTGGTCTCGCCGAGAAAGCGTGCTTGTTTCGCAAAATCCTCAAAAAACCCCGCAAAAGGAGCTACTTTAAAGCCTTCCTAATTTTTACGCAAAAAAACGCCATCGCAAGGATTTTGTCTTCCTAACGATGGCTTGATCGTGTATATTAAATTTTATCGCTGTATAATTCTTCCAATGGTTTCATGACGATCTTGTTGATCTCCATGATCACCACACTCATCTCTTGTTCGGCTTGCATGAGTTGAACGATTTTTTCATTAGCCTGGATGAGACTTACCGTCTCCTGGGCTTCCTTGACTTCCTCCTCGCTGATCGGCTCCATTTTCATTTGTTTTTCCTGAAGACGCAGTTGCATGTCCCGGAAATTAGTAAACAATTTTCTTGTTTCTTCGTCGGCGAACACTTCTTCATAAAGTTGTTTCAAGCGGTGAAATTCCTCGCTCTCACGAATCGCCTGTTCGAGCGTCCCCGCCGATGCAAAAATTTTCTCAGCCATCACGTAACCTCCAGAATAGTTTCGATAAAAAGAGCTCGCGATATCGATATCACGTCCCCCTAATTATCATACACCCACTATAACAAACTATGACGGAAAAAGCGAGGTGTGCGCCGTTTTTTCATCCTTAAAAAAGCATCGTTAAAAGCCCCTGAATCAGACCGATGAAACCGCCGAGATAGGCACCGAGATGCGTGATCATGCTCAGTTCCTTCTTAGTAAATGATAAAATCAGCTCTTCCAGTTTTTCGAGAGAATAAGAATTGACTTGATTTTCGACAAGCTGGGCGATATCGATTTTTTCAAGTAAACGGGGTAGTGCTTCCAGCAATTTTTCCGAGCCGATCTCCACCGCCCTGGGGATTACGACATCCACAATCATTTTTTCCAGATCGGTTAAAGGCAAGTTTTGAATCGGTTTGGCGAACACCCCCTGTACATCGATGATCTCGCTGATCAAACTCGGTATAGTGCTATGATCCACTTTTTGTGCCAGTTCTCCGATCGTCTGATCGAGTAATCTTTCCCATTCATCCAACAGGATTTGCTTAACCGCCACTTGAAAGCGCTCATCGTCTACGAGGTTTGCGATTTCATCCTGCATCCACCGGCCGATATGCAAGTTGCCGATGAGGGACCTGGCCATTTGGCTAAACATCCCTTTTCCATCAACCGCTTTTTCCAGACGGTGCTCAAGAAGTACACGAACATGTTCACTTTGTACAAAAACCTTGATTTTTGACACGATATATTTGGACAGTTCAGGAATACGTGCCTGCAAATCCTCTTGCAAAGATTCCGGTAAAAGATTCCGCAAGAGCCGGTTTTCATTTTTGGCAATGATTTCCCGGTATTGTTCTAGGCTTTTTGTAACGAAGTATCGCTGTATTTTATCGGGCGCTTCCGGGTGTCCGAATCTCGTACAATAATCGGCAAGTGTTTCTTGCGATTGAAAAAATCCTTTCACCCATTTTGTTAAAGCTTTCTCGATTTCCTTACTAAAACCAAACTCCTCCCAGCGTTGTTTCAACATTTCCGCCGTAAACAAATAATTGACCACGAGGTTACCAAGTTGCGCAGCGATTTCCCCCCGCCGTTTCGGTATGACTCCTGGCGAAAAAGGCAATTGCCATTTCCCGATATACAGCGGCCGCAAAGGACGGAACAACATCTTGATCGCGATAAAATTCGTTAAACCACCGATAAAAGCTCCGATCACAATCATAAAGATCATTTGTACGATTATTTCCATGAGAATCTGCCTTTCCTTGTTATTTCCAATAAGTCACAGTTTTGGCTGTCTTCGCATAGGATATTCTGTGTATTCGCCCAGTTTATTTTCAACATTGATATATAATCGCTTGTTTTCATTTTTTTACAATGTACGGACTACATCCACGATATAACATAAAAAAAGAATTGCCCCTCGTCTTTTCTTTCTATACACTTACGTTTTTCTGTTCGAAATGGCTTCATAAATAATTATATACAAGTAGGAAAGAACCGGTAAAAAACCATTGTAATATCATTTGGATTGTTCTGAAAACCGCTGAAAACTTTTCTCATAAAAGTTTGTAATTCTTTCTCCCAGTGAGGACCTCGACATCGTGGAACGGAAAATGAGGAGGCGTCATGATGACGAAACAACTCTATTCTTTATACGTGATCAATCATCACGAAAAATTGCTTTTTCTGCCAGAATCACTGGCAAAAATCCCCGAAATGACCGTTGTCTTCGGTTCAGCACGTGAAGTCACCAAAGTAAGAAAAATACCACGCGGAAAAGATGGAATATTTCTTACCAGAGCATTAATGGAAGCCCTGGCCATTCCCGATATTCCTTTAAAGCTGAATGTAATCGTATCCGGTAGTGAATGTTTGATCGGTCCGGTCGTCGGTGTTTTTACCGCCGGTTTTAAAAACTTTTCTCAAGCTCCCCTCGGCCAACGCACATTTTATTTCGCTAAACTGTTAGCAAATGCACAATCTGCTGGTGTCCTTCCTATCCTCTTCGGTGTGCAACACATCCAATGGGAAGAAGGCTTGGTAAATGGCTTCCTCTATGACCGGAAAAAAGACCGCTGGTTGACCCTGCTCGTCCCCTTGCCGAATGTCGTTTATGATCGAATCCCGAACCGCCGGATTGAACAACTGGATTCGATTCAAAACCTCAAACGAAAACTGCAAAAGGAATACGGAATTCCCTGGTTCAATCCTGGTTTTTTTAATAAATGGGAATTATATCAACGGCTGGCTAAGAATGAAGCAATCCGTTCGTTCCTGCCGGAAACCATTCTATTCCAAAACGATCATGATTTATTAGAGATGCTCAAAAAGTACGATCACCTTTATTTGAAATGGGTTTCTGGTAGCCACGGAAACGGCGTATATGAAATTAAAAAAGATAAAAACGGGCGCTGGAACTGTTATTTCCGGGACGAAGAAGGAAGGATCCATTCCTTTTTCGCAACCGACAAAGCGAGCCTCATTCGCCATTTAAATTCAGATGTAACAAAAGGACAATACATCATCCAGCAGGGAATTGACTTGATCAAGCACAAAGGAAACCCCGTCGATTTTCGCCTGCACATGAATAAACGGCAGGACGGGACATGGACGGTTACCGCGCTAGCCGCGAAAGTTTCCAGCGAACACAGCCCGACAACCCATTTAGTCTCGGGGGGAGAAATCAAAACGATCGAAGAGATCTTCCTGGATACCGAAAACCGGCACACAGCGATTAAACGGTTAAGGGAAACCGCCCTCCTCGTCAGTGAAACATTAGATAAACTTTCGAGCGGCTTTATCGGGGAAATCGGTTTGGATATCGGAATCGATCAAAAGGGGAATACCTGGCTCTTTGAAGCGAATGCAAAACCCGGACGGAGCATCTATTCCCATCCCAGTTTCCAAAAGCTAGAGCGAATCAACCATCTATTTCTTTTTGAATATGCAACGGCTTTAGCTACGACCATGTTCACATCCCCTGAAGAAATTTATAGACAAATAGAAAGCCGGGAGTCTATCGTGATCTAAGGGAGAAGGATCCCGTTCTTGAGTTTATTGATAAAACATGATCATTAAATCAGAAGACCTGGTGGTATCCACCAGGTTTTTTGCGCTTACAGTTGAATGTTGTCGTAAAAAGGAATTACAATAGGTATAAAAAGCTCATCAAGAGGAAGTGCCAGTTATGCTAGAAAAAATTTCACAAGTTTTTCCTGGGGCGATTATCCGATCGAACCCGATCTCCGATACGAAATTTCTCTGTTTTTACGATCCAACTAAAAACCGGTATATCGGCATTCCCAAACAGGCCTTGACCGGACGGGAAAAACGGTTATTAGAAACCATACTTCAGCCTGTCCATCGGTCTACCTCTCCCCTGAACCCTTACCCTATGCAGGAGAAATGGTTTGCTTTTTTATTCGGGGACGGGGCGATTCCGGTCCAAAAAGATGGACGCATGCGTTTCATCCATTTTTCGATCGATTTCCGTATCGAACGGGATGATTTTTTGCAAGCCATCCAGCCGATCTTTCATGAAGGCGTGATGTTCATCTGGATCGATGATACAAATGGAGTTTTTATCGAAACAGAATCGCCTAATCGCTTGACATCAACGGACCTTCTTTCTTTTACAGAAGCTCTTCTTTCCGATTTTTACTATTCGATTGCCTTTTACATCGGCCGTTTTTATCAAATCGACGAGAATATAAAACGGCATTTTCACCGGGAACAACTCTACTTCCAGCAGGTGCAAAAATATATCCCGGAGGAACACGTCTTTTCCTTCGAAACAGCATTCCCGATCGTTCTCGTCACTCTCGATCGCCAGAAAATCATGGAAATTCTTCATGACGAATGGATGGACATCTTTCAAAATGATTTGCAGCAACTAAAAATGATCAAATTGTTTTTGGAAAACAATTCTAATGTCAGCCTGACTGCGAAGGAATTATTCCTGCACCGTAATAGTTTACAGTACCGGATCGAAAAATTTATCGAACATTCCTCCATCGATATCAAATCATTCCCCGGTGCACTGTCCATCTATTTTATTTGTGTTTTCGGTCAATACCTGGCCAACAATGGATTGTTGCAAACTGACGAAAAAGGGGATTAAAACTTTGTGCACACTGCACCTACCCAAATGTAAGCCTTTCCAGTAAACTGAAAATAACAATAAAAACAGGAGGAAAGAAAATGGCTGAAGTAATCCTGCAGAACGTGTACAAAATTTATGATAACGATGTTACGGCTGTAAGCGATTTTAACTTACATATTAAAGACCGGGAATTCATCGTTCTCGTTGGTCCATCCGGTTGCGGAAAGTCGACAACATTGCGGATGGTCGCCGGACTGGAAGAAATCTCCAAAGGTGACTTATTTATCGATGGTAAGAGAATGAACGATGTCCCGCCAAAAGATCGGGATATTGCGATGGTTTTCCAAAACTATGCGCTCTATCCGCATATGACTGTATTCGATAACATGGCCTTCGGTCTGAAGTTGAGAAAGTATCCGAAAGATGAAATCAAACAAAAAGTAGAAGAAGCGGCAAAAATCCTCGGATTGACCGAGTACCTGGACCGTAAACCGAAAGCCCTTTCCGGTGGTCAAAGACAACGTGTTGCCCTCGGTCGTGCGATCGTGCGGAACGCGAAAGTGTTCTTGATGGACGAACCGCTCTCCAACCTGGACGCCAAATTACGGGTACAGATGCGCGCTGAAATTACGAAATTGCACCGCCGTTTGGGAACTACAACGATTTATGTTACCCACGACCAAACCGAAGCGATGACGATGGCGGACCGAATCGTCGTCATGAAAGACGGGGTCATCCAGCAAGTTGGAACACCGAGAGAAATTTACGATCATCCGGCTAACGTCTTCGTCGGTGGCTTTATCGGTTCACCGCCGATGAACTTCTTTGAAGTCATATTAAGTGAAGATGGTGAAGTCATCTTAAGTGATAATCATCGCATCAAAGTACCGGAAGGCAAATTGAAACCTTTACGAGAAAAAGGCTATCTCGGTAAAGAAGTCATCTTCGGTATCCGGCCTGAGGATATCCACGATGAACAAGTATTCATCGACAATTTCCCGACCGCCGTCATCAATGCCAAGATCGATGTGGCTGAATTGACCGGTGCGGAAATGATGCTATATTCAACCGTAAACGGCCATGAATTTGTCGCCCGGATTGATGCCCGTGCACAAATTCAAGCCGGCGATACCGTGAAACTGGCCATGGATATGAATAAAGCTCACTTCTTCGATAAAGATACTGAAAAGGTTATCCGTTAATCCATTCCACAACAATACAAGACAAGGACAGGTGGACCGCCCGCCTGTCTTTTTTTTTTGTAAAAAGGGAATTCTATTCCGGAATCATTTCAATCTGTTCCGTACCGCAATTCGGGCATTCAAATAAATGCATGCACTGCCCCTTCTCATAATTCCCGCTTTTTCCGTCCTCAAGACGTGCCCATTCAATTTCCATATAGGGACTATAATCATCGTAATAGTCACTTATTTTCCCCTGATCTTCTAGTTTACTCGAACAGTTCGTACAAACTAGTGGATAATCTTCGATCCCATTACACAACGGACAGATGGACATGGATCGTCACCTCATTTCCATTTATAACGGACCCTTTCTAATGAATAAATAAGATACTATGTTCTATTTTTTCCATTATCCTTTATATTATGTCGAAAGCCAAAACGCTTGAAATTTGGCATGATTTACCGCATACGAAGATGGATAAGAAAAGAAAAAGGTAACAAAATATGAGTGAAATCCTACCCCAGGCAAAACGAACAGGGGGGGATTCATAAAACGGGTTAGCTAAAACCCCAGTAAATGAGGAGGCATCCGAAAATGGCAAGAAACAATAACAACAATCAGCTTTTGGTACCTGGAGTCGAGCAAGCATTAGAACAGATGAAGTACGAAATTGCTCAGGAGTTCGGAGTGACCCTCGGACCCGATACTACTTCTCGAGCCAACGGTTCGGTCGGTGGTGAAATCACCAAGCGACTCGTCCAAATGGCACAACAACAATTAAGCGGTGGTCAACAAGGATAAACAACTTCATAACGATGGCTTAAGCCCCTGCTCGAGGCAGGGGCTTTATGTTTTACGATCGGCGTATTAGACAATGAATTATCGAAAAAAATCTCCCTTGACGGGAGTTATTTAGGCGCATCGATTTTTTTCTGTTCGCGATCATCATCAATGACTTGTTTCATGCCTTTTTTAAATTCTTGAATGGTCTGTCCAGCGGCCCGACCGATTTGCGGTAATTTCGAAGGACCGAAAATCAATAAAGCCACAACGAGTATTACAGCAATTTCTCCAAAACTTAATGGCACGTCTTCCAGCCCCTTTGTTCGAATCATTTGTCAATTAAAAATCTTACTTACATCTTAGAAAAGTTTACGTTTTTTTGCAACTGATTCGGTTAAATGAGTAGGCAAGCCGATTGTAAACGTCGTTCCTTGATGTTCTTTACTACTAATTTTCATAAATCCCTCATGGCCTTCGATGATTTTTCGGCAAATCATCAAACCGAGGCCGCTTCCATTGGACTTTGTCGTGAAAAAAGGTTCCGTGATTCGTGGAATCAACCCTTCCGGAATTCCCACCCCTTGATCGGTGATCATTATATATACAAACTGCTCCGTCTGCCGTACCTTCACAGTAATTTCCCCAGGTTTTTCCATCGCTTCTAAAGCGTTTTTAAACAAATTGATCAACACTTGTTTGATTTTTTGTCCATCACAAACTACGGAGATTTTTTCTGGCGTAAATTCCTGCACAAACTCCACGCCCCGCTGAAAGGCTTCTCCAGCCATGACATTGACGCAATGCTCAACGATCGTGCGTAAATCCGTCCTGGTAAAATGGAATTCTTGTGGTTTTGCGAGTAACATAAGTTCTGCGGTGATCAACTCGATTTGTTGGATTTCATCATCGATAATTTGTAAATACTCAGAAAACCGTGCGGGGTTTGCCCTTAACAACTGAATAAAGCCTTGCAGGGAGGTCAGGGGATTGCGAATTTCGTGAGCCACTTCAGCCGCAAGCTGTTTGAGACGTTCTAATGTGATGATCGGATCGTTTTGAACGGCTTTTTTTACATACCGCTCCTTAATGAGCAATCCAAAGAGTTTCGGTAGATTTTCTCTTTGTTCAAGCCGCAAGATTTGTATTTCCCCCAAAAAAACCGAACCATCCTTCCGCTTCAATGTCAACATCAGAGGTTGTTCATCCCCGCCGGAAAACCTGATCAACGATTCCCATTCCACTTTCTTTCCCCCAAAAATAAACTCAGGGAATCGTTTATTGATCACTTCCGTTTCTTGATAACCGGTCATTTTTTCACAAGGTCCGAAGCTTTTTAAAATAAAGCCATTTTCGCTCACAATTAAAGCGAAACAGTCGATCTGTTGTAATATGCGTTCGAGCATTACGGGATAAAATTTTTCAATAATCGGTAAATTACCCGCTATGATACTTTTCGGGCAAAACGCATCCATACCATCAACCCCCTTACGATCCCCCGCCTGAACATTAGGGTAGACTTTAAATTAGTATAACAAAATTACCCATATGTTCTGTACTATTTTAACTTTTGCGAATATTGTTAAATGTAAAAGTAACATTTTTTGTCACCCTTTTACAAAATACGCGGCGAACTAACAAAATATGACAGAAATAAAATGGTATTCTTCCAGGAATCAAGCAAAGTTTTCCGTTCAAACATACGTAATTGTTTTATAATAATATAAAGACATTTATATGTATAAGGAGCATTCCGATGGATTTTTTAAGTATCCTTATCGTGATCGGATTTATCATCAATATCATCCTGGCGATTATCATCGTTTTCCTGGAACGGCGCGACCCGAGCGCTACCTGGGCGTGGCTCCTCGTGCTCTTTTTTATTCCTTTACTCGGATTCATTCTCTATTTAATTCTGGGGCAAAATTTAAAGCGGTATCGTTTGTTCGACTGGGAAGATATCAAAAAGGTCGGTCTTCATAAAAAAATAAAAGAACAGATCGAACAGCTTGAAAGCGGCGCATATTCGTATTCCTCGCCGGAAGAAGAACAATATAAAGATTTGATCTATCTCTCCTTATCGACCAACAACGCCTTGTTAACGGAAAACAATGAAATCCAGGTGTTCACCGATGGCCGGGATAAATTCCAGCAACTATTTTCCGATATCAAACAGGCTAAAAATCATATTCACCTGCAGTACTACATATTCCGCGATGACCAACTCGGTATGAAACTGATCGACCTGTTGACGGAAAAGGCAAAAGAAGGCGTGAAAGTAAGAATTTTATACGACGAAATGGGATCCCGGCGCATCAAAAAGCGTTCCTTTAATAAATTGATCGAGGCGGGCGGTGAGGTTGAAGTATTCTTTCCGTCGCACATCCCCTTCGTCAATTTACGGATCAACTTTCGCAATCATCGCAAACTCGTTATCATCGACGGTAAAATCGGCTATGTCGGGGGATTTAATGTCGGAGATGAGTATTTAGGCTTGAATAAAAAATACGGTTACTGGCGGGATACCCATTTGCGCATTCTTGGGGAAGCTGTTCACGGCATCCAGCTCCGTTTTATTTTGGACTGGAATCAAGCTTCAAGCCGCAATGACATATATTATGCACCAGAATATTTCCCAAAGGTTACCGAAACATATAGCAAAATCCCGATTCAGATTCTAACGAGCGGCCCCGATTCCAAATGGGAACATATTAAGAATGGTTATATTAAAATGATCGCTAGTGCAAAAGAGTCCATCTACATCCAGACCCCCTATTTTATCCCCGACAATAGTATTCTCGATGCGTTGCGCATCGCGGCTCTCTCTGGTCTCGATGTTCGCATTATGATCCCTAATAAACCGGACCATATGTTCGTATACTGGGCTACGCTCTCGTACATCGGTGAATTGTTAAAAGCCGGTGCGAAAGTGTATATTTATGATAATGGCTTCATCCATGCCAAAATGATCGTTGTGGATAAAAAAGCCGTCTCTGTCGGCACCGCTAACATCGATGTTCGCAGTTTTCGTTTGAACTTTGAAGTGAATGCTTTCATTTATCACCGGGAAAGCGCGGAACAACTGGCGGAAATTTTCGAAAAGGATATGGAAAAATCCTGGCAGCTCACCGAAGAAATTTATGTAGAAAGACCGAAAATCATCCGTTTTAAAGAATCGATCTCAAGGTTGCTTTCACCTATA
>CALKAK010000119.1 GCA_937983015.1 uncultured Bacillaceae bacterium | reverse complement strand
CATCTAACTGCGAATAATAGTAATGCGCGTAGTTTGTATCTTACCTATGAGGGATTGAAACTCTTTTGACCATTGCCTGATAGCATTCGTTAACTCAGTTTGTATCTTACCTCTGAGGGATTGAAACGCAATAGCCCAAGCCATCCTTAATGCTTCTGCAAAGTGTTTGTATCTTACCTATGAGGGATTGAAACCCGTTTTAATTGTCACATCGAATTGCTCAAATGCTAAGTTTGTATCTTACCTATGAGGGATTGAAACTTCATTCCCTCGTAAATCTCAAGGGCACGTGCGTAAGGTTTGTATCTTACCTATGAGGGATTGAAACGAGATTGCGGATTATGAGGAGGTCGTTGCCGGTGAGGGTTTGTATCTTACCTATGAGGGATTGAAACTTTTGAATCGCCATCGCCTCTATGGGGCCGTTGATGCAGGTTTGTATCTTACCTATGAGGGATTGAAACTAGGGTTCTAAGTAGCCCCTAGTGCTTTTTTTATTGTTTCTATCTTTCCTTTGAAGAATGGAAACATCTCGTTTGAATTATTAAATCGAAGGGATTAAACCTGGTTCGTTTTACCTCCAAGGTGCAGAGTACGTCAGGAAAATTTGCTTAACCACTGTATAAAAATCTTAGAATCAACCTTTATTTTCATTTTGTAAAAATTTACCTCCAAGCCTATTCTTTGACACTGTCATTCACACCATTGAACGACTAGATAAAAAATCACATCGAAATTTATAAATTTTTCATAAACAACAAAAAAACAGAACTCTCTAAAGCCCTAAGGCTTCTTGAGTTCTGTTTTTTTCTAATTAAATTGCCCAGTTCCCTTTACGGAAAACAGGGACGACAGTACCATCTGGTAAGATTCCGTCAATATCCATATCCGCAGATCCGATCATGAAATCCACATGAACGGTTGATACGTTGATACCGTTTGCCATCAATTCTTCTTTACTCATTTTCGTTCCGCCTTCGACCGTTGTTGGATAGGCAGATCCGATAGCCAGATGATTCGATGCATTTTCATCAAAAAGCGTGTTGTAGAAAGTAATGCCAGATTGGGATATCGGCGATGGATCTGGAACGAGCGCAACTTCTCCTAAACCCGTTGCGCCTTCATTTTCAAACACGAGCTTCTTCATGATTTCTTCACCGGTATCGGCTTTGATATCAACTATTTTTCCATCTTTAAAGTGAACTTCCATATTGTGAATGAGGGTACCCGCGTAACTTAAAGGTTTTGTACTGCGAACCACCCCATCGATTCTCCGGGTATCAGGGGCAGTAAACACTTCTTCTGTCGGCATATTGGCGATAAATTCCTCACCTTTTGGATTAAAGCTTTCCGCACTCATCCAAATATGATTCTTAGGTAGACCAAGTTTTAAATCCGTACCCGGTGCTTTAAAATGAAGGGCATCAAATTGATACTCATTTAATTTTTTCGCTTTTTCTTTCAAAAGTTCTTTATGATTGTCCCAGGCTGCAATCGGATCATCTTCATAAACCCGGCAAGTTTTAAAAATCTGATCCCAAAGAGCATCCACTTGTTCCTCTGAAGTTTTCAAATCAGGGAAAACTTTCGCGGCCCAACCTTTACCTGCTGCTGCAGCGACCGTCCATTTAATATCATCATTTTGTGTAGCACGCCGCTGCACTTCAAATGCTTTTGCGGCAACTTTTTGGTATTCTGCCACTTTTTTCGAATCGATATCATCAAGTAAGCCAGGATCGCTGGATACGATCGATAATCGACTGACCTTGCGATTCAAAATATGATCTTCCACTTCTTCTATCTCATAAGCCGGAATCTCCGTTAGGACCTCTAACGGTTGGTGTAAAAAATGATATCTCGTGATCTCGTCATCGGACCACTTGATGATGACCCTCTCAGCTCCCAGGGCGTAAGCTTCTTTTGTGATCAGGCGTGCCAATTGAGCCTGCTCCACCGATATAGTCACCTTTACCCAATCACCAGGCTGAACATTAATCCCTTTTGCCACCAATAATTTGGCGTATTTTTGTAAATTCTCCTCGAAATTAGGTAACATTTCCAATTCCTCCTGTCTTTACTCGTTAATATTAACACAGCTGATCATTGTTTGTATCAATTTTTTTGCTTTTCTTCCATTTTTTAGCTTGTTCTATTATCGGTTACCATTGAAACTCTGTGAAAGTAGGGTTTTTATACAAAAAACCATAAAGTTAAAATGGGAAAAAATTTTATGCCGCATTAATCTTGGAAAAAAACGCATTTTATAGGGATATTTAATTTTGCAAGAAAAAGCCTTCGATGCCTTGTTAAAGTCAAACCCAAGGGAACAATGAATGGAAGGATTGGTCCAGATGGAACTGTTGCATGAGGAACCTTTGAAGGTAGGTCGCAATGTGGAATGAAACGTGGCAGTTATACGAAAAAGAAGCAACGGAAATCTTTTGCATTCGTAAAACTATATCGTCGCCACAAAACCGTCCTCTATGCCACGGAATAACGAGATCGACTGGCAGAGGCCGGTACTTTTATAATTAGGCTTTACGACCGACAGGCACTGAAAGAGAAGCACTTTACGGGGAGAAATTTCTAGATTGACAGGTCCATGAAACTTGTCGAAAGGATAATGAAAAAATATTTAGAAAAGCAACCCCTATGGAATTTGATTCATCTAAAGTCATTTTCAGAAAATGAATACGGACAAGAAGTGATAGAAAAATCTTGCAAGTAAGAATGGATCTCTTCAAACCGTGTGATATGATGCAAAAACGAAAAGCAAGTGGATGGAAGACGCCTCTTCTCCACTTGCTTTTTAAATACACGTAATAAAATCAAAATAGTTAATCATTTCATAAGTCCAATGTTCACCAACAGAAAAAATCCTCCATATGATGAATTGATTCGAACTGATTAATATCGTAGATTCATTGACAATTCTTTTATCTTGCATTTCCCCATCACCGATTCACAGTACGGGGATATCGAATCACCAACGTCGATAATGATCTTTCCCTCTTAAATGTTTAACTAATTGGTGTACCCCGGTAGCGGCAAGACCGGAAACGAGTCCTCCGAGAAGGATGTCTGGTGAGAAGGTCCACTGGTGTACCCATACATTGAGAACAACACCCAATATCGCCAAAATCAAGGGGATATATTTATTGTCAATAATGGGAACGCTATGCTTAATGATATAGCCTGTACATAAACAGATTCCCAAAACCACGATATTTATATAACCGGCAAATAAATGAAAGATGTATTCCATCCGGTCACGCTCCCCTCGAACCTGTATGAAACTTTTTCCAAAAATACATTCCCTGTCCTCTTCTTTTCCCATTCATGAGTAGAACAAGCACATTGGCTGTCCACATAAAAGTAATACTATTCACGATTTAAACCTGCTTTAGCATATAACAATATATTCTCAGCTACAAAAAAAAGACACTGAACATTAACATGGTTCAGTGCCAAAAATAAATTTCCGCTTCTAATCCATTTTTTTCAATCTTTTATCCTAAAGCAACGTCTAGAATCATCATCACAGTAAAGCCGATCATCAAACTCATCGTCGCTAGGTCCTCATTTCCATGGGCATGGGAATCGGGGATTAATTCCTCGGCAACGACAAAAATCATTGCCCCCGCAGCAAAGGCTAAGGCATACGGTAAAATCGGTTGTACTAAAGTGACTGCCACCGCACCGATGACTGCGGAGAGGGGTTCCACCATCCCGGAAAACTGGCCATAGAAGAAGCTTTTTCCTCGTGACATTCCGAGACCACGGAGAGGCATCGATACAGCGACACCTTCTGGCAGGTTTTGTAACCCAATCCCGATCGCCAGCGCAACAGCCCCGGCCAAAGCCATCGGTGTATCGGCACTAGCTAATGCCCCAAAGGCAACACCGACCGCCAGACCTTCCGGAATATTATGTAGGGTAACAGCGAGCACTAATAATGTACTTTTTTTGACGCGCTCCGGATTAATCCCTTCAGCAGATTCCACGGATTTATATAAATGTAGGTGTGGAAGAATTT
>CALKAK010000118.1 GCA_937983015.1 uncultured Bacillaceae bacterium | reverse complement strand
CCGCTTTTTGCGCGAGGGTTTTGGCCGCCGTTTGTTTTTCTCGAGGTGTGGAAATAGCGAACTGGTTGTTCTGGACGATAAAGATTGCGGGAACCCGGAAAGCACCTGCGAAGTTAATTCCTTCGTAGAAGTCACCCTGGGATGTCCCGCCATCACCCGTGTATGTAATGGCTACCGATTTCTCGCCCCGCTTTTTAATTCCTAAAGCGACACCGGCCGTTTGAACGTACTGAGCACCGATAATAATTTGTGGTGGTAACGCATTTACGTCACCATAGTTTCCGCCTTCATAATGACCACGGGACCACAGGAACGCTTTGTAAAGGGGAACTCCGTGGAAAATTATCTGCGGAATATCCCGGTAACCGCCTAAAATGAAGTCTTCTTTTTCGAGAGCAAAATGGGATCCGATCATCGAAGCTTCTTGACCAGCAGTCGGCGCATAAAATCCGAGACGCCCTTGACGGTTTAGTGAAGTGCTTCGCTGGTCAAGGATTCTCGTAAACACCATGCGACGCATGAGTTCTTGCAGCTGCTCGTCCGTTAGATCCGGCATTTCAGCCTCGTTTACGATTTCTCCTTCTTCATTTAAAATCTGTAACATCGGAAATTCTTTTTCGATCGTGTCCTTTTGTCTAGACAAATCGAAGCTTGCATTTTGGGTTTTTGCAGCCATGACCACTTCTTCCTTTCCTATTATTTTATGATTGTTAATAGTTTGTCTAAGGCGGGGAAAAAGAAACATTGATTCCCTTACAATAAGAATCGTCAATCCTGGCTATTTCGCGAACAGGATTCCTCTAAAACAAACTGTATTATTTAAATTCGCTAAATTAATTAATACAACCTGTATTTTAAGTTTACACGAAGAAAAATGAATACGTCAATCTTTTTGACTTGGAAAATCAAATAAATATTTTACGGAACAAATCTGTATCACTTAAAATGAAACATCTGTATCATATATTTTTTAGTACAGTTTTAGCTGCAAATCTCCTTTAACACTAAACACGCTATTTTATAAAAATTTTGAATCGACTACACTAAACTTAAAACCCCTTTAGTATTATTAGCGCTCAAGGTAAAAAAGATTTTCTAGATCACGAAATTTTTTCCTAAATACTTTTTAGAAAAAACGGAATTTTTCCATTCGGGTTTTCACTATTAATACAGTATTAATACAGAAAAAGACTCCTTGTTCAGGAGTCATGAATTTGCTTGAGCGCTGATGATACCAGCCTTACGATAAAATTGTCCTTTCAATTCATTGTATTCTTCGGTCAATTCGTTGAACCGTTCATTTAACGAGTACACACGACGGTATACATCATTCCTCTCATCGATTTGGGTCTCAAGGGTTGTAAAAGACACATCCCCCTTTTGCAGTAAGCGATAGAGGACTTGATCGAGCTTGATACCCGTTGTATATTCATCATACAATAATTCATGGACGGCATAGCGCTCATTCATCACAGAAAATAACCGTTCCGCCAGCGATTTTAATTCTTCATCTTTTATTTTTTCGATCAGTCGTGAAACTTTTTTAAATTCAGTCGCACTGGCGATGATACTTTCTCGTTCTTGGTCGAGCAGATCTTGTCTTTTTTCGGCGATCTCGATTCCTTTTTCTGCCAGGGCATTGATTTTTTCTTGATCACTTAAGCCAATCGAAACGATTTCGTTGTAGATTTCTTGATCCTCCTCTTCTAATTCAAGAAGGGGGTCTTGTAATTTGGCAAAATCTTCTTCATATTGAACGATCATCTCGAGCTCGTTATAGATCTTTTCCTCAATGGACTGCCAGGGAAGACAAGCGCTTACAAATAATAGCAACGATAAAATACTAACGATAAATAGCCATTTTTTAAGATCTTTCATGGGAATCCTCTCCGCATTGAATTGAAGCTGGAATCGAAAGGAGTAAAGTTTGTCCAAAAGCGATTCCAAAAATTTGATACTACTAATTATATTATAAACGATTTGAAAAAATTAGAACTAATGAAATTACCGCATGCGTATTCCCTTCTATAATAAAGAAACGATTAACTTCAGTTAACTTTTGGGCTGGCTTTTGATAAACTAACTTGTGAGAAAAGTTTCGGACATATTCGGGAGTGAAAAAAATGATAACGATGAAAGACATCATTCGTGATGGACATCCAACATTACGGAAAGTGGCGAAAGAAGTGAGCATCCCGCCATCGGAAGAAGATGTGAAGATCCTCGATTCCTTACTGGAATATTTAATAAATAGTCAAGATGAAGAAATCGCGCAGAAATGCAATCTTCGCCCCGGGATCGGTCTTGCCGCCCCACAAATCAATGTTTCTAAACGAATCATTGCGATTCACGTACCGGATGAGAAGGGAAATATAATTAGCCACGGTCTCTTCAATCCGAAGATCGTCAAACATTCTGTTCAAAAAGCATACCTCGTTAATGGTGAAGGCTGTTTATCGGTCGATGAACCGAAACCAGGTTATGTCCCGAGGTATGCCCGGGTTACAGTGAAGGCTTATGACCGCGAAGGAAAGGAAATTACCTTACGCCTGAAAGGTTTACCGGCCATCTGTATTCAACATGAAATCGATCATTTGAACGGGATCATGTTTTATGATCATATCGACCCGGAAGACCCGTGGAAACCGATCGAAGACGCCATTCCTATTGAATAATAAATAAAGCTGTTTTCCCGTTCGATTTAGAACACGGGAAAACAGCTTTTCATATATGACTATGAGAATAAAAATCAGAGCAGCTGTAAATGTTTAAAGGCATGATATAATCCATCATCATCAACGTGTTTCGTGATAAAATCGGCAACTTTTTTCGTTTCCGGATGACCATTTCCCATCGCGACACTTGTTCCTACCGCCGCTAACATTTCTAGATCGTTAATTCCATCGCCAAAAGCATACGCATTCTCCACCGGAATCTGGAAATAATCTAAAGCAATTTCAATCCCTTTAGCCTTCGAACTTTCTTTCGGAATAATATCGACCGCATACCGATGCCAGCGCAATACTTGAAAGTTGCTAAAACGTTCATAAATATATCGTTCTTCCCCTTCTTCACAAAAGAGCAAAATTTGATAAATCGGTGCCTTCCGATAATATTCCGCATCATAATCAGGATGGGGGAATTTTAATGAACCGATCGCTTCTTCAATCCTTTTATCATACTCTACATTGGCTACCATCTTCTCCATGCTCATGAAAACGAGCGGATGATCTTTTTCTTTGCTTGCTGCGATCAGTTCTTCAATCTCCGTTTCTGAAAAAGGATTGCTGTGAATCGTCTTTCCACCAGCTACAACGATCTGTCCATTGTAACTAATAAACGAGTCGATTCCGAGTTCTTCGCGAATTTCCCGGAACATGAACGGCCCCCTGCCGGTGGCGATCGCAACCCGGTAACCCTTTTCTTTTAGGGTGAAAATCCCTCGCTTCGTTTTTTCGGGAATTTCCTTTTTCGTGTTTAAAATCGTTCCGTCGATATCGAGAAAAACAATTTTTTTCATCGTTAACTCCTTTCTATAACTTTCAACATACCCCATGCCTTTTTAGTTGTCAACAAGCCCCATTCCAGAATACACCAGGAAATTTTCGACAATAGTCTCCATATACTATCACTGAAGACGGGCACCGCCCCTTTACAAAGCCTATAGTTTCTATAAAATGATAATAGTAGGGTGAGAAGGACATGTTGAAACGGCTGAAGAAAAAACTCATCAATCGCTGGCGTGAATTGTTACGGAAAAAAATAATCGCGTAAGTGGGGCTTGTCTAAATGATACACGGAAAACGGACTTGCCCCATTTTTTTGAATGGAATTTTTCGGTTTTCAAAATCTTTTATTTTATGGTATTCTAATTAGTATAATTGCCAAAAGGGACGGTTAGAAGGATTTTTCGGGATACAGCGGACGGCAAATGATTAACGTTTTCATATAACATTTAATTTTTTACGAACTAGATACGGTTAAGGAGAGATGCTTGAATGGTATTTAAAGTGTATTACCAGGAACTGGCAGATGAAGTGCCGGTTCGCGAACGAACGAAATCGTTTTATATTGAAGCCGAATCCGAACGGGAAGTCCGGCAGAAATTAGAAGCGAGTCAAACCCCCTACCTCATTGAATATATTCAACCGTTGAGTGAGGCATCGCTCGAATATGAAAAAAAACATAATCCCGATTTTAAAATAGTGGAGCTATAAGACGATGAAGTTTTTGAAAAATGATCAAACCGCCGTTTTCGCCCTTGGGGGTTTAGGCGAAATCGGCAAAAATATGTACGGCGTTCAATATCAAGACGAAATCATCATTATTGATGCCGGTATCCAGTTTCCGGAAGATGAATTGCTCGGTATCGATTACGTAATTCCCGACTATACGTATTTGATAAAAAACAAAGATAAAATTAAAGGCTTGTTTATCACGCACGGACATGAAGACCATATCGGTGGCATTCCTTACCTTTTACGCGAAGTGAATGTGCCGATCTACGGTGGCAAACTGGCCCTCGGTCTCATCCGCAGTAAACTGGAAGAACACCGGCTATTACGAAAGGCGAAACTGATCGAAATTAAAGAAGACGATGTGATCAAATTCCGAAAAACTTCCGTAACTTTCTTCCGGACAACCCATAGTATCCCGGATTCGTACGGTGTCGTCGTCAAAACGCCACCTGGAGTCGTCGTTTATACGGGCGATTTTAAATTCGATTTTACACCGGTCGGCGATCCCGCCAATTTGACAAAGATGGCAGAAATCGGTAAACGAGGTGTCCTCTGTTTATTATCCGATAGCACGAACAGCGAGATCCCGGAATTTACCTTATCGGAACGGAGAGTTGGCGAAAGCATTCACGATATTTTTCAAAAAGTGTCCGGACGGATCATTTTCGCCACATTCGCTTCCAATATCTATCGCCTCCAACAAGTCGCTGAAGCTGCGATCAAAAGCGGTCGGAAAATCGCCGTCTTCGGCCGTAGTATGGAGGCGGCGATCGAGCTGGGGCAGGAGCTCGGCTATATCCCTGCCTACAAAGGGCTGTTCGTCGATGCCTATGAAATCAACCGTCTGCCCGCCAACGAAGTCTGTATCCTGTGTACCGGTACTCAGGGTGAACCTATGGCCGCTTTATCCCGAATCGCCAACGGTACCCATCGACAAATCCAGATCATTCCCGGCGACACGGTCGTCTTTTCCTCTTCACCGATCCCGGGAAATACAACGAGCATCAATCGGATCATAAACATGCTTTATCGCTCGGGTGCCGAAGTCATTTACGGTTCTTTGAACAATGTCCATACATCTGGTCACGGTGGACAGGAAGAGTTGAAACTGATGTTACAGCTCATGAAACCGAAGTATTTTGTTCCAGTTCACGGGGAGTACCGGATGCAATTCACCCACGCGAAGCTCGCCCAGCAATGTGGCGTCCCGAAAGAAAACTGTTTCTTGATGGATAACGGAGATGTACTCACTTTAAGTAAAGATTCCGCACGGATCGCTGGAAAAATCCCTTCTGGTTCCGTCTATATCGATGGCAGTGGGATCGGTGATATCGGTAATATCGTTCTCCGCGACCGGAAGATCTTATCGGAAGAAGGTCTCGTAATCGTCGTTATGGCTATCAATATGAAAGAATTTAAAATCGCTTCCGGACCGGATATCATCTCCCGTGGCTTCGTATACATGCGGGAGTCTGAGAATCTGATTAAAGAGGCGCAACAGCTTATCGCTAAGCACCTGGATAAAATTATGGATCGGAAGATGAGTCAATGGTCAGAAATTAAAAATGAAATTACCGATATATTAGGACCATTCCTGTATGAAAGAACAAAAAGAAAACCGATGATCTTACCGATTATTATGGAAGTATAAAAAACCCGGCGCTAATTGCGCCGGTTTTTTTATCGTTGCCGGAAAAATTTCTTTTCAAAACGAGCGATATCTTCGTCAGAACCGATCGCTACTAAAATATCATATTCCTGCAAAATTTCCTCCGCTACATTGGATACAATCAAATCATCATTTCTTTTAATCGCAACAACATTGATCCCGTAGCGAGCACGGACATTCAAATCGATGAGGGAACGGCCAACGATGGGGCCATTCACCTGTAATTCCACGATACTATATTTATCCGATAAAGCTAGATATTCGAGAACATTTGAAGAAATTAAGTTGTGAGCGAGACGGCGACCCATATCCCGTTCCGGATGAACCACATGATCAGCGCCAACCTTCCGCAATACTTTTTCATGAATATCACTTAACGCCTTCGCCGTAACTTTCTTGACACCGAGTTCTTTCAACATAATCGTGATCAAAATACTGGATTGTATATCATTACCGATCGCCACGATGACATGGTCAAAATTCCAGATTCCTAACTCGCGTAATACTTGTTCTTCCTTGGCATCGGCTACAACCGCCTGAGTGGCGATATGGGAATAATCGGCAACAATATGCTCGTCTTTATCAATAGCTAGTACTTCCATCCCCATCTTGCTCAACTCTTTACAAATACTTCCCCCGAATGTTCCTAGTCCGATCACCGCAAAATCCTTTTTCAACAGCTATTCCTCCATCTATAATTGTTGCTCCAGCATCCCGAAGATATCGGGTAACTCCGCTCATCCTTATTGTACACCATTTACAGCCACTCAAAAACTCCCTTCAAGTGAAGAAGGGAGTTTTCTTGTCATTGGTTCAACATTTCGAATTGGGTCTTTAATAGGTGATAGTATACGCCCTGTAAAGCCATGAGTTCTTCGTGATTTCCCTGTTCTACGATGCGACCGTGATCAAGTACATAAATTTTATCGGCATCGCGAATCGTGGAGAGACGGTGAGCAATGATAATCGATGTCCGCCCTTTTAACAATTTCTTCAATGCCTTTTGAATCTGGACTTCCGTTTCCGTATCGATGCTGGCGGTTGCCTCATCGAGAATGAGAATTTTCGGATCGGCAAGTAAGGTTCGGGCAAACGAAAGGAGTTGCCGTTCCCCTACGGACAGGATACTTCCCCGTTCTTCCACTTCTGTGTCATACCCGTATGGTAGACGCTGGATGAAATGATCGGCACCAACGGCACGGGCAGCTGCCTCTACTTCCTCATCCGTCGCATCGGGACGCCCAAAGCGAATATTTTCCCGGATACTTCCAGAGAAAATAAAGGTTTCCTGGAGCACGATACTAATATGTTTTCGTAAACTTTTCAATGCGATATCCCTAACATCGATCCCATCGATCAAGACTTGGCCTTCCGAAACATCATAAAAGCGACTGATTAAATTGGCGATCGTCGTTTTTCCGGAACCCGTATGGCCGACCAAAGCGATTGTCTCACCAGGTTGAATGTCGAGATCGATCCCCCGGAGAGCGGGGCGCTGTTCATCATAAGAAAAAACTACATTTTTAAATTGGATATGCCCTTTAATATCATCCAGCTCGATCGCATTCGGTTTATCATCAACGAGCGGTTTTTCATCCAGATACTCGAAAATTCTTTCCGAGGAGGCCATCGCGACGAGTAACTGGTTGTAAAACTGACCGAGTCGAGAAATCGGCTCCCAGAACATCCCGATGTAAAAAGCAAAGGATGCGAATACACCGATAGTAATTTCACCGGAACCGAGCAATAGGTAAGTTCCGTAAAGGATCAAAATCACCGTACCGATCGCATTCGTTAATTCAACGAGTGGACGGAAAAAGGAGTCCTTCTTGACCGCAGAGCGAAACCGCTCATACGTTTCTGTATTGATACCATCGAAAAAGGCCATATTTTCAATTTCCTGGGTAAAAGATTGGGTCGTCCGGATTCCTTGTAGACTCTCATTTAAATGGGAATTTAATTTGGATTGAATGAGCCGAACTTCCTGCCAGGCCCGACGAATACTGCGACGCAATTTCGATGAAATGAGAAACATAATCGGTAAAATAACAAGAACCGCTAAAGTTAACTTCACATTCAAGGAAAATAAAATAGCGACGATCCCTAACAGCATAAGGATATCCATTAAAACATTGATTATCCCGTTAGTAAACAAATCCTGCAAGGATTCTGTATCGTTTAAGATACGGACCAAAATCGAACCACCAGAACGTTTATCGAAAAAATCATGGGACAGACTTTGTACATGTTCGAACATTTTCCGGCGGATGTCATAAATGACGTTTTGCCCAAGTTCATTCGTCCAGCGGATCCGGAAATAATTTGCCACGTACGAAATCAAATATAACACGGCGACAAGGACGATCATCTGGATTAATAAGGGAGCGTTTTTTTCCACGATCGCCTTTTCTAAAATCCAGTACCCAATAATGATCGGAATCGTCATCCGGATCACCGTGTTGAGCAAAACAACCGCAAGGGATTTCGGGACGAGATTTTTCATATACGGTTTGATAAATGTTAAAAGCCGGAGCATCTGTTGCCAGTTAAACGGCTTTTCGATTACGCGATCCTGGGAGTAATGGAAACGATGTAACACATTTGGATTGATCGATTTTTTCTTCTTAATTGCATCCACCGATTACCCGCCCTTCCTTCATGCCAGCCTCTAAAACGGCTTGTTGGTCTTGATATTGGATCCGGTAGATCCGTTCATACGGTCCGTTATTTTTGATGAGTTCTTCATGGGTTCCCCGCTCTACGATTTTTCCATCTTCAAAAACTAAAATTAAATCGGCATGTTTCACCGAGGAAATCCGGTGAGCGATGATGAAGGTCGTGCGACCTTTCATGACTTCACGCATCGCCTGCTGGATCTCGAATTCCGTTTCCATATCCACAGCGCTCGTCGCATCATCAAGGATCAAGATCCTTGGATCGACACATAGCGCACGGGCGATGGCGATCCGCTGTTTTTGTCCTCCGGAAAGGCCGAGTCCCCGTTCCCCGAGAATCGTATCGTACCCATCCGGCATTTCCATGATGAAGTCATGGGCTTTGGCCCTTTTTGCCGCCGCCACGATTTCATCCATCGTCGCATCCGGTTTACCGTAGGCGATATTCGCCTTAATACTGGAAGAGAATAAAAACGGCTCTTGCATAACAATACCGATTTGCGAACGCAAGGTCTGTAGATCGTAATCTTTTACATTGATACCATCGACGAGTACCTCACCGTCCGTAACATCGTAAAAGCGCGGGATAAGCTGGGTGACGCTCGTTTTCCCGGAACCGGTTGCCCCGATCAGACCGATCGTGCTTCCGGCAGGTGCTTTAAACGAAACATTTTCCAGTGCCGGTGTTTTTTCCCCAGGATACACCAGGGTTACGTTTCTAAACTCGACATCCCCGTCAATCGTTTTTCCAGAGATCGGATTCGGTTTTTCTTTGATTTCGTTCGGTTCATTTAAAATTTCCAGGAGTCGTTCACCAGCTGCTTTCGCCCGGGAATATAAGTTGATGATGAAGCCGAGGTACATGATCGGAAAAATCAAGTAACCTGTTAAACTGTAAAAGGCGATGAGCTCCCCGGGATTTAATTCATCATGAATGACCAAATACCCGCCGTATGAAAGAAGAAAAATAATGCAGAGCGAACCGATAAATTCCATCAGCGGGAAATATTTCGCCCAAATATGCGAGTTAAAAATATTACGATCGCGATAATCCATGTTGAAGTCGTAAAATCTTTCGATCTCAAAATCTTCTTTTGATAGCGCTTTTACCGTTTTGATCCCGCTGATATTCTCCTGCACTTTCGTATTCAAACGCCCAAAAGAGCGGCGCACCGCCCGGAATGCCGGGTGTATCTGTTTATCAAATTTGTAAACGACGACAATCAAGAAAGGTAAGGAAATAAGCGTGACTAAGGTTAGTTTAATAGAATAGGTGAGCATGATGACCATGCTGATTGTAACAAGTAGGAAAAAATGGACGAGATCAGAGATACCGAAAGCTAAAAAGAAACGAAACCCCTGAACATCGGCCGTAAGCCGCGACATGATATCACCGGTTTTGGCATTATCATAATAACGAAACGGTAAAAATTGCAGTTTTTCATACAATTTCTCCCGGAGTTTATACATTGCGATAATACCGAATAACCTACCCGTATATTGTTGAATATATGTAGCGACAGCTTTGATAAGCATGAGCAGAAAATATCCGATGACAAGAAATAGCACGATATCCGAGCGTTGGTTGAGAATCACCTCGTCTACGGTTTGCTGCAAGAGAATCGGATAAACGAGAGTGATTGCGGTCGTGACGATCATGAAAATAATCGAAATGATCAAGTATTTTTTGTACGGCATGTAAAAGTCTTTTAGTTTTTTAAAAACAGACAAAAAAATCCTCCTCCCGCTATCTGATATAGGAGCATGTTATATTCATATAACATTTTATTAAAGATTTTCCACCCCTTTTAAGGAATAATCCATGTCATTTTATGAAACTTTTTGTCAAACCAAAAAGCAAATCGGACTTTTCTTATGAATTCTATATTTTACAACATTTAGCAAAAAAAGAAAAGGCTTTAAATCAAATTCTCGATTTAAAGCCAATTTTTCACAATCTTTTCATTATATTAATAAATCGTTATTTTGAATGTTGAAAACTATTCTTTAAAGCCGATAATATTTCCTCAACATCTTTATTCATACTCGATTCAACGGCAGCAAAGTAAGTCCCTTCGAGTATGGCTATATGCTCGGCAATGCGAACATTTTTTTCCGGAAATTGTTCTACCGCCATTTCCGCATTCATCATAGCGCTACCGAGATCATAAAAAATGATCGCCCCTTTGTCCGTACAGGCTTCTTCAATCGCCGCAACGATTTTGACAAAGCTTGTCCCGATCTCCCCACTATCTGTACCACCAGCGGTGGCTACCGGAACTTCCTGTGCAACTTCCATGATGATCTCCTTGATCCCATTAGCGACTTTTTCACTATGGGAGACCAGGACGATTCCCACTTTCGCCAATTCAGTCACCTTCTTTCATCACGTCACTGAGTGCAAGAAATAGGTAGTATGAAGATGTCGCCCCGGGGTCGATATGTCCGACCGAACGTTCTTTTAAATAAGCGGCCCGTCCCTTCGATGCTTGTAAATCCTTCGTTTTTTCCATCGCTTCCCGGGCAATTTGGACAATACCGTCCGGATCGAATGATTTCAGTTCATTTATGTAATTCGCTACTGGATCCCAGACATCGATCATCGTTTTATCTCCCGGTTTGGCTTTTCCGCGCTGGATTAATCCGTTCAACGCTTCAGTTATCGCTTTAGCAACATCCGATAAGGTTACTTCTTCTTTCCCTTTTAATGCCAAAGACATTTTCAAAAATGCGGTTCCATACAGTGGCCCAGATGCACCACCAACTTTCGACATGATCGTCATCGCCACATCTCGCAAGACATCAGAGACAGTTGAATAGTTTGTCATGTGTAATTTTTTGATAACTTCCTGGAAGCCGCGGGCCATATTGATCCCGTGATCCCCGTCACCGATGGCCTGGTCGAGATCGGTTAAAAATTCTTTTTGTTCAGCGATTATTTCATTCATTCGTTCCATCCAGTTGATTGTCTTCTCTACCGTTAAACGCATCTTATTACCTCCTAACCTTAAATAAGGAGCGGGAGAAAGCCTTCTCTTTCTCACCGCTCGCCGCTTTTATTTTTTCAAGGCTGGGGTGTCAGCTTCCCGTCCGAGTAGTTCTTTCAATTCATCATCCAATTTCAAAATGGTGACAGAACACCCGGCCATCTCGAGGGACGTCATATAATTACCAACAAAAGTGTCGTAAACACGGATCTCTTTTTCTTGTAAAATTTGTTGAACTTTGCGGTTGACGATATACAGTTCCATAATCGGTGTAGCCCCCATCCCGTTAACCATGACCGCTACTTCATCACCCGATGCGATCTTGATATCGTCTAAAATATGAGCGGTCAATGTTCTGGCGATTTCATCCGCTGTAGCGATCGGTTTCCTTGCGATACCCGGTTCACCATGAATTCCGATCCCCACTTCCATTTCATTTTCACCGAGTTCAAATCCAGGCTTGCCGGCTGCGGGAACTGTGCAAGGACTGATGGCCATACCCATGGAACGAACATTTTTTACTACTTTTTCAGCCACTCTTTTAATCTCACCTAGTGGCGCCCCTTCTTCAGCTTTAGCACCGACGATCTTATGAACAAACACCGTACCTGCGATGCCGCGTCGTCCCGTCGTATACGTACTATCTTCCACCGCTACGTCATCATTGACGATGACACTTTCCACTTCGATTCCTTCTGCCGCCGCCAGTTCAGCAGCCATTTCGAAATTCATAACGTCTCCAGTATAGTTTTTAATAACCATGAACACACCTTTACCACTATTTACCGCTTGAATCGCCGCAAAAATCTGATCCGGTGTTGGCGAGGTAAACACTTCACCGGCCACAGCTGCATCGAGCATCCCCTTTCCCACGTACCCCGCATGGGCCGGTTCATGACCGCTACCACCACCGCTAATCACGCCAACTTTATTTTTTACCGGCGCATCTTTTCTAACAATTACCGATGTCCCCTCTAACAAACGCAATCGATCGGGATGAGCAAGAACGATTCCTTCCAACATTTCTTGGACGACCTGTTCAGGGTGATTGATAATTTTTTTCACTGGGACTCGCGCTCCTTTCCTCATTTTGTCCACTCGTTTTACCTTTATTTTACAATAAAAATTGCGAAAAAAGTCGTAATCCTGATAAAGATTACGACTTTTTCCAATTTGTTCTCAGCTTACTTGAACATCCGGGTGGCGTTAACCGCTTTTCTCCACCCTTCATAAAGTTCGTTTCTTTCCGCCTCCGGCATCTGACATGTAAAAGTTTTGTCTACTTGCCATTGTGCTGCGATCTCAGCGGTGCTTTCCCAGAACCCGGTAGCCAGTCCAGCGAGATATGCCGCACCCAGGGCCGTCGTTTCTGTAACAACGGGACGGACGACTTCCACGCCAAGAATATCGCTTTGGAATTGCATGAGGAAATCGTTTTTCACCATGCCGCCATCAACGCGTAACGATTTTAACTGGATACCCGAATCATTGATCATCGCATCTAGCACATCTTTCGTTTGATAGGCGACGGACTCCAGTACAGCACGGATGAAATGTTCCTTCGTTGTCCCCCGTGTTAAACCGAACACAGCTCCCCTGGCCTCACTATCCCAATATGGTGCACCTAGGCCGACGAAAGCGGGAACGAAATAGACTCCATCGGTGGAGGCTACTTTTTTTGCGTAGTTTTCGCTTTCAGGAGCGGATCTGAACATGCGCATACCATCGCGCAACCACTGGACTCCAGATCCGGCAACAAAGATGCTACCTTCAAGGGCATAGGTAACTTTCCCATCCAATCCCCAGGCCAGGGTCGTTAGCAACCCGTGTTGCGATTGAACCGCTTTCTCTCCTGTGTTCATTAGCAGGAAGGCGCCGGTACCGTACGTATTTTTTGCCATCCCTGGTTCAAAAGCGGCCTGACCAAAGAGAGCAGCTTGCTGGTCGCCGGCAATTCCCGCAATCGGTACTTCATGCCCAAAAAAATGGTAATCAACGGTTTTGGCGTATACCTCAGAAGACGGGCGAACTTCGGGTAACATGCTCTTCGGTACACCTAAGATCTCGAGTAATTCCTCATCCCATTTTAGTTCATAAATATTGTACATCAACGTACGGGATGCATTGGAGTAATCGGTGACATGGGCTTTTCCACCAGATAGTTTGTAAACGAGCCAAGTATCAATGGTTCCGAATAAAAGCTCGCCTTTTTCCGCTTTTTCCCGAGCTCCCTCCACATGATCGAGAATCCATTTCACTTTCGTTCCGGAAAAATATGGATCGATTAAAAGACCGGTTTTATTCCGGAAGGTGTTTTCATACCCTTTTTCCCGCAATTCTTTACAAATATCTTCCGTCTGGCGCGATTGCCAAACGATTGCATTGTAAATCGGCTTTCCGGTTTTCTTGTCCCAGACCACCGCAGTTTCCCGCTGGTTAGTAATCCCGATTGCCACGACTTGGGATGGTTCGGCATCGGCTTTTCGTAACGATTCGGCAATTACCGCAAGGATGGATGTCCAGATTTCGTTCGCATCATGTTCGACCCAGCCCGGCTGCGGGAAAATCTGCTCGAACTCTTGCTGGGCGATCGAGACAATCTCTCCTTTTTTATTAAATAAGATCGCTCGCGAACTCGTTGTGCCTTGATCCAGGGCCATGATATACTTTTCCATCATCAATTCCCTCCCTAACCTATACTTTTATCTTACATGCTTTTTCTTCAGTTAGCACTACTAGAATATTTTTTCGACTCTTGGAAGGCTGCTCCTACTAAAATCACGAGAACAACCGCCCCTAGTAACCAAAACCCGATGGAGTACTCACCGTTAAAAACAGCTTGGAAGAAGTAGCAACCGAAGACGCCACCGATGATCGGACCGACGACAGGAATCCACGAATATCCCCAATTGGAATCCCCTTTACCGGGTATCGGTAAAATTGCATGAGCGATCCGCGGACCTAGATCCCGGGCAGGATTGATGGCGTACCCGGTTGGTCCCCCAAGGGACAAACCGATGGCGAGAATCAAGAGTCCGATGATAAACGGATTCAAGCCATCAGCGATTTGATTCGTACCGATAAATAAAATTCCCAACAGTAACATAAATGTACCGATAATTTCTGTCGCTAAGTTCGCAAGCGGGCTGCGAATGGCAGGACTTGTTGAAAATACCCCGAGCTTCGTGGTAGGTTCTTCAGTAGCCCCCCAATGAGGTAGATAAGCAAAATAAACGATGATGGCGCCAACGATTGCACCGAGCATTTGTGCGATAATATATCCTGGTACTTGCTCCCAGGGGAAATCGCCTATCGCCGCAAGACCTAATGTGACTGCAGGGTTCAAATGAGCGCCAGAAATGGCTCCAACGGCATAAACCCCCATGGCCACTCCGAGACCCCATCCAGTTGTGATTACGATCCAGCCGCCACTAAACGATTTGGAAAACTTCAAGGTGACACCAGCAACGACACCACAGCCAAAAATAATGAGGATCATCGTGCCGACAAATTCTGCCAGATAAACAGACATGTTTCACCATCCCCCTAAAAATTTTTGGTAAGAAAATATCAAGATAAAAAAACTCACATGGCACCATATCTAATCCTAGATATGAACCATGTGAGTCTCCTTATCTCCATCACTATTAACTTTACATTCATGATAACGATATTTGAAAGCGCCGTCAATACTTTTTTGATTTTTATGAATTTATTTGCTTGTCATATCCTTTTGTACTTCGCGGGCAAATTTAGTTTGCGATGATTATTCAAATTCACACTGGTAACCCACTATTTTTCGTGTACAGGCTTTGCAAAGCTTCTTTTCAAATCAATACATTTTCGTAGTACTTCCATAAAGTTCGTTCGGATGTCGTGACAGCAGTCGCACCTGATGCCAGTGCCTTTTCAACATCATCAGGTGAACGGATTAAACCACCGGCTAACAGGGGAACTGCTATGGTTTCTTTTAAGGAACGGATCATTCGCGGTAGGATTCCGGGCAAGACTTCCACATAATCAGGATTGACTTTTTCAATGAGCGCCAGAGTCTTTTTTAACCCATGGGAATCGATGAGAAACATCCTTTGAATTGCCAGAACACCGTTTTGTTTCGCCTTTTGAATCACGCTGCCCTTCGTGGAAATAAGACCGAATGGTTTGAATTCCTGACAAATATATTCCGTTCCGTACTCATTATTGTGTATGCCGTTAATCAAATCCATATGAAACATAATTTTTTTACCGTTCTGGTTTGCCAGACGCATGATATGTTTAATCATGGAAATATGAACTTCCAGGATGATGCCGATCTCGTAAGAACTTTCCAAAAATTTTTCAAAGCTTTTCATATCAGCGCACGCGGGCACAATCCGTTGCTTCATGGCGCCACCCCCCATATCGTTTTTCATGAGAAAAAAACTGAGAGCCGGTCCATTATAAAAATATGATCAATTGCGGTCATACATGATTAAAACACCGTTTATTTCTCGATCTCAATGAATTTTTTCACGATATTCACGAACGCTTGTACTTGTTTTAACTGGAAATTGGCCTGGTACGCTAATAACCAGGTATCTCTACCGAGGGGACGGTCCTCATCATCGAGCAGAGGGATTTTAAACAGATCCTTATCCAGCCCGTGCAGAGTAAGCTCCGGTAAGATCGCATAACCGATCCCGTTCAAAGCCATTTGTTTACACGTTTCAATTTGATCGACTACGATGACGCGTTTGGGTGTTTTTTGGAAACGGGAGTGCCACCAGTCCTGGATCTCCTGATAATAGTTGGAATCACTTTTGAATTGGATAAACGGTCGTTCCGTTTTGAAAATATCGTCAATCGACCGGATTTCCCGATCCACCAGATAAAGATAGTCTTTGAATAAATGAATTTTTATCCCTTTCCAATCCGGGTCGCCACGGATGATACCGACATGAACCTGATCTTCATATACGGCTTTCAAAATTTCGCTACTCCATCCCGTGATCAAAGAGATCTTGGCGTTAGGATAAGTTTCTACGTATTTTTTCAACACTTGTGGCAGCCAGTTCTGACCGACAATCGTGGCACAGGCGATCTTTAATGTACCATGAATATCAGACTGTAAATTCTCCAACTGCTCCCGCACCATTTCTTCCTTTTTTAAAACCTCTTTAGCCAAGTGAACGATCATTTCACCAGCTGGCGTTAATGTCAATCCTTTATGGGAGCGAAGGAAGATTTTTGTCCCCCATTCCTTTTCAATCGATTGTAATCGTTGCGATAAAGCGGGCTGGGAAACGAAAAGCCGTTCGGACGCTTTCCGCATATTTTTTTCCTGTGCAAGAACGACGAGTAACTCATAATCAGTAAAATTCATAGTTTATGCCCCTTATAAGGAAAGCTTATTGATTCTGATCATGTTCATGAAAATTATATCATCAAAGACGAGAAAATACGTACCGTTATGATTTAACAGGAAATAACGAATTCGTCTCCTTAAATAGAGCGAGGAACTGTCCGTTTTTGTATTTTTTCCAGATACTATTGATAGTTGTACGGCATTGGATATTTGAAAAGAACGTTCAATCTCGTCCGATCCAATCAGCGAAATGAACGATTGACGCCTAATAAAAAAAACCAGGTCACTACAACCCGGTTAAGACGATGATTCTTTGGATTCTTTTTGTTCTTTTTTAAACGATTCATACATTTGTTGAAACCGCTCGGCTACTTTCGCGAATATCGTTCCGGGTGGATAATTCCCGTTTTCATCCTTGGTATGGCCGGCCGGGACACCGGTTAAGATTTCGATTCCCTCGGCTATATGTTTGATCGCCCAAATGTGAAAATCACCATTTTTGACAGCCTCAATTACTTCATCATTCAACATCAAATTGACCACATTTTGTTCCGGGATGATGACGCCCTGCTCACCGGTTAAGCCTTTTTCCTTACAAATCTGGAAGAAACCTTCGATCTTCTCATTGACACCACCGATCGGCTGGATTTCACCCCACTGGTTTACCGAGCCAGTAACCGCAATGCCTTGATTGATCGGAACTTCCGCAAGGGATGAAAGCAATGCATATAGCTCGGTACTGGAGGCGCTATCGCCGTCGATCGGGGTATACGTCTGTTCAAAAGTTATGCTGGCCGATAAGGGAATCGGCTTGTTCTTCGCAAACTCCCCGGAAAGAAAACCGGTGAGAATCATTAACCCTTTATTGTGAATCTGTCCGCTCAAAGCCGTTTCCCGTTCGATATTCATGATGCCGCTTTTCCCGACATACGTCCGGGCGGTGATTTTCGTCGGAATTCCGAAAGCCGTATCTCCGATCCCGATGACTGCCAGTCCATTGATTTGCCCGATCCGGTAGCCTTCGGTATCTACCATGATCGTGCCATTCTTAATCATCTCACGATACATTTCAAAAATATGATTCGATCGTTGCATCTTTTCTTTCAGCGCCCGGATGACATGCTCGCGATCGACAAATGGAGCCCCTTCTTTTTGCGCCCAGTAGCTGGATTCAACAAGTACTTTTGTAATCTCCTGAAAGTGGGTGGATAATTTTTCTTGATCTTGTACTAAGCGGGAACTATAATCGATCACTTTGCAGACGGCACGGCGGTGAAAAGGCAGCAATCCTTCTGCTTCGGCGAAGTTCTTCACAAACCTTCCCATCTTCAGACAATTTTCTTTCGTACGTTTCATGAATGTATTGAATTCTACCTTCACTTTAAACAGTTTGTGAAAATCATCATCTAAAAGCGATAATAGTTCGTAAATCTGATAGGAACCGATGATGATCACTTTGATATTAAGCGGAATCGCTTCCGGCCTCAAAGCCGCCGTCGGGAAAGCCGCCCGCTCTTCGTAAAGATTTTCTATTTGAATGCTTTTGGTTTGCAGGGTTCGTTTGAGGCGCGACCAGACGAAAGGTTGTTGTAATAACTCATTCGCCTGTAAGATTAAGAATCCACCGTTAGCCAGATGTAGGTCCCCAGGTTTGATGCGGGTAAAATCCGTAATCCAACTACCGAATGAACCCTGGTATTCGATTTTTCCGAATAGATTGTGGTATGTCGGGTTCGGCTCGTAAATGACCGGTGCTCCCTGGAGATGCCGGTTGTTTACGAACAAATTTACCTTATATCTTTTCAAACGCTGTTCTCTTTGATCAAGAAGGGTTCCAAAAATTTTTTGCTCGTTTTCATCCTCGATAAAATCCGAGTAATGTGTGACCACATCATGAAAATATGCATCGAGATAGGCGAGTACTTTCTCATGATCTTTATATTCTTCTTTCAAAGGGAGAAAGAGCCCTTCCACGGCAAAAGCAGCCGTCTTCGTCATGAAGTGATCAAGTTCTTTACGTAGCCGTTCATCCAGTTTTCTTAATTCACGCACGGTTTCTTGAATTTTTTCCTCGACTATTTTTTCCCTTTCCCGTAGCAACTCGCGATTTTCTTCCGATAACTTCTCGTAATCTTGAATATTGATCGGCTGACCAAAAAGGAGGGGGTAAGTATTAATTCCTTGTGGGGTCCTTTCGATTTTCACATGATGGTTTAATGCGAATTCGTCCGTTTCTTTCCAGAGTTCTTCCATCTTGCTCCGGTATTCATCGATGATCTTCCGTTTGTTTTTCTCATATATATCGCTGGAAAATGCCGATTTCAATTCTCGTTCAATATCAACGAGCAAAACTTCTATTTTACGCTGAAATCGCAGACCTTCACCAGCGGGAAAGGACAGGACGAGTGGATGGTCAGGATTTTCGAAATTATAAACATAACACCAATCATTAGGGACTGGCATGGTGCTCGCCAGTTTCTTAACGCTCTCGAGGGTTAATGTCATTTTTCCAGTACCCGTCGGACCGACAACGAACAAGTTATATCCGAATTGCTCGACTGACAAACCGAAATCCATCGCCTGGACCGCCCGTTCTTGCCCGATCATCTGATTCGGTTTTTTCTCCAGCTCAGCGGTTGTTTCAAAAGGGAAAATATCCGGGTTCGTTTCCTTACGCAGATTGCGAACGGGCACTTTTAAACGCGTTTTAACATCAGTATTTCCTACTTCTTCCATCTAGATCCCTCTCTTTCCAGGACAACCTTCTGTTAATTTATTATTTCGACAAAATTCTGCCTTTTCCTGTTTTCTTTACCGGGACCTAACGAACCCGGTACACATTTAACCGGCCGCACAACTGGTTGATTCAAAAAACGCCATAAAGCAAAATCCCTCCAAAAGGGAGGGATTCTTTAACGGAGATCTTGATGTAAAAATGCGGCAAGTTTTTTTAAAATTACCCGTCGTGTTATTATTCCTTCAAAGTATTTTTCATCGTCAACCACACAGAGAAACGGATGGTTGATTAGCAAATTCAACGCTTTTTCAAAAGGATCGTACAGTTTTAAAGTAGGAATATCCCGATTCATTACTTCCTCTACTTTTATATGTTCCAGATTTTCAAATTCAATTCTTTCCAGGCCCAATGTTGCATCAAGAATCAACGGTGTACTGATTAAACCATGTAGCTTATAATCCGTATCCAATACCGGAATCGCGGTATATCCAGATTTCGTAAGCACCAGTAGTGCATGTTCTAAATTGTTCCCTAAGAGCACATTCGCTACTTTGTCAGCCGGTATAATGATATCGCGAATTTCATTTTTCAAGATCGAATACGCAAGAACTTTACTCATACACATTCGCTCCTATCTCGTTCATACGTATATTTTATTAACATAATATTTGTACTCGCCTGTTCATACATTTAGAAAGAGTACAATATAAATATTTCTAAATTCTTAAGAGATACTAAATCTTTTTGTAATCTTGCTAAAAATAGACTCATAGGTTCAAACTTCAATGAATTTCCTGGCCAAATCACAACAAATTCATGATTTTCAATGAAATTACTATTGAAAAATGGAAATGGGATGAAAGTTTTAATCGGTCGGGATATTTGTAACCGTTTCCAATAGTGGGGAAAAATACGGGTGAAAAAATAATGTCGATTTCGTCGTGGCGTAAGAAAAGAGATTCAACCAGAAACGATTCTAATAATTTAGTATTTATTCGTGAACGATTGATGCAAGCGTTCTACTGCCCGAATGATCGCCAATCTTTTGTTATAACCTTTACTTGTACTGATTCGTTGATTCAATGTTGCGTATACTTTCCCGGCACCGCCATTTTGAAAGCCATAAATGTAAATCTTCATTAATCCTGACGTTGTCGGTACCATTAATACTTCCATCTTATGCATCGGTCTTCATCCATTCATTCCGTATTCCGTGTTTTTGCATCCATTTTCTATAATAATATATGTCAAAGTTTTCGTAAAGGATATACAGGCTATTTTTTTATGGGGGCCACCGTAAGTTTCAACCTTGTTCAAAGAAAAAACATGTTAATCGGATCATGGAATAAAATGCCCGTCATTTCCCCAGGAAAGCAGCATAAAAAAGTACCGGTCCTGCCAAATATCTGCTATCATAGAAGAAGAATACGATCGCCGGGGGAAAACAATGGTTGATGAGGGGCGAATGTCGCGAAGAAGTTTTTTAACGAAAGCCGTTTGTACGCTGGCAGGCATAGCAATTGGAACGGTAGCCGGTGCCGTTTACATGAACAAGTTAGAGCCTCGCTGTATCGAGATTAACCACGTACCGATTAAACATCCCGCTATTTCACCATCATTCCATCGATTCACGATCGCCCAGTTCAGCGACACCCATCTCGGTTTTCATTTCGACATAAATCAACTGGAAAAAGTCGTATAGCTGATCCAAAAAGAAAAGCTAGATCTTATTATTTTTTCCGGGGATCTTGTCGATAATCTTCTCACCTTTATCGAGATACAGGAAACGATTCTTCTACTCAATGAAATACAGGCACCCTTTGGGAAATTTGCGGTTTATGGCAATCATGATCATGGCGGCTATGGATCGGAAATAAATGTACATATCATGGAAGGGGCCGGTTTCACCCTGTTAATGAATGAAGCGGTACCGATTGTAAAGAAAGAAGAACGGATCATGCTCGCGGGCATCGACGATTGGCTGCTTGGAAAACCCGATCTTGACCGTGCGCTACGGGGATTGACGAAAAAAACCTTCAATATTTTAATTTCTCACGTACCGGATATCGCCGATATAATAAAACATTATCCGGTTCACTTGCAAATCAGTGCTCATTCCCACGGCGGATAGGTTCAGCTCCCGTTTTTCGGTCCGATCATCACACCCCCACTCGGAAAAAATATCCGGAGGGCCTTTACGAAATGGGAGACTACTTTTTACTATATGTCAATCGCGGCCTCGGAACGACCCGACTCCCTTATCGTTTTCTAGCCAAACCGGAGATAACGGTGCTTTCGCTTCATCATTCCCATAAAAAAGGAGGAGCTTGATGGATTCAACGAAACAGCAAAATTGGGATTTTTCCACGGACCAATTAGCCAGAGCCTTATTCATCGTCAACCGTCATGCGAAAACCGCACCGGACCCAAAATACTTGTACCGCCTTAAACACGCCACGATTCAGAAGATGCTCAAAGAAGGGAAAGCCAAAAAAATCGGACTGCATTATTCGCGCAATCCGAGATTCAGTCAGCAACAGCTGGACGTGCTCATTTCTTGCGGCAACTATTATTTCCATATTCCGCCAACGAAAGAGGATCTGAAAACGTTAAAAAACCTCGGTTCCCTCGACGATTCGATTCGCAACCCGAAAACGGTCTTATCATTAGGAAAAGCAAAGCGACTTTTGCAGGCCTACACCGGGATCCAACCAGATGAAAAGTTACGCCGCTACCCCTACTATAAAAAACCTCGCTACGTAAAACCGGTTTTCAAACGGCTCGGAGAATACTAGGAATGAACGGTCCGGATTAATATCATGGGGATATTGCAAGCGGATCGCCGCTTTACCGGTAATCCGCGGATAGCATTGTTAGTTGATTTGAAAACGTTATCAATAAATTTAAAAAACCAATCATTTCTACCTTACCTGGTGCGTAAGGAGAAATGATTGGTTTTTTTTATCCCTGGCGTATATCGTCCAGTAGTTTTAGAAAATCGATCACAAGTAAAATACGATCTCCTTTAGGAATCACTCCGTGAACATATGATCGTTCCCGATACAGGTCTGTTGGTTCTTCGATCTTGTCTGCTTGCTGAATACCGTTTACGGCATGCACGTTGAAAATCAATTCTTCCTCTTGGATTTTCATAACGATAAATCGGCTATCCTTCCCATCCCGATCTTCTCCTTCAAAAACCGTCGCCAAATCGATGACGGGAAGAACTTTTCCACGAACGAGTGTAAGCCCCAAGATCGCTGGATGGGCGCGTGGAATGGGTGTGACAGGTTGAGGCTGGATGATTTCTTGCACCCAGGAGATCGGTAATGCATACGTCTCGCTCCCGACGATGCATTCAACGACTTGTTCGTATTCCTTGATTTCGACGCTGTTGTCTGTCATGTCATCCCTTTCCTCTCTATTTACTGCTGACAATATCTACTTTAACAAAATTTCCACCGGACTTTGTCACTATGGGAAAAACGAACATCAACTATATACTTCCTGGCACTTGTTCAAACTTCGTACTTACATTAAGGGTCCCGTTTACCAATCCCAGTATTTGATCAGTGCCTGAGTACCGCTGTTTTCTTCGCCTTCTTTTGCCAGTTTTTCATACATTTCCTTTGCCAGGGCGAGCCCCGGAAATTCGATTCCCATTTTTTCCGCCTCATTTAAGGCGATGCGCATATCTTTTATGAAATGTTTGATGAAAAAGCCTGGTGAATAATCCCCTTTAATGATACGTGGTCCGTAAGAGCTTAGGGAAAAGCTCTTGGCCGCTCCTGTTGAGATCGTGTCAAATACTTTCTGGACATCGAGCCCGGCTTTTTTTGCGTAAACGAGCGATTCACAAACACCGATCATATTCGTGGCGATTGCGATCTGGTTCGCCATTTTCGTATGCTGGCCCGCACCGGCCGGGCCAATATAGGTGATCTTTTTTCCCCGCAATTGTAAAATCGGCAAAACCTTTTCATATGCTGCTTTTTCTCCGCCGACCATTATCGCCAGCGTGGCGTTTTTCGCCCCGATATCCCCGCCTGAAACCGGAGCATCCAGGACGTGAATGCCTTTTTCCATCCCGATTTCCGCGAGCTTCTGTGCAAGTGTTGGTGATGAAGTAGTTAAATCGATGTATACACTCCCCGCTTTCCCCCGGGTGAAAAGTCCTTTTTTACCTAAATAAACTTCTTCCACATCCTCAGGAAAGCCAACGATCGTTAAAACGATATCGGATTGTGCGGCGACTTCAGCCGGAGAATCCGCCCATTTCGCGCCCCTGGCAACCAATTCATCCGCCTTTTTTTTCGTTCGATTATAAACTACAAGCGGGTAACCAGCCCGTAAAATATGTCCGGCCATACTTTTTCCCATGATACCGAGGCCGATGAAACCGATGGTTTCTTTTTTTTCTGGCAAAACATTCACCTTCCATTTCGTGATAAAAAAATCACATGACCGGATTTGTCATGTGATTTTTCTTTTATACACTCATTCTTTCCTGAATTCCTTGACGAGAGAGACAACTTCCTCAGCACTCGATAAGGTTAGCGCTTTTTCAGCCAGTTCTTCCATCTCTTTCTTTGATAAATTGCGAATCAATGAACGGGCACGTAAAATTGAGGAAGCGCTCATTGAAAATTCATCCAGTCCCAAACCGAGAAGAATCGGAATTGCGGTTTCATCTCCGGCCATCTCACCACACATGCCGGTCCATTTTCCTTCTCTATGGGATGCGTCGATCACGTTTTTAATCAATCGTAATATGGCAGGATGATATGGTTGATAGAGGTAGGAAACCCGTTCGTTCATGCGGTCCGCTGCCATTGTATATTGAATCAAGTCATTGGTTCCAATACTGAAGAAATCAACTTCTTTGGCAAAATGATCCGCAAGAACTGCTGTCGACGGAATTTCCACCATGATGCCGAGTTCGATGGATTCGGAAACCGGAATCCCTTCCTGGATTAATTTTTCTTTTTCTTCTAAAAATAGTTGTTTCGCTTCCCGGAACTCATCGAGAGTCGCGATCATCGGAAACATGATTTTTAAGTTGCCGTATACGCTGGCACGCAATAATGCGCGTAACTGGGTCCGGAACAAATCCGGTCGTTCAAGGCATAAACGGATCGCACGGACACCCAGAAACGGATTCATTTCTTCTGGCAATGTTAAATACGGTAACTTTTTATCACCACCGATATCTAGTGTCCGGATGATAACCGGTTTATCCCCCATTTTTTCCAGTACGGTTTTGTAAGCTTCAAACTGGACCTCTTCATCCGGGAGTTCATCCCGGTCCATGTAAAGAAATTCTGTACGGAATAACCCGACGCCTTCGGCACCATATTTCAGAGCACCTTCAACATCATCGGGATTTCCGATGTTCGCTACAAGCTCGACCCGATGACCATCTTGAGTGATGGACGGTTCATTGACAAGTTTTGCCCATTCCTGTTGTTGCTTTTTGTATTCCGCCTGTAGCTCCCGATATTTATTTAGTACCTCTTCCGTCGGATTGATATGCACCTCACCGCTCAGACCGTCTAAAACCACAAGATCCCCATTTTCAATATCATGGGTCGCACATTTCGCTCCGACGATCGCCGGGATTTCCATTGAACGGGCCATGATCGCCGAATGGGAGGTGCGACCACCGATATCGGTGACAAACCCTTTCACATATTGTTTATTTAACTGGGCTGTGTCTGATGGTGTTAAATCATAAGCAACAAGGATGACTTCTTCGCTGACCAATCCCGGATTAGGTAACTCAACATCCAGTAATGATGCGAGAATTCGTTTTGAGACATCGCGAATATCGCTAGCCCGCTCACGCATGTATTGATTATCCATGCTTTCGAAAATGGTGATGAACTCTTCAGCCGTTTCTTTTAGAGCATGTTCGGCATTCACACGGTCACGGGCGATTTTTTCCTTCACAGGTGTCAAAAACTCGGGGTCTTGCAAAATCATTAAATGGGCATCAAAAATCGCCGCTTTATCAGGACCCAATGATTTTTCCACATGTTCTTTAATGGTTGTAACTTGTTCTTTCACATGTTCGATAGCACTTTCTAGTCGTTCAACTTCTGCATCCGTGTTTTCCACTGATTTTTTGGCAAAAGATAAATCCGGATCAACGAGCAGGTAAGCTTTGGCAATCGCGATCCCGCTCGATGCCGGAATCCCTTTAATGATGTGTGACATTATTCAGCCAACCCTTCTTTTTGCATGACTTCTTCAAGGGATTTGATCGCGTTTTCTTCATCACTGCCTTCGACAGTAATTTTAATTTCCGCATCTTTACCGATTCCTAATGACATGACACCCATGATCGATTTCAAGTTCACTTTTTTTCCTTTATATTCGAGTGTGATTTCAGATTCAAATTTTCCTGCAGTTTGCACCAATACGGTTGCTGGACGGGCGTGAATGCCTGTTTCCGAGATGACTTTATACGTTTTTTCGATCATATTTCAATCACCCCTAGATCAAATTTACGTTGTTATTTGTTCGTTCATGAAAAAACTGAACTCAAGATTAAGATACCATTTTGTTGGATATTTTACAATCTTTTCATGGAAATTTGCATCATTTCCCCAAAAAGTTCTTTATTATATATAAATCATTTTTTTCGTCATCCCTCCATCGACAACGATATTTTCACCGTTGATAAAATCGTTATCCGGTCTAGCAAGGAAAAGGCAAAGTTCCGCGATATCTTTCGGCCGTCCGACCCGTCCTGACCAATGTTGCTCGTGATCTTCTTTCGTAAGTTCTTCCTCATTTCCTGTATGGATCCATCCCGGACTGATGCAGTTCACACGAATCCGGTAAGGACTTAATGTTGCGGCAAGTGCATGGGTGAGCGCCACTACGCCACCTTTTGATGCGGCATAACTTTCCGAGTTCGGTTCGGACATTAATGCCCTCGTGGACGCAATATTGATGATCGAACCACCGCGCTCTTTCATGAATCGACTCGCTTCCCTTGCCATGAGGAAGACGCTACGTAAATTCGTCTGGATCACTTCATCCCAGCGCGCGGTCGACAATTCGAAGAAATTTTCAAATACACTGATTCCCGCATTATTAATCACGACATGAATTCCCCCGTACTTCTGGATCGTTAGTTCAACGAGGCGGGTGATCTCTTCTTCTTTTTTCACATCGACTTCTACAAAAAAGCCATCACCTCCAGCGGAGGTGATCTCTTGTTCTAGTTTTTCACCATTTTCCCTGTCTATATCCGCGATCACCACCCCATAACCCGCCCTGGCAAACGTTTCGGCGGTCGTTTTACCGATTCCATTGGCGGCGCCGGTGATGATCGCGATCCGTTTTTCCAAATCCATAGCCAATCTCCTTTCCGCCTATTAAGTAAACGCTTTCTTTTGGAGATGTTGTAATGAGCATAAAACCATTATAACCTAATAAAAAAACCCGGTTCAACCGGGCGTGATAAATTAGGAAATTTTATTGAACTATGTTAAAAAATTATTTTGCAAAAACGTGATTACCGATTCGAACTGTTACCTCGCGGGATAAAATCCATTTGCTTTTCGCCGTTTTCGGATTATAAAAATACAGCGAACCGTTTCCCTGGCCGCGAAATGCGAGAGCTTCCTTCACCGCTTTTTTACTTTCTCCATCCGCCGGTCGGTTGATCCTCCCGTTGGCGACCGATGTGAAGGCGTAGTGACCACCATCGATCTGGTAGATAACCTCTTTGATCGTGTTCGGAAAATCCGGATGATCCAGACGGTTCAAAACAACAGTTGCTACCGCCACTTTTCCCGCATAAGGCTCACCGATCGCTTCAGCGGAAACGAGGCGGGCGAGAAGATCCATATCCTCGCTAGAAACGGTTGGCGGAATCTTGAGTTTTTGACCAGGATAAATCAATGTACCCTGTAATCGATTTATTTTTTGCAGAAGTTGATAAGGAACACCGAATTTCTGTCCGATTTTATATAAACTATCCCCAGCTTGTACGGTGTAGTAACCGCTTGCCTGAGCCTTTATACTCCAACCGAATATTGAACCGGTCAACAACAAGATGACAAAACTTTTCACCCATTTATTTTTCATGGAACATCCTCCTTCTTCGTTTATTTGACTCTATTAATCTAACAAGGTTGACCTTTCATTTCATTAGGTGGGTATTACCAGCTTCACCAGATATTTTCATACAAAATCGGCAACAAAAAAACGGCCCGACCTAGATTGGAGCGGATTCGAGCCGTTTTCATGCATATTTCATGTATTGAAATATTTTCTATTATTAGCAATCCTTAACTGCGCGGTTTTTCCATATAATGATAGATAATATCGCCGCCTTTTTGGGCGATGCCACGAAAATGTTTGAAATCATTCCGTCTTGTTAAAACGTTGCGGAAGATTAAAAAATCTTCTCTTTTTACATGCAATTCATCTATATCACCGTTTTTTAGCCGATCGAGCAATTCGGACGCTTCTCGTTCATCCACCGGGCACCCCTCCATTTTTCCAGATTATTTTTGAAAAAGAAACGGTTTTCATCTTTACAAACGCATACTTTTATTGCAAACTAGTATTAATTATATAAAAAAGAAAGGGGTCAAGCAAAATGAAAAAAGCAGCGGTTGGCGATATCATCGAATTTAAAAACGGTCTGCGGGGGATTGTGGAAAAAGTGAAGGAAAATTCTGTAATTGTGAATTTAACATATATGGAAAACTACCGGGAACTGGATCTTGAAGAACGGACAGTGGTGAATCACAAAAATTATAAAATCATCGAGGAAAATTTCGCCGATAGATGATTGCGCTTACAAAGAGAAGAATTGGTGTGTTCAGATCGAACATTTTCCCTCATCAATACATTCCTCATATCGGAAAACAATCTATTTCTCATCAAATCAAGTAAGCTCGAAGCGGAAATAAGTTTCTGTTTCGGGCTTGTTTTATTTTCAATCACAATCAATTTTAAAAACCCGGAAATTCCCCGTGAAAGACTGAAGTGAACCGGCAAAATGAATATCGTAAAAAATTTCTAGCTCAGGGAAAAATATGCTAAAATGAGTATATCTTTGCGAAAGGAGTACAAATCATGGCGAAATCTCGCATCGACTGGCGCTTGCTTCTCGGGATTCTCATCAGTCATATACTCCTTTATTACACCTTCGACCATACGAAAGTATTTTGGTATTTAATGACAGGGACGATGTTTCTACTTGTCGCCTACGCGATTTGGATAGAGGAAATCGATGATGAACTTTCGCTTGCAAAATATTTGTTTTACGGCATCATCTCGGGGGTCATTTTATACACGGTTTTCTGGCTAGCCTATTTCTTAATGGAAACATTCCAGCTCACCAGTTTTCTGCGTCAAGTGGAGCGTTTATATCGAATCTTCTCGCCTCAACATATTTGGCATTACGTTGTCCTTGTTCTGATCATCATTCCCGGAGAAGAATTCTTCTTTCGTGGGTTCATTCAGAAACGACTGATGCATCATACCAAAATGTGGACAAGCATCATACTCGCCACCCTTCTATACGCATCTGTCCAGATTTATACTGGCTCGTTATTATTGATTCTAGTGGCGATCACCGGCGGTCTCGTTTGGGGATACCTATACGCCAAAATGAAAAGTCTTCCCCTGGTGATCGTTTCCCACCTCGTATTCGATCTATTTTTATTGATCATCTTCCCGCTCCGTTGAGTGATCCACTGAAAAAACTTGCACTTTGCAAGTTTTTTCATTTTATCAGCAATAATAAAAAGTAAACAAATGCGATATTTCCGAATAACGGATATAAGGTGGCAAGTAAAACACTATAGTTCACAGAACTGATCACAAAGGCGATCGCAAATATCATGATCCCAATATATAAAGTCCGGATCGGTAAAATTTTCTTAATAAATCGCTCAAGACCATAAATATTGGCGATTATCGAACTAAAGATCTCTCCGTAGATGACGAGTAAAAATAATATATGAACCGTCCCGGCCATTTTCTTCATCATCACCGCCAGGGGAATATCGTACAATTGAAAACCGGGTAACTGTACGACGACGAGGTGATTCATGATAAGGAGCAAGGTTAAGATAATACCACCGATCACACCACCCATTATTATCGTCCTAGTATCGTTTATTTCTCGTGCAGCAGGAACGAGGACCGCCTGGGTCAAGGCGAGATTAAAAGATGCGTAACTCACACTGGAAAGTAAAGCCCTACCTTGCCATTCCACCGGCTTGAATGCATTCGTAAAAAAATCCGGTAAAAAGAGGACATGTCCAAATAATAGGAGACAAAAGATGATTAATAGAGGAACGATGAGGGAGTTCACGATGAACAATCCCCTCGTACCGATTACAAGAATAACAAGGGCGAGCAAGATCGTACCCATAATTCCGATACTACGTGGCAAAGCGAGTTGTTCTTCGAATACGCTGCCTGCCCCGGAAAGCATCACCGCAGTTACGCCGATGAGCATGATCAACATCATCAGATTGACAAAAGGTGTAAGCAACTTTCCAAATAAATGTTCATTCAACTGATGATAGCTTGTCGCTTTTAGTCGTAAAGCGAGCAACATGATCTTTACTCCGAACCAGACGAAAAAAATTCCGGAAAGAACGATTGCGATTAAACCGATCGTACCGTACCGGGAAAAAAACTCCACGATTTCTTTTCCGGTAGCAAATCCGGCTCCCACTACAGAACCGACATATACAGCAGCAAGCTGCAAAGACTCCTTCCATTTCACTTTCATCCTTCATCCCCCTCCCTGCATATATATGCAAAACGGGACAGGAACATTAGTAACGGGAAGACAAGCAGCCGATTTTTCAAAATGATAGAATCATTGCGATTCAAGTATTGGGTTGAAAAAATTAGTTAAAAACAAATTTTAGGCAAAAGTCAACGTTAAGGACAAAATCATCCGGACTGTTGCCAGAGTGATTCGCCCTACCCGTACCAGAGTCAAACCGAAAAACCGGCCATCGGTAGTTTTCTATTTATAGATCCTGAAAGTGTTGGTAGAAAATACTAGCTGAAGAGTGAATAGGCACCTGTGAAGTGAAGACCCGTCTGGATGTGAGCTTGCATATGGAAAAACATAGTGTCCTTAAAACTCATCTGATCTTCACCGGAATCTGTTGGTTTCGAAGAGGATGGACAATGATCCGAGAAAATGCACCGCAATTCATATAGTCTAATCTTTTTCGATGAAATCAAAAAATCTATCATGTAGTAAACATATTTTCTTGCAAACTCTGGAAGATAGATGTTTAAGCGACCGTCAAGGAAGGCTCATCATTTGCAAGGATACGGTTATCATAATAAGTCCACCACTAGAAGAAAATATCAAAGTGGAATTTGAACCAGGGGAGAAAAGGGAAAAAGTCGATATGTTCGAACGATTGAGAGTTACTTCAAACTTAAAATCTAAACATTTTCAACAGTTTTATTCCAGTCCAGCCACTTTCCAAAGTAGATCTTTTAAAAATTACCGATATCCTGTTTGCTGAATTAAATGAAAAGTTACTTCAATTCCTCACAGTCACCAGGGAAATCAATGAAAAATCGTTGAGTTCGATTGAAACCTGACTTACGCTCTCGAAAACTTTTAGCTGAGATAACAATACCAGTGAGAAATTATGTTTGTACCATCCTGTTCTTTCCTATCCATGTCTCCATTCCTGCGCACTCTCATGTACTCTTCGACCTCCACCCCATCTCTTCAGAGGCAGCCAACTATTTAATTCATCCGCGCTTGATGATGTGCTCGTGCGGCGATAGCTACACCTCCTTGATTTCCAAGATTTAAGGTTGTTCAGTCCTTCGTTTCGTAAAGAAACTACTATGACCTCTGCAGACTTATCTCAATTCATCACACTATCACTAGTCCGATTGTTCATTCAATATTCTTCCCTGGGTTAAAGCTCTAACCCTCCTCCTATGTAACTGATGTATTTACTACACGGGACCCGTGCCGTATTGGACTTCTTTTTGTATTGCAAACTCATCCGTTCCAAGTCAGCCTTATATACTGTTTCTGATCGTTAGTTCAGAATTATGTCTATTGATTCCTTCAGATTCCAACTCACGATGAACACCCTTGCCATTAGCCAACAGTTCCTGCTGCAAGGCTTGTAGTGGTCTTTCGCCCCTAAGTAATAGACCTTGCCTGGCACACCAAAATAAAAAAACCCGAGAAAACTCGGGTTTTACTTACCAATGGCTAATTTATACAACGCGGCAATATTTCTTGCCGTTTTTTCCACATTGCTTGCCCCGCTTTCGAGGGCCTCTTCCAACGTCGTTATTCTCATGAGGGAGGAAAACAGTACATCGATGCCGTGGTCATGGACAACATCCGCATCATCAGCGATGCTACCGCAGATTGCGATGACGGGAATATTAAATTTTTTAGCCGCTTTGGCAACACCGATCGGTGTTTTACCATGGATCGTCTGACTATCGATTTTTCCTTCACCGGTGATTACCAAATCCGCATCCTTTATTTTTTCCTCTAAATCGGTTGCCGCAATGACAATGTCGATTCCGCTTTTTAATTCAGCATCTAAAAAGGCTAAAAGCCCTGCACCCAATCCCCCAGCTGCTCCCGCGCCGGGTATATGAGCCACATCTTTTCCAAGGTCCCTTGCTAAAATGGTTGCATAATGGGCGAGATTTTGATCGAGTTGTTCTACCATCTCAGGAGTAGCTCCTTTTTGCGGACCGAAGACATGGGAGGCACCATCTTGACCGATTAATGGATTGTCGACATCACAGGCAACCTCAATCTTCACATTTTGCAAGCGAGCATCCAGCTCGGAGATATCGATATTTGCTAATTTATCTAGGGAACCTCCCCCGGGTGCGATCTCGTTACGGTCTTTATCTAATAATCTTGCTCCCAAAGCCTGGGCCATTCCGCTCCCGCCGTCATTCGTCGCGCTTCCGCCTATTCCTATAATCAAATGATCTACCCCTTCATCTAATGCCGCGAGTATCAGTTCCCCTGTTCCTCTTGTTGTAGTTAGTAGGGGATTGCGTTTTTCCATAGGAACAAGGTGCAGCCCTGATGCAGCCGCCATCTCGATTACGGCTGTTTTTCCATCACCGAGCACACCGAAAAAGGCTGTTACCTTTTCCCCTAAAGGTCCGGTGACTTCTTTAGTAATGATCTTTCCACCCGTCGCATCAACGAGAGATTGTACGGTGCCTTCTCCCCCATCGGCCATGGGGATTTTTTCAATCTGAGCATCAGGGAAGACTGCACGAAATCCTTTTTCAATTGCTTGTGCGACTTCCATGGCCGATAGACTTTCTTTAAATGAATCCGGTGCTACGACGATTTTCATCGAATCACTCCATTTCCTATTCAAATTATGAAAATCTAGGTGTTAAAAGTTAAAGATTCCGAAAATCAATGTGGAGATGATGGTCAACACTAAACCGACCAAGCTTTCATAAGGGATGAGTTTCAATCTTTCTTTCATATCCATCTGGACACTACCACCTGTGGCATGGAAGAAACTTCCGTGGGGTAAGTGGTCCAGTACTGTAGCACCAGCATGAATCATCGCTGCACTGCTAAGGGGTGATACACCCGATGAAAGTAATGTTGAACTAAATATGTTACTGGCTACGGCTGTACCAGCGGTTGTCGATGCGGTGGCGGCTGACATGAAGATACCGGCAACCGGAGCTAGTGCGAATGCGGGTAGCCCGATGGCATTCAGAGTTGATGTGAGCAAGTCAGCTAATGCGGAATTTTGAATAATCCCCGCCAGAGTACCTGTTCCCAGTAACATGATGGCAACCCCGGTCATTTTTCCGAGACCGCTAATGGCGTATTCGTTTAATTGCTTACCTTTCTTCATTACCAAAGCTCCGACAGCACCACCAATCGGCAAAGCGATCATCGGATCGATAGTAATATCAAAAAGCGGACGTAATGCGAGTAAAAGAATCGCTACTAATGGACCGGAAATTGCCGGGAAAAATCCTGGTAGCTGGTCGTTATTCGTCTTTTCTATATCAGCGTCTGTGATCATAGTACCTTTATTGGCAAGTTTATTAGCGATAAAATATGTTACAATCACTCCAAAAATGGCTGGAATGACGCCGGCAAGCATGACTGAAGTCAGCGGCAAATCGAAAGCATCTGATGCGGCGATAGCGTTCGGGTTAGGAGACATGATATTACCAGCCTTACCGCCACCGATCATCGCGATTAATATACCCATCCGCGATAGATTGGCTCTTTTGGCGATCGCTAAAGCAATAGGTGCAACGGTGATCACCGCAACATCGATAAAGACACCAACCATGGTAAGAATCATCGTTGCTAATGCAAGAGCTAAAAGGGCGCGTCTTTCACCGATTTTATCCACAATCGTCTCAGCGATAATATTGGCCGCTCCCGATTCAATCATCACCCCGGCGAGAATTCCTGCAGCAAGAATACGCAGAACAGATGTTATGATTCCCTGCGCCCCTGCCATCATGAGGTCAACAGTCTCTACAAGATTCGCTCCACCAATTAACCCACCAACGAAAGCACCAATCATCATTCCGTATGCTGGAGATACTTTTTTAAGAATAAGAATAATTGCGATAACTAAAGCAACTATAGCTCCTAAGGCACTTACCTGTAAATCCATATGCGATCTCCTCCTGTGTAAATATTTACCATATGAATTATTGTCATATTCTAATTTTAAGCGCTTACAATTAAAAAAACCTCGGCTATTTGACAAAAGTTTAATATTTTTTGACAGGAAAAGTTTGTGCAAATGCATAAATCTATTATTTTGTATTTTTATTCTCTAGAAGAAATTTGATAAAGTTTCATCGAAATATACAAATCTAGTAAATCCTGCGTATTTCTCGGATCTTTACCGGTTAGTTCTTTGATAACATCAAAACGATAATAGATGGTGTTACGGTGAATATACAACTTTTCTGCCACTTGATTCATGTTTTGCCCCTCTTGGATAAAAGTTTCCAGGGTTTTCGTTAATTCACCTTGTTTTTCGTACTTCCGCAATTTTTGATATGGTTTGACCAGATCACTGATTTTCGTTACAGAAGATGCTTGCATTAAAAAAACGTCCAGATGATAATCATTATAAAAATAGACATTCTTTTCTGGATGGATTTTCAAACCTACTTCCAGAGTATTTTTAGCTTCTTGAAAAGATTGATAAAATCCATCGATTCCCGGATGATAACGACCTAATCCCATCTGTAACTTGATAGAAAACATGTCTCGGGCCCAATCTTTCAGCTTCACCATCTGCTCCTTTATTTTCTGGTAATCCCAGGTATCGTTCCGTTTATAGATTTGTTTAAAAACAACAACATATTGAAATGTTATTGTATATAAATCATCCGGATCAATGAAATCTTTGATAATGTGAAAAATTTCCTGTTGTTCATGATTAACAATTACAATCGCCACCCGCGGAAGATCAAGATCGATTTTTAACATTTTGGCTTGTTCAAAAAAAAGTGGATCAAAGTTTGCTTCAGAATTGATCAAACGGAGGACAAAGTTTTCTCTTAAACGTTCGTCCCAGCGTAATTGTTCGATCAATACCGATTGTTCCAAGATTAATTCTGCCGTCATTTGCACAAGTTGGGCATATTGTCTGACCTTCTCCGGATCCCCCGTGATTCCGATGACACCCACAATTTCTCCTTGAAACTTAAAAGGTTGATTAATCCCCGATTTGGTTCCGGGAAGGTCTCGTGCTTGATCTTCTGTGATTTCGATACAGACCCCTTTTTGAATCGCCTCAACAGCCCCAAGATGTACGGTACCTATTCGTTTCAAATCCCCTGAACCGATGATTACACCATTACGATCCATTACATTAATATTAGTTTTTAAAATTTCCATTGTCCTCTGGACAATTGTTTGGGCAAGTTCTCTAGTTAAAAATCTCACACTTATTCCCTCCAGTAACGACGAATTTCCTCGTTTTCTTCATCTATGTTTAAACACGGTACGGACAGCGGCAGGTTTTTCGAGTGATCGTATGTTTTATATTCCCATCCTACAGCTTATTATACTCTGTTTATTCACAACAGCTTTCTATTTCTTTGCTAGAAACGGTTTACCTATTTCATCTCTAGCAAAAATATTTTCTTCTTTTCTCAAATAATATTCTTACCATGTAGTGTTAAAACGCAGCTGTTTATTCGACGTGACAACTATATGTTTTTAATGAATTAAACATTATTCAAGCCCATGATGAATTAACTGCGGGGAATTTTCCTGTGAAGAAATGGGGAAGAAGATATAAAAATAAGTTATTGTTCCCCTCTCGACTTTACTGTTGACCTCGATTCTCACACCAAGTTCCACTACGATTTCTTAACTGACCACCGATCATGGTCTCATCCCCGTACGATTGATGGATAGAAAGGTTGTCCTAAATTTATCCATCCATTCTCCGGGAATTCCTCTTCTTTATCACGACCGGAATGATGACGAACACAAAGACAGTCCGTCCATCTCGTATCAATCATCAGCCACTTTCCTGTACTCATCTTAAGTGTTACTTGCCTCGGCTTGTACGATGCGATCGGTCACGGTGTTCGTATTTTTTCGCAACAACTATATGTCCTCCATCCAAACATGATCTACCTTTAAGAGGATGATCGCTAGTCGGACTGTTCCACATTTTTACCATCCCCACTACATCGCCTTCATTCCAATGCGCGGTGATTGAAGAAAAGAACAGGGAGTAATATCTGGATGTGGAAGCATAAATACCGGGAAACATACTCCAACCCTGATTAATAAATTCACTATCACTGGTGGTAATCACTAATAAGTAAAAAAACGCCAATTGTTACAGGATACATAACATTCTGGGAGAGGACATTATCCCGGGAGAAAAATTGCTGATTTTATTCTGAAATCATGGAGAAAATAGCAGGGGAAAAAATTTTTTAAGAAATAAGTTAAAACCCTTGAAAGTCAAAAAAGGTCAAAGTATAATATAGACAGAAGGTCAAAGATAGTCAAAAATCGTATCCTTTGCATACGACGTGAATCCTTCATATAATATTTGTCAAAGATAGTCAAAGTCAAATAGTTATGATGAGATTTTTCCATGAAGGAGGAATGATTTATGCTTTGTCAAAAATGTCATCAAAACAAAGCGACGGTATTCTTCCATTATCAAGTTAATAATCAAGCCACAAATGTTGGCCTTTGTCAACAATGCTATATAGAGGAACAGCAAAAATTACAATCTCAATTCGATTCACCTTTTAAAAGCTTTTTCGGTGGCGCCCAACCTTTTGACGAATTGTTCCAGATGTTTAACCAATCTATGGGTAACCAGGGACAAGCGCAATCAGAGGCTAAGGTAAGAACACGGAAACATCATGGAAACGGTTTTTTGGACCAATTCGGTGTCAATTTAACAGATGAAGCCCGGGCCGGGAAGATTGACCCCGTCATTGGCCGCGATAAGGAGATCAATCGGGTGATCGAAATATTGAATCGACGGACGAAAAATAATCCCGTCTTAATCGGAGAGCCGGGAGTCGGAAAAACAGCGATTGCAGAAGGACTGGCATTAAAAATCGCATCCGGTGATGTTCCTTACAAATTACGTAACAAAGAAATTTATGAATTGGATGTTGCCTCGCTCGTGGCCAACACAGGAATCCGCGGTCAATTCGAACAGCGGATGAAACAATTGATCAAAGAGCTCCAGGAAAGAGATGAAGTGATCCTCTTCATCGATGAGCTCCATTTGATCGTCGGTGCCGGATCAGCGGAGGGCTCGATGGATGCGTCCAACATTTTGAAACCCGCTCTTGCCCGAGGCGACATTCAAATTATCGGTGCAACGACATTAAACGAATACCGGAAGATTGAAAAAGATGGTGCTTTAGAACGGCGCTTCCAACCTGTTATGGTGCAAGAACCGTCGATCGAAGATACGATCAAGATCTTGTACGGCTTGAAGGATCGCTACGAACAATATCATCAAGTGAAGTATACCGACGATGCGATCCGCGCCAGTGTGATCCTCTCACAACGCTATATTCAAGACCGGTTCTTACCGGATAAGGCCATCGACTTGCTGGATGAAGCAGGCTCAAAGGTTAACTTGGCTACCACGAGCATGCCGAAACATGTGATCGAAGAACGCTTGCAGCAAATCGCCAAAGAGAAACGAGAAGCGCTTCAACAAGAAAATTATGAGTTAGCGGCCAAATTAAGGGACGAAGAAAAAACCTTATTAAAATTAAAAGAATCCAGTGATGAACAACAAGAACCTATCGTCACGGAAGAGATCATCCAGCAAATCATCGAAGAAAAAACGAATATCCCCGTTACTAAGTTGCAAAAAGAAGAACAACAACAATTGAAAAATCTTGAGAAAAACTTACGAGCCAAAGTGATCGGTCAAGATGAGGCGGTTTCCGCGGTGGCCAAAGCGATCCGGCGTAGTCGCGCTGGCCTGAAACCGAAAAACCGACCGATCGGTACTTTCCTCTTCATCGGACCAACTGGAGTTGGGAAAACCGAATTGTCCAAGCGGCTCGCTGAAGAATTATTCGGAACAAAAGATGCGATGATCCGTCTCGATATGAGCGAGTATATGGAAAAACATAGTGTTTCCAAATTGATCGGTTCGCCACCGGGATATGTCGGTTATGAAGAAGCCGGACAATTGACCGAACGGGTGCGCCGAAATCCGTACAGCCTGATCCTTCTTGATGAAGTAGAAAAGGCGCATCCGGATGTGATGCACATCTTCCTACAAATTCTAGAAGACGGTCGCCTCACCGACAGTCAAGGGCGTACGGTCAGCTTTAAAGATACGGTTATTATCATGACAAGCAATGCGGGGACCGGGGACAAACAAATCCGGGTCGGCTTCGACCAAAAGAAAACACCGGAAAAAAGCGATATTCTTGAACGGTTAAAAGATTACTTCAAACCAGAGTTCTTAAACCGTTTCGACGCCATCATCCAGTTCAACCCGTTGTCGAAAGAAGATCTGTTGCAAATCGTCGACATCATGATCGATGAATTGAACGAACAATTGCGGGAAGTTAATAAATCGATTACGGTAACCGACGAAGCGAAAGAAAAACTGGTAGAACTCGGTTGGAATCCGGATTACGGGGCAAGACCGTTACGGAGAACGATTCAGGAACAATTGGAAGATCAAATCGCCGACTTCGTCCTCGATTTCCCGGATGTTTCCGAACTGAAAGCCTATGTTGAGAATGATGAAATCATTATCGCTCAAAAATAATAACTAATTAAAAAGGTTCCATCCAGTTAAAAAGGTTCCATCCAGCGCCCTATGGCGAAGGATGGAACCTTTTTTAACCGATTTTATTCCTTTATCTTACAGGCATAAAAAAATTTTATGTGTAATCTATTTAATTTTGACCGGAAAAACGAAAATTTTAATAAATCAAAAGGACGTCTTTTTCTTCCAACTGGTGGCCCATCTCAAATATTAACAAATTGCGATATTTATTCTTACCCGTCAAACGATAGTATTCATTGATCAACTCATCCAGTTCTTGACTGCATTTGAGCGTATGTTCATCGGTATATCCGTAGGTTTCGGCAAGTCCTACCATTTCTTTTCGCTTTTTGTTAATGCGACTAAGCATATCATGAATTGATGCCTCGCTCTCCAATTCCCACCTGGTCCTTACATCCTTTGTACGTTTACTCGTTCGGTTTCAATCAGTCCCTTATACCAACAACCGACAATAACTAGCGATGGTTTGTCCATCACGATTTTCTACAAAGGTATGTAGTTCCAGGATTACACCTCCCTAAAATATTCTTCATTTACGAAGATCGATTCCCCTTTCAATACAATCACATACGCATTTATTGTTACAAATTTTCAAGCGATTGTAAAGAGCTTCGGCAAAATTAGACAAAATATTCGCATTATATTACGAGTCCCCCGGGAATTTGACAAAGTTTTTTTACATTTATGTAACAAACATAGAAACGGCAATTGATCGATTCTGAGCCTCTCCGTTCGTTTACACCACTTTCAGATCTCCCGCTATTTTCAGCAATACCGCTAGATTAAAAGAGGTTCTTTCAACATTTTCCGCAGCCCGTTCCAACGCTTCATCGAGGGAGGTAATATTCGTTAAAATGGAGAAAATCGCATCGATACCTTGTTCGTAAACGAGGTGCGCATCATGGGAGATACTGCCACATATAGCTACTACCGGGATATGATATTTTTTGGCAAGTTGCGCCACACCGATCGGCGTTTTCCCGGATAACGTTTGTCCATCGATTTTCCCTTCACCGGTAACGACCAGGTCTGCATCTTTAATTTTTTCTTCTAAACGAGTGGCCTCAATTACGATATCGATCCCCCGTTTTAACTCTGCGTCCAAAAAGGCGATCAGCCCTGCCGCTGTTCCACCCGCTGCACCAGCCCCAGGAATTGCGGAAATATCCTTATCAAGATCCCGTTTAAGTATTGTGGCGTAATGGGTTAAATTTCTTTCGAGTTCTTCCACCATTCCAGGTGTAGCCCCTTTTTGTGGGGCGAATGTTCGAGAAGCGCCATATTCACCGAGCAAAGGGTTCGTAACATCACAGGCGACAGAGATCTTGACGCGGAAAAGGCGCGAATCGAGGCCGGTAATATCTATTTTCGCAAGCCGACCCAACGATCCACCGCCCGGCGGTAAATCCCTGCCCTCTTCATCCACAAGGCGTGCTCCGAGAGACTGGACCAAACCGCTTCCACCATCGTTTGTAGCGCTGCCACCTAATCCGATGATGATCCGCTCCACTCCCTCATCCAGTGCGGCGAGAATCAATTCACCCGTTCCTTTTGTGGTCGTAATTAAAGGATTCCGTTCTTCCGAGGGGATGAGATGGAGACCAGATGCGGCCGCTATTTCAATAACCGCCGTTTTTCCATCTCCAAGGAGCCCGTAAAAAGCGGTCACGGGGGTACCTAATGGCCCGGTAACCTGTTTCTTTATTATTTTCCCACCTGTTGCGGCAATTAACGCACGCACGGTCCCCTCTCCACCATCTGCGAGCGGCACATTCACGATTTCCGCATCAGGAAATACTTTGCGAAATCCACTGGCTATAGCACTCGCTACTTCATCGGCCGTAAGACTTTCTTTAAAAGAATCCGGGGCGATTACAATTTTCATCGCTATCTCTCCTATCATCACACGAGAAAGGGTTTTGCGAATATGCTCTGGAAGAACAGGCTCTTTTCCTAAAAGTGAATTTTTCATTCATATTTACTGATCTCTTTCATCGGTAAATATATATGAAAGACCGTTCCGCGACCCACTTTACTGTTAACAACGATTCTTCCCCCATGTTCTTTTACGATTTTATAGCTGACCATTAAACCGAGACCTGTCCCCCGTTCCTTGGAAGTATAAAAGGGTTGTCCTAATTTTTTTAACTGTTCTTTCGGAATCCCCTCACCCTCATCACGGATGGATACCCTAACGAATGACGTATCCTGTTCTTTACTGATCCGGATCGTGATATTCCCACCACCGGACATGACCTCAATGGCGTTTTTTACGATATTGATGAAAACTTGTTTGATTTGATTCGGTTCACAAAAAATGTTCAGTGGAATCTTCGGAAAAAATGTATGGATACGAACATTTTCTAATGCCGCCTGGGCGCTCAATAGATCGATCGTATCTTTCATGATTTTGATGACATTATAGTATTGATATTTGATCGCCTGGGGTTTGGCGAGTACCAAAAACTCATTGACAATCGATTCAATACGCTCGAGTTCAGAAAGAATGATTTTGAAATACATCGTGTACCCATCGACACTTGCCTCGAGCAACTGGATGAATCCTTTTAAGGATGTCATCGGGTTGCGGATCTCATGGGCGACTCCAGCCGCCAGTTCCCCCAGTACGTGTAACATCTCCGATTTCCGCAAATTATCTTCCATTGCCAGGCGTTCCGTAATATCGCGAATAACCGTTAAATTTAGACCTTCGACGATATTCGGTAAATGATACAGTTCTATGCCAAGCGTTCGATGATTAGGGGTATGTAGATGAACCGTATACGGTCCGCATCTTTTGGACAAATGTTGTAAATATATCGGTAATGGATATTCTTCATTTTTATCTTGAATCATCACCTGTTCAAATTGTTCGGTGTAGTTCCCATCGGTGTCGAGGGAAAGAATTTCCTTACCTACCCGATTGATAAAAAGAATTTTTAAATCATTCGTTTCATAAATGATCTTTTGTTGGAAGATCCGTTCAAAGCAACTGATGAATTGGTCCGACGGTTGATCTTTCGACCAGAGAATCATGCCGTCGAACATATTGTCAAAAGTTGTGTACATCCGGTGTAAGGTCAAATACATCAAGTTATACATGTTCATTAATTCTGTTCGGTCCCGTAAAATCATAACGTAATTCCGTTCAAAGTCGAGATAATAAATGGATGCATCGAATATTTTAAGAAGATTTCCATGCTGTAAAGATAGCGTGCCCGAGAACGGTCGACCGTTATTTTTAATACTTTGCAATAAACAATCGTACTCATCTTGTTTGTCCTGTGGAAAAAAAGTCCTGAGCGATTTTCCGTAACAATAGTCCCTTGGGATCAAAAAGGTATCACAGAAAATCGAATTGGAATAGATGATCCTCCCGTTTTTATCTAATAAAAGCAGACTGTCGGGAAAATGTTGAAAGATCGTTGACAAAACAACCGGGGGCAAACCCGTTTCCTTTTCTCGTTCTTTTTTTAGTTCTGCCTCACGAATGGCATATATGATTCCCCGCTCTTTTCTAC
>CALKAK010000117.1 GCA_937983015.1 uncultured Bacillaceae bacterium | reverse complement strand
AGGAATAAGTTCAGGAGGACCGATGGATGAATTGGAAAATCATTGGGATTGGTTTACTCGTAACCATTTTATTGGCGACGGGAATCGGAGTTTATGTCTATTTTTCCCTCGAAAACGGAAGTGAAAAAACGAATGATTCGATACCCAAAGAGACGGTAACAACAGAAAGTAAAGAGGATATCGATCAAGAAGTAGTTAATGAACCAGTGGAAGAATCAATCTTAACTCTCGCTGATGGAACAAGCGGTCACTCTTTTATCGCGAAATATCATCAATTTTATAACCAAACCCTTGGCTGGGGCAGGATTGAAACTGCTGATTATGCAGAACAAAGACGGGTTGCCCAAGAAATATTGGAAAAACTTGAAGGAGCCGAAATCAATCATGACGATTTGGCAGCTGACATAGAATCAATCAAACATTATGCCAAAATCGTCACTGAACGGGATGACCGGGATGCGATGCGCATGTTACATCGGTATTTCCATGACCTGGATATCTACCTAAACGGTTACGATTATAGTCAAACCTGGGATGTTACAAAATTTAAACCATAGAAAAAGCGGAAATAACTTTCATATGAAAGTGTTTCCGCTTAAATTTTCCACCAGGTTTTTCTCGGCACAATTATAAATCTAACCCGTTTAATAAATCCCGTAAATTTCGCAATTCTTCTTCGGTTAAGGTGATGCCTTTACCCATTTTTTCCCGTCCCGGCGCCCAGTCTCGCAAATCATATTTTGGTGGCCTTCCATTCCAGCTAATCCGATTTAACTCTTTCGTCCAACCCCGGGGCGATTCCGAGATGGTCCCCAGTGTCTCCACGATCTCATATTGAAAATCCGCCACATCACACACTCCTTTATGATCATTTGCCCGCAAATGTAACAATAAACAACCCCTATTATATGGAACGACTCCCCATCATGTCAAAAATTGATTATTTACCTTTTCGACAATAGACATAACAAAATACGAATATAGAAGGAAAAAATATAAACATTCTTAAACATATTCCTGTTTTTCGCAAACATATGTAAATCCGCAATCACAAAAATGACCGTTCAACTGTATTTTTTACATAAATAATTCCAATTTTTTCAGTCACAAGGCAAATGAAAAGAGCCCCAATCAGGGCTCTAAGATGACCTTTAAAAACCTGCCGTCCAGCCTCCGTCTGCGACGACAACAGCTCCGTTAATAAAACTTGATTCATCAGAAGCCAGGAATAAGGCAACTTTCGCAATTTCTTCCGGATTACCGGCACGGGGAATCGTAGCCTGCGTCAGTTTCGTTCTGCTTGTACCGAATTCACTTGGATCCTTAATTGTAGCACCGATATTGGTGATCACAGCACCAGGTGCAATGCCATTGCAGCGAATGCCTTCTTTGGCGTACATGAATCCTGTATTTTTCGTCAAGCCGACAACGGCATGTTTTGAGGCTACATACGTCGCACCTGCATGAGCACCGTTTAAACCACCGGTAGAGATGATATTAATGATGTTCCCCTTCCCTTTTTCCTTAAAAATCGGGATGGCTTTCCGCATGGTGCGCATGACACCTTTCGTATTGATGTCAAAGATGAAATCCCATTTTTCATCGGTGATCTCATCAACCGGCTCGAACCCGTCCATGACCCCGGCATTGTTAACGAGAATATCGAGGGT
>CALKAK010000116.1 GCA_937983015.1 uncultured Bacillaceae bacterium | reverse complement strand
CTCATCCAAATATTCATGCTGAATCTCTTCCAACTCCATAAATTGGATCGCTTCATCGACATGAACCCAGTCTTCTTCCGTCAATCTACCTTGTGAATATGGAAAACGCCCGAAAGAAACGAGTTCACGAACCGTCAAACGGAGATTAATCTGGTTAGACTGTTTTAAAATCGATACTTTTTTCGCCAGCTCTTGATTTTTTCGTTTGTCTATATCCATTCCATCGATCAAAATCTCCCCTTCATCTTTCACGATGAGACGGCTGACCATAGAAAGCAGGGTACTTTTACCAGCTCCGTTCGGTCCGATAAAAGATGTAATTTTTCCTTTTGCGATTTTCACAGTGACATCTTTTACGACTTCTTTCTCGCCGTAGCGCTTTGTCACTTGAATAATATCAACCATCAACGGTTCCCCCTTAATAACAGGTAGATGAAATAGATGCCCCCGAAGAAGTTAATGATCACACTGATTGTCGTGGAAAAAGTGAAAACTCTCTCAACCAAAAGCTGTCCCCCGATCAGTGCAATGAAACTGAAAAACACAGCACCGGTGATCAAATAAACATGTTTATAAGTTTTCATAAATTCATAGGACAGATTCGCTACGATCAATCCTAAAAAGGTAATCGGACCGACCAGTGCCGTTGCCACTGATATGAGAATCGCGATCATCATTAATAATCGTTTCACGACGGATTCAAAGGGAACGCCGAGATTGACCGCCATATCCCGTCCCAAGGCCAGAACATCAAAATATCTAGCATATCGATACATATAAAGTAGTACAAGAACAACGAGAATGACTGCTAACAGCAATATATCGGTGTTGATATTGTTAAAGGATGCGAACATTTTATCCTGGACGACCTGGAATTCATTCGGGTCGATCAACACTTGCATGAATGTGGCCAAGCTATCGAAAAACGTGCCTGCAATAAAACCGATCAACAAAAGAAAATACACATTTTTTATCGTTCCGGTAAATAAAAACCTGTATAACAATCCAGAGAATAAAAGCATTATCAAAACGACGATGATAAATTGTAAATTTCGGTCGAACATCGTTACCGTCGTCGAACCAAAGAGGAAAACGACGACCGTATATATGAATAAATAAAGGGCATCAAGCCCCATGATATTCGGGGTTAAAATCTTATTTTGCGTGATCGTTTGAAACAAAACCGTTGCGATAGCGATCGATAATCCCGTAATGATGATGGCAACTACTTTCAGTGACCTTTTTTCCAAAATATAAGTCCAGGCGCCACCGAGATCGATAAATAAAAAAGCGAAAATCAATAATAGCGAGATCCCGGCTAATAACCATAGTTTCGTCCTAAGCTTCATTTCTCTGTCTCCTGATCAACAAGTAAATAAAGATGGCACTACCGATGACCCCCACCATGACATTGATCGGGATTTCATATGGAAAAATGATGATGCGACCTAAGATATCACAGAACAAAAGAAAGTTTGCACCAAGAAGCGCAGTATGTGGTAAATTTTTCTTTAGATGGTCACCACGAAAGATCGAAACGATGTTCGGGACGATCAATCCTAAAAAAGGGATCACACCAACGGTGATGATGACCGACGCCGTGATAAATGCTACGATAATCAGTCCTACTTGCACGACTTGCCGGTAATTCAAACCTAAATTTTTCGCGAAAGACTCACCCATTCCGGCAATCGTAAAACGATTTGCGAATAGATAAGCGAGTATTAACATCGGAATGCTGAGATAGATGAACTCATACCGGCCTTTGATAATCATTGAAAAATCGCCGATCAACCAAGACGAAATGTTCTGGATCAAATCGTTTTGATAGGCGAAAAAGGTAGCTAGAGAACTGATGATATTCCCGAGCATCAGTCCCACTAACGGGACGAAAATCGTGTCTTTATAGCGAATATGGTCTAAAATTTTCATAAATAAAAACGTTCCACCCAGCGCGAATAGGAAAGCGACCGACATTTTCGTCAGCGGTCCAGAACTCGCAAACAAAAACATCGCGACTAGAATCCCTAACCGGGCAAAATCCATCGTTCCCGCTGTCGTCGGCGACACAAATTTATTGCCCGTCAATTGTTGCATGATCACACCAGCGATGCTTAAACTCGCGCCGGTAACGATGATACTGATTAAGCGGGGAATGCGGCTGATCAGTAAAACTTGTTGTTGTTCCGAATTCAGGTCCCAAAGATCACCGGGACCGAGCTCGGTCACCCCGACAAACACCGACACCGATGATAGTACCAGTAAAATAAGCAACAAGTATCTTTTTTTCATCCATCTGCCTACTTTTCTATTATGTTTTCTATCTAAAGAAAAGGCATACAAATCAGGAATAACGATTCTCAATGATAATCATTTTCAATTACATTGTAATGATCTAAATTCCTATTGTCAACTTAAAAATCATATAAATATAAATTAGTTTTCCTTTTTTGCGACTTTTCAAATTAAATATAAAAATACGGACGATTACCAACGATCTGGCACGATAAAAAACATCCCAGGAATTATCGTCGGGATGTTCAGACCGATCATTTACTCATTATAATTAATTTTCTCTATGAGTTGTGTAAAATCTTTCAAGATAATCGCCTCTTGTGGAAAATCGCCGTGTACCGTCACTTTATTCGGCACCACATAACAGGTTAATCCAGCCGAAACGGCAGCTTTCGAACCATTATAAGAATCCTCGATCGCCACGATTTCGTCCGTATCCACACCGAGTTCCTCGATGGTTTTCAAATAAATTTCGGGATGAGGTTTGACTTGATGAACATCGTCTTTGGTAGTCAACACTTCAAAATATTCATCGAGATGGAATTTTTGTAAAAAATGATTGATATAAACGCGGGAAGAACTAGTGGCGATCGCAAGCCTTAACTCATTTTTTTCTGCCGTTTTGATCAATTCCAAAACACCATCGCGAACGATCAATGAATCGGTACGATCTTCAAAGATCACATATAATTGTTTACTAACAGCATGGTAGTCCAACTGTAAATCGAAAACTTTCTCCAGTTCATAGAAGATATCGTAATCCCCCGAACCGATTCCTCGCGCGAACAAATCGATGGGAACTTCCACACCGTAATGTTCGCGGAAATAATCATTGTACACCTCGTACCATAGACTTTCTGTGTCGACAATCGTTCCATCAAAATCAAAAACTAAAGCCTTCATCCAGCACCCTCCCTCAACGGTTGATCGTGAGATTCTTTTTCTTCGATCACATAACATTTGAACCGACATTGAAGTGAAACGTTCATTTCCCGGGAAAAAGGTCTCTGTTCATTGTACCACATTCTGATAAAACAAGGTCATCGAAACGGGAATTTTGAACGTTCATTCACAAAGCATTAAAAATTTTTCTGTAACGATAAATTTATATGTGAAAGTCCAACCATATCGTCCCACAAAACTCGCGATTATCATCGATCGTCCGAAATCCAAAAAAAGATTCGATAGGAGGTGACTGGACAAAAAAACCTTCCCGATTCAAGAACACATCCTGTACAAGGTTCCTGAACCAGGAAGTTGGTCACGAACATTTTCCTGTAACTTTTTATTTTGCCGCGGCCAGGGAGGACAGGATTTCTCGATCGGATGTCATTTGTTTCCCCCGAATGCGGTAGAATTCATGAAGCAATTGTTCTACCGTTAATTTTTTCTTATCTTCTTCCATTACATCAAGAATAAATTCGCCGTGATCCATCATGATCAGTCGATTTCCCAGGTCAATCGCTTGTTGCATATTGTGGGTGACCATAATCGTCGTCAAGCCTAATTCAGCAACGATTTTTCCCGTCAGCTCCGTGACGAGTTCAGCACGGGCTGGATCAAGAGCCGCCGTATGTTCATCGAGCAACAGGACATCCGGATTTGTAAAAGTTGCCATTAAGAGCGATAAAGCCTGCCGTTCACCTCCGGAGAGTAAACCAACTTTCGCCTGGAGTCGATTTTCGAGACCGAGATTTAAAAATGCGAGGGCTTCCCGGAAAAATTCCCGCCTTTTTCGCGTGATACCCAAACGTAAACTCCGTTTGCGATTTCGCGAAAAAGCGATCGCCAGGTTCTCTTCGATCGTTAAATCCGGTGCTGTTCCTGACATTGGATCCTGGAACACACGGCCGATGAAGCGGGCGCGCTTATGTTCCGGCATCAAGGTAACATCGCGATCATTGATCTTGACAGTCCCGTAATCTGGCTGTAACACCCCGGAAATAATGTTCATTAAAGTCGATTTTCCGGCGCCGTTACTGCCGATGATCGTTAAAAAATCTCCTTTTTTCAGTGACAGATCGATATGTTTTAAGGCGATCTTTTCATCCGGTGTACCCTCATTAAATACTTTATACACGTGTTTTAACTCAAGCACTTGTTTTCTCCCCTTTCGCCGCCGTGCGAATTTGCAACCATTCTTTTTGTCGCCTTTGATAACGGTTCTTTTCTCGATATTTTTCCATCATATGCGGACCAACCAAGGCTAGAATGACAAGCAGAGCGGTGATCAATTTCTGGTCACTTGCATCAAGAATTCCGGTACTTAACGCGAGGCTGATGATGATCCGGTATAAAACCGCCCCGAAAATAACCGCAAGCGTTGCCCGGAAGATTGTCTTTTTACCAAAAATCGTCTCGCCGATGATGATCGAGGCTAAACCGACAACGATCATTCCCGTTCCCATGTTGACATCGGCAAAACCATGGTACTGGGCTAACAATGATCCGGAAAAAGCGACGAAGGCATTGGAGATTGCTACGCCCAGAATGATCATGTTATCGGTGCTGGTGGAAAAACTTCGAATCATCTGCGGGTTATTCCCTGTAGCCCGCACCGCAAGACCGATTTCCGTCTTTAAAAAATAATCGGTGAATAGTTTAAAGCTGAATGTTATGAGCGCCAGACTGAGCAGTAAACCGAATGTTGCCATACCGAACCGATCGGCGAAGCCTTCCAATTGGGTGATCAAAGTCTCCGCATTTAGCAAGGGAATATTGGGGCGGGACACTTCATTTTCCAATGTCAAGCCCATAATCCGTAAATTGATCGAATAGAGGGCGATCATCATCAGAATCCCGGAAAGTAAAGCATTGATCTTTCCCTTCGTATGCAAAATTCCTGTGCATAATCCAGCGACAAAACCGGCAAATAAACTCGTGATGCTTGCGATTAGCGGTGGAACGCCATGAACTAATAAAACGGCGGTGACCGCTGCACCGGTGACGAAACTGCCGTCAACGGTCAAATCAGGAAAATTTAACACACGGAATGTGATATAAACACCTAACGCCATGATAGCAAAGATAATGCCCATCTCTACAGAATCAACGATTGCCGCAACATTCATCGATATACCCCACCTATTCATAGTTTTGAGAATACTTTATCGCTTTAAAGCGACTGAATTTATTTATCTACTATTTGACTACGATTTCCTCTTTTTGTCAAGGTTTTTTTCTTATTTTTTTATCGGTTTTTTGATTTTTCTGTTATTTTGAAAACGTTTTCACTAAGCCCCATTTTTTTAACAAAAAAATGCGCCGCAGCGCAAGGAAACATCACGTGTTAAACTAAAGAATAAAAGACCTATAATTCTTCCCAGGGGATCTTCTGTATCGTTTTTTTCAATGTTGCCACCGAATGGTCGAACAATTTCTTTTCCTCATCATTTAACTGAATCTCGATTTTTTCAGTAATCCCCTGTCTCGTTACAATGGAAGGTACACCAATGTATAAATCTTTATGGCCATATTCTCCATCGAGATACGTGCTTGCTGTTAAGATCGAATGTTCGTCCTGCAAGATCGCTTTCGTAAGCCGGACCATTGCCATCGCGATCGCATAAAATGTAGCACCTTTTTTCTCGATAATATGATAAGCAGCATCACGAACGCGTATAAAGATTTCATCCAGATCTTCCATTCGATATCTATCGTATCTTTTGATGAAATCATGAATCTGAATCACACCTACACTCGCATGACTCCAGACGGGCAGTTCCGTATCACCATGTTCACCGATGATGTAGGCGTGAATGTTACGGGAATCGATCCCGAAATACTCCCCTAATGAAAAGCGCAGGCGAGCCGTATCGAGTATCGTGCCCGAACCGATAACCCGTTCTTTCGGTAACCCGGAAAAGCGCCAGGTGGCATATGTAAGGATATCGACGGGATTGGTAGCAACGATAAAGATGCCTTTAAATCCATGGGCCATCACATTGTCAACGATCGATTTTAGAATGCGAACATTTTTATCGATAAGATCCATCCTTGTTTCTCCAGGTTTCTGATTCGCACCGGCGGTTATTACAACGAGATCCGCATCCTCACAGTCGTTATAATCACCCCGGTATATTTTCATCCAGGATGGTGCAAACGGGAGACCGTGATTTAAATCGAGCGCATCTCCTTCCGCCTTATCTTGATTGATGTCGATAATAGCCAATTTACAGGAAACACCTTGATTGAGTAAGCTAAAGGCATAACTGGCACCCACCGCTCCTGATCCGATCAAGACTATTTTATTGACCCGTTCTTTTTTCAACTAGCGTCACTCCTTGAAATTACTGATCATGGTACTAACAATTGTGCTATAATTCCTAAAATGATCTGCAAAATCTTAGCCTTTTTCGAGTTCAGTTTGCGTAAATCGGCCCGTTTTATTCTTGCAATTTCAATGAGAAAATAAAAAGGGAAATCAATTTTTCGCGATTTCCCGGTGGCTACTCTTTTTCTTTTTTCCAACTTTTTTTCTTTTTCTTCTCTTTCTTCTTCTTTTTCTTTTTCTCTTTCTTATCTTCCTCTTGTTTCCGCTTTTCTTCCCCTTCTTTTTGTTCGGGAGTGACAGCTGCCAAACCGACCGGTTGTTCTTTCATTTTTACTTCCGGCTCTTCCCGGAAAAACTGACCATTACCGGTTCCGTATAGCACCGCTTCACCGATCCCTCTGCGTATTAGTAATAAATCGGGGTAACCATCGTTATTAACATCAGTAACCAGAATTTCATCGATGCTGAATTCCAGTGGATAATTGGTGGCCGGCTGGAAAGAGCCATTACCATTTCCTAATAAAATCGAAATCATTGAAGAGACACCGTTTAAGACGACTAAATCCATTTTTCCGTCCTGATTCAGATCTGCGGCCACAATTTTTTGCGGCTTTAACCCAGCGGCTACCGGTTGCATGCGAATAAAATCACCGAGACCATTACCGATCAAAACGACAATTTCATGATTCGCTTCATCACAAATAGCCAAATCCAGTAAACCATCCCCGTTAAAATCTGCCGCAGCAATCCCTTTCGGCCGCGAACCGACTGTAATTGAGGACAAAAATGAAAATCCGCCCTGGCCATTACCCTGAAACAAAGTAAGTGTTCCTATCGAAGAATTAGAAACAATCAAATCCAAAAACCCGTCGCCATCAAAATCGCAAACCACCAGATCGTACGGATCAGAGGTATTTAAAGGACTACCTGGTGCTTCAATAAATCCACCCTGACCATCACCGAGCAAGATTGTGACATGATTCGAGCCGCCATTGGCGACCGCAAGATCCAGGTTACCGTCGTCGTTAAAATCAGCGCTTACCATTTTCCGGGGGTCATTGCCAACAGGGAAAATTTGTGCAGACTGAAAGGTCCCGTTACTATTGCCAAGAAAAATTCCGATACTATTATCCTGTTCATTGATCATGACCAGATCTAATATTCCATCGTTATTGAAGTCGCCATAAATCGTCTTGTCAGAATAAGTAACATCGATTGAATTCAGCCAACCTTTCCGGATTGCCATATTTCTTCCCCCCTTCTCCCCTTCCGGCAAATTCGGTAAAACAACAAAATTTCATATAATCAATAAATGAAAGAAGGGAGGAAAATGTATAGGATTGCACACATATTGTTGAAAATATGCCCCTGTCCCGCTTTAATAAACAAAAAACCGGAAAAATCTTCCGGTCTCGTTGCTAACTATTTTTTTGTTGTTGATAGAAGTCAACTAACTCATCTTCCGCAGTTGTCTCGGCCATCGGGGCTTTACTTTTATATGCGGCGCGAGCGATCATATGGGCGGAAACCGGAGCAGTTAAGAAAACGAAAAAGATCCCAAGGATGACCCTGAGCAAAAACACCCCATCGGCAATCAGAAAATACAGGAAAACGCCCGTTAAAATCGTCAATACCCCTAATGTCGTTGACTTTGATGCAGCATGGTTTCTCGTGTACACATCCGGCAACCGGATCATGCCGATGGCGCTGATAAAACTCAAAATCGTTCCGGCCAAAATGAATAGCCCCACTATAACTTCAGCGCTTTCTTTCAATGACAACCCCCCGTTCGATGAATCGTGTCAAGGCGATTGTTCCGACAAACGACAAAATACCTATAAGCAATATTAAATCGATATAGGCGTACGTATCTAACAAAATCGATAAGATTCCGATCCCCGCGATTAAATTAATCCCGATCGTATCGAGAGCCTGAATGCGATCCGCACTATCTGGCCCTTTGACAAGACGATACGTATTCATGAGAATCGCACAAGATAACAAGATGAGGGATATGGTTAAGAGCACACGAAACATTATTTCCTCGTCACATCCTTTATCGCTTTTTCAAATACCTTTTTCGATTTCAGTACGGATTCCTTCGCTTCCCGAACATCCATGGCATGCACATAAACAGATCGATTATCCGGCGTCACTTCCACAACAACAGATCCCGGTGTCAAAGTGATCAACATCGAAATTAAAGTGATCTCCACAGGTCCTTCTAAATCCGTATCGATCCGGAAGATTCCCGGGCGCACATCTAATTTCGGCTGCAAGATCAATTTAATCAATAAAATCGCCGAAAGAATCGATTCGCGTATAAAGATTAGAAACAATTTCACCGAAGCGATGAAAGTCCTGGCGTAAAATGGTTTTGTGAAAAAGCGTCGGAAAAAGTAAAGAATCACTAAACCGAT
>CALKAK010000115.1 GCA_937983015.1 uncultured Bacillaceae bacterium | reverse complement strand
CGCAATGGTTTCCCATTTTTCGCAAAGGCGAGAATGAATTCTCGACCTTCTTTTAATGGGAAGGAGTGCTGGCCATTTTTCGTTTCTACAATCAACGTTCGACTTCCCTCTTCCGGTTCAGCGTGGTCCAGGAAAGGAGCGAGCGGGATCCCGAAGGAACCGGATAACAACTTTTCTTTCGGAAATTTTGTTTTTTGCTTTTTTGGCTGTGGCGGAGCGGCGCCTTCTTTCAATTCACGGCCCCAGCTTTCGGCGAGCTTTTTTTCTTCATCAACTTCTTGTTCCGTCCGTTTCGGTTCCGTAAAATATGTATCTAAATCGATAATCCTGTCATCGAAAATCCATACCGAGGGATCAAGCGTAATCTTATACCGGACTTTTCCCTTTACCTGCACGATATCTGCCATTTATCGCCAACTCCTTTTGTTCGAGTATAATCATTCATGCATGTTTGACCCTAATTTGAGTATACATAGAATTAGCGAGAATTCATAATAAAAGACTTTTAAACAGGTTGTTTATATATTAATATATTAATTAAATGGATATCCGGATAGAAATTTCGTGAAGTCCCCGATAATCGCTTATATCCTTGCAAATTTTAGTTATTACGGATAGAATTTTATCAAATGGGTTTTCTAAAGGGGGGATCGTGGTGGTACATGATACGAAGGTGGATCAACGGGAGAAAGCCTATCAACTCTTGAAAAGTGATGCGGAAAAAATCATTAATCTAATTCAAGTGCAAATGGATAATTTGACCTTACCCCAATGCCCGGTTTATGAAGATGTGCTCGATACCCAAATGTACGGGTTATCTCGTCAAATAAATTTTGCTGTCCGCTTAAATCTTATCGATGAAGAAGAAGGAAAAAAATTACTTAATTCCGTCGAGCGTAAATTGGCCGATCTGCACGAAGCGGCGATGAATCGATAAGAGAGAACTGAGTAAACTGCAAACTCAAACAGTTGTCCATCAATTGTTTGAGTTTTTTTGCATATATAGCCTTTAACCAAGGCCTTTTTTATTTCTTCACGGAACCTTTCTCCGTTACTTTTTCTTACCTTCATACGTGGATTTCCCTTGACTTTTTAAGGATGTTCAAAGTAAAATAGCGGTCTGGATATTTCAGGAAATGCTATAATAAGGGTAATCTCGGGAGAAAATTTAATGTTATAACACTTGCCATGGTGTACTTGTTGCCAGCAGCAAATAGTATGACATTTTTAAAAAAATAACACAAACAATAAAGAGGAATTTGTCAAAATTTAGCGTAATTTAAAATTATAGATTGGATGGGAAGTAATGATAAAAAAGATCTTGCGCTCTTATGATTGGTCCCTATTGGCGGTATATTTGGCACTGGCTGTTTTCGGTTTGATTATGGTTTATAGTGCAAGCATGGTTACGGCCATTCAAGTGTATAAACTGGAGTCCAGCCGTTATTTTTTTGATAAGCAGCTGGTGAACTTGATTCTTTCTCTTATCCTATTAACCGTGACCGCCCTCATCCCTTATCATCTCTATAAAATTAAAGGTTTTTTAGTTGTTTTAGTTTTGGGCACGATCGGGATGTTGTTTAGTTTATTTTTTATCGGCCGAAGTGCCAACAATGCGACGAGCTGGCTAACTTTCTTCGGTTTCAATTTCCAGCCTTCGGAACTGGCAAAAGTCGCGATTATCATCTATCTGGCTGCTGTTTACTCGAAAAAACAATCATACATAAACAATTTCAACACGGGTGTGATTCCGCCGATTTTGATTTTAATCATTATTTGCACGCTCACGGTTTTACAGCCCGATATTGGTACGGCGTTTATCATTTTTTGCACCGGTGCTGTCGTCATTATTTGTTCGGGGATCAATCTGAAAACGCTATTCCGCCTCATTTTCGTTGGCATCATGTTTTTAGTAATTCTTTCGCCGTTTATTTATTTATACAAAGATGTTATATTCACAGAAAATAGGCTCGGTCGCTTGTACAGTTTCGTCGATCCTTTCGCTTACGAGCAGACCGAAGGGCATCAACTTGTCAACTCGTATCTTGCGATCGGCCAAGGTGGATTAATAGGGGTAGGTCTCGGAAAAAGCGTGCAAAAACTCGGATATTTACCGGAAGCCCATACCGATTTTATAATGGCGATTATCGTGGAAGAATTGGGGCTTTTCGGTGTGATATTCGTGATTGGCGGTATCGGTTATCTTGTGTTAAAAGGATTTTATATCGGAATGAAATGTCGGGATCCATTCGGGAGTTTACTGGCTTTTGGTATTTCAGGGATGATGGGTATTCAAACCTTCGTCAATTTAGGTGGCGTATCAGGTCTCATCCCCATCACCGGTGTCACCTTACCGTTTATCAGTTATGGTGGTTCTTCGTTGATCGTTTTATCCGGTGCACTGGGGATTTTAATGAACGTTTCCATGTTTACAAATTACGAATGGAATTACAAACGTAATAAAGAAGAAAAACCCTTATTTCTTTGAGGGGTTTCTCCCAGCGAAACGATATTAGTTAGTGAGGAGTGGAGTCTCTTGCGAAAAATAAGGAAATTATTGGTGGCCAATCGTGGCGAGATAGCAATTCGCATTTTCCGTGCTTGCACAGATTTAGGCATCCGTACTGTTGCGATTTATTCTCGTGAAGATTCCGGATCGTATCATCGATATAAAGCTGACGAGGCCTATTTGGTCGGTGAGGGGAAAAAACCGACAGAGGCCTATCTTGATATAGAAGATATTATCCGCATCGCAAAGGAAAATGGGGTAGACGCGATCCACCCCGGTTACGGGTTTTTATCGGAAAATATCGAGTTCGCAAGACGTTGTGAAGAAGAAGGGATTATCTTTGTCGGTCCTGGACCTGAACAACTCGAGATTTTCGGGGATAAAGTTCAAGCACGGCTCCAGGCTGAAAATTCAGGGCTCCCGATCATCCCGGGGCGACCGGTACATACGGTTGAAGATGTGGCGGTGTTCGCGGAAGAACATGGCTACCCCATTATCATTAAAGCTTCGCTTGGTGGTGGTGGCCGTGGTATGCGGATCATCAAAAATCAAGACGATATCGCTGAAAGTTTACGAGTGGCCCAATCGGAAGCGAAAACCTCTTTTGGCAGCGATGAAGTTTATGTGGAAAAATATCTGGATCGCCCGAAACATATTGAGGTACAAATTCTCGCCGACCACCATGGCAATATCGTCCACTTGTACGAGCGAGATTGTTCCGTTCAGCGCCGTCATCAAAAATTGGTAGAAGTTGCACCGAGTGTAGCTTTATCCACTGAATTGCGGGAGAAGATCTGTCAGGCAGCCGTGAAGATTATGAAAGATGCCGGCTTTACGAATTGCGGAACGGTGGAATTCCTCGTTTCTGGAGATGAGTTTTATTTTATCGAGGTCAACCCGCGAATCCAGGTGGAACATACGATCACCGAGTTGATCACCGGTGTCGATATCGTCCAGGCGCAAATATTGATCGCAGAAGGCCATCCGTTGCATGGTCCTGAGATCGGCATTCCCAAACAGGAAGATATCACAACTAGAGGTTACGCGATTCAGTGCCGGATCACTTCGGAAGATCCGTTAAATAATTTTATGCCCGATACAGGCAAGATCACGGTCTATCGGTCAAGCGGTGGATTTGGTGTCCGTCTCGATGCCGGTAATGCCTTCCAGGGAGCGGTCATCTCACCGTATTACGATTCCTTGTTAGTGAAAGTCTCTACCTTCGCAATGACCTTCGAAAAAGCGGTGCGGAAAATGGTCCGTACATTACAGGAATTCCGTATTCGGGGAATCAAGACAAATATTCCGTTTTTGGTCAATGTGATCCAGCATGAAAAATTTATTTCCGGTGAAAACCATACATCTTTTGTCGATGAAACGCCGGAATTGTTTGAGTTTCCAGTAAGTCAAGATCGGGCGACAAAACTGTTGACCTATATTGGCGATATCGTCGTCAATGGATTTCCCGGAATCGGCAAAGTGGAAAAACCCGTTTATGCTAAGCCGCGGATGCCCAAAGTAAAACGGGTTGATCCTCCCGTCGGTACAAAACAAATTTTTGATACTTATGGTCCTGAAGGGATCGTTGACTGGATCAAAAAACAAGATCGGGTACTGCTTACAGACACCACTTTTCGGGATGCCCATCAATCGTTACTGGCAACCCGAGTGCGTAGTTTCGATATGGTAAAGATTAGCGAGCAAACGGCTCGCCTGTTGCCAGAACTATTCTCTTTAGAAATGTGGGGCGGGGCTACCTTTGATGTGAGCTATCGTTTCTTAAGAGAGGACCCGTGGCAGCGTTTGCTAACGTTGCGGGAGAAAATTCCGAACGTGCTGTTCCAAATGCTTTTCCGCGGTTCCAACGCAGTTGGCTATAAAAACTATCCGGACAATGTGATTCGGGAGTTCGCCAAGCTGGCAGCAGATGCCGGGATCGATGTTTTCCGGATATTCGATAGCCTTAACTGGGTAAAAGGAATGGAAGTGGCCATAGAAGCCGTTCGTGACGCCGGAAAGCTTGTCGAGGCTGCGATCTGCTATACGGGCGATCTCCTTGATCCGACAAGGGCCAAATACGATCTCAAATATTATGTGGATCTGGCCAAAGAATTAGAGGCCCAGGGAGCCCATATCCTCGCGATCAAAGATATGGCCGGATTGTTAAAACCGGAAGCAGCTTACCGTCTTGTCAGTGAACTAAAAGAGAAGATCGATATTCCGATCCATCTACATACCCACGATACAAGCGGTAATGGAATTTACACCTATGTGAGAGCGATCGAAGCCGGAGTAGATATCGTTGATACGGCGATCAGTGCGATGGCCGGTTTTACATCACAGCCCGGAGCAAGCACCCTGTACTATGCTCTGGAAGGAACACCGCGCCAGCCACAGGTGGATATCCATGCTCTGAATGAGATCAGTAAATATTGGGAAGATGTCCGCCAGTATTATAAAAATTTCGAAAGTGGATTAAAGGCACCGTTACCGGAAGTGTATGAGTTCGAAATGCCGGGTGGACAGTACAGCAATCTCCAGCAGCAGGCAAAAGCGGTCGGACTATTGCATCGCTGGGATGAACTGCAGGATATGTACCGCCGCGTTAATATGCTTTTCGGAGATATCGTTAAAGTCACCCCTTCCTCCAAAGTCGTGGGGGATATGGCTTTATTTATGGTTCAGAACGATTTGACCGAAGAAGATGTGCTGGAAAAAGGAATGCAGATCAACTTCCCGAATTCCGTCATCGAATTCTTCCAAGGGTATATCGGCATCCCGCATGGTGGTTTCCCGGAACACCTGCAAAAGGTCGTTTTGAAAGGTCGGGAAGTATTGAAGGACCGGGCCGGTAAGTTACTGGAGCCGGTAAATTTTGCCGAAGTGAAAGAAAAACTTCGGCCATTGATGCAGCGAGAACCTACGGACTTTGATGCGGTCGCCTATGCCCTGTACCCGGATGTTTTCCTCGATTATTTAAAAGCCGTTAACCGTTATGGTGATTTATCCGTTCTGGATACACCGACCTTTTTATACGGAATGCGAATCGGTGAGACCCTGGAAGTTGAAATCGAAAAAGGGAAAACTTTGATCATTAAACTCGTTTCGATCGGTCAAGTACAAAAGGATGGCACGAGAATCGTCTACTTTGAATTGAACGGTCAACCCCGTGAAGTGGCGATCAAAGATTTCAGTGTCGAAAGCGATCTAGTAGAAAAACCGAAAGCCGACCAACAGAATGAATTCCATGTCGGAGCTACCATGCCGGGAACCGTCGTAAAAGTGCTCGTGGAAGAAGGGGATACTGTTAAACAGGGAGATCACCTGGTGATCACGGAAGCGATGAAAATGGAAACCACGATCCAGGCACCAGTATCCGGTACCGTAGAAAAGATTTACGTTGAACCTGGAGAGGCGATTAGCCAGGGTGATTTATTAATCGAATTACGCTAAATCATATGCGATCCAGCGATCGATCTGGCTGGATCGCTTTTTTTTGAATGCAAAGCGGTTCATTCTCAATAGCATAAACCTAAATGATAATCTTTTAAGGTGTTTTAAATGATAATAAAATCTTATAAATGATAATAAGGAAGTTTAATAGTTCGTAAAAAGAGAATCCGTATGTTTACAACGTTGTACATTCAAAGGGACGACAAGGTTTTCAACATTTTGTTAACATTTTGAACGATCTTTGAAATATGAGTTTAATAGATTGACTGGATGGCAGAAAATATTATAATAATAACTAGATAAAAATGATTTTAAATAAAAAATAAGTACAAGGGGGATAAGTATGTTTAAACGGTATAACCGACTTCCGATTGAATTACCTAAACCAGAACATGCTGATCCGAATGCTGCAGCCGCAGTTCAAGAACTGCTTGGTGGCCGCTTCGGCGAAATGTCCACACTGAACAACTACTTATTCCAGTCCTTTAACTTCCGGCAGAAGAAAAAATATAAACCTTTCTATGATTTAGTAGCTAGCATTACCGCTGAAGAAGTCGGTCATGTCGAATTGGTTGCCAACACCGTCAACTTGCTCCTCGTCGGCTCAACAGAACCGGCTGCTCCAGATAAGAAACCGCTCGAAAAAGGCAAGGAGTCACGAAACACCTATCACTTTATCGATACGGCACAAACCGCCAAACCGTTCGATTCTATGGGGAGACCGTGGACAGGTGACTATGTATTCAACAGCGGCAACCTCCTTTTGGATTTACTCCACAACTTCTTCCTGGAAATCGGTGCCAGAACCCATAAGATGCGTGTTTATGAAATGACGGATAACCCAGTCGCTCTTGAAATGATCGGCTATCTCCTCGTACGTGGTGGCGTGCACACAGTAGCTTATGCTAAAGCGATCGAAAAGATTACGGGTATCGATCTCACCAAGATGTTACCGATTCCGAGCCTCGATAACTCCAAATTTGATTACGCAAGAAAATATATGGAAATGGGTTGGCATCGCCGTCTCTATACATGGAGCGATTCCGATTACGAAGATATCGCCAAGATCTGGACAGGAACCCATCCGGATGATGGTTCCGAAGTCGAAGTCATCAAAGGAGCACCGGAAGGCTTTGAAATTCCGGATCTTCCGGAGGTTGAAGAAGAATTCGCACCGGGAATCGATCCGGATGACTTCGAAAGAATTTATGAACGGCTCAAAGACGCGGCCAATATTCGCTAAAATAACGGCTGCATAAGGAAACGGAACAACTCCCCTTGCTGTAAACAGGTGCAATCTGTTTACATGCAAGGGGAGTTTTTTTAGTGAATGGATCCGGCATGAGAACGATTTCGGTACTTCCGATTCAGGGGGAACTTGAAGGGTGAAAGGACCTGTACATGGAACGTCGCGGAAAAGTTAATGAACTCCTTCACGAGTATCTGTTCGCGATATCATCTGAGGCGCCATCGACATCGCTCGTGCAAAGGGGATTCTTCCTTGAAAAGGGGCGAATGAAAAGGGAGTTAACCGAACGAAAGCTGACCATAAGTAAATAAAAAACGGGACAGGAGCGTTACCCATCCCGCATTGTGAGGTTGAGGTAAAGGTATCCTTTACCAAGAGACTTTTTCCTTTGTTGCGGAAAAATGCCGAACGGAAGTTATGACCGTTTCTTTACGATTCCGGTAAACGAGAAAGCCCATATAGCTAAGAGTTCCGAAAAGACACGTGATCAAGAACGCATGGAGTAAGGAAATATATAGATTGATGTTACTGTAGATGACAAGGGCGCCGGAAAGCACTTGCAGTGAAATGAAAACCGCATTCCATAGCCAACCGATGTAAATAACTCGATATTCCCGATAATTGCGTCGAACGTAAGCGAACATGGAAATGATCCAGAGAAATAGTAATCCCGCTAGAAAGCGATGGCCCATCTGGACCCATTCGTGAAAATTGAGCGGCAGTCCGATCGCTTTGTTACGACAAAGGGGCCAATCCGGACAGATCATGCTGGATTTTGTATGTTGAACAAAAGCTCCGGAATAGATAACGATAAAGCAATAAATAATAATCCCGAGCGTATGGATTTTATAAGATTTTGAAAATCCAAGCCTTTCCGTTTTCCAGTTGCGTTCCTTTTCGAAAATGAACATCGCTAATAGAAAGACAGCGGCAAAGGAAATTAGTGAAATGCCGAAATGTAGGGCAAGAACAAAATCCGCATGCCCCCAAATCACTCGTGCAGCACCGACCAGGCTTTGCACGATAAAAAAGATGATACCAAGGAAGATAAAGGCCTTCGTTTCCTGCAGATGGCCAAGTTCTCTCCAGCTTCGATAGGCGAAAATGATCACGACGAATAAAACGATTAATGTGCTGATCCGGTGGCTTGCTTCGATCAACGTTTCCGCGGAGATTTCATCCGGTATTAGCCGTCCTTTACAAAGGGGCCACGATGTTCCACAACCGTCCCCTGATCCTGTTTTCGTAACAAGGGCGCCACCTAAAATCAACAGGAACATACCGATGGTGGCGATAACAGCCAGTCTTTTTAGCCCCGGGCGTATGTACAATTTCTTCACCCTCTTATAAGTTGTCGGAGATTTGACAATTTTGTAATTATATTTTTAATATTATTATAGTAAATAAATTAGCAAAAAGGAAATAAATTATAATTATTATAAAAGTAATTCATACGTGCCAGGCTTTTTTGTCACAAATTAGACAAAAAGTAGTCAAATTTATTTAACAAAAAATATTTATTTATGTTTTAATATAATTTAGAATATTGTCAGAAAAAAAGGAAAACAAAATATACCGACAACAGCCACCCCGACTCTTTATATTAGATATATTTTTCGGTTTTTTGTATAGTAAAAGTAGCGGTTTCAACAAAAAGGGGTGGAATTGAAGTGGGGAATGTTAACTACGCATCGGAGACTTTGAAAAATGATAAAAATCCCAAGTCCTCTGTAGTGAAGGATTTTTTAGCGTTAATTAAAATAGGGATCATCAATTCAAACATGATCACGGCTTTTGCCGGAATGTGGTTAGCCTTATTTTATAACGGGATGCTCTCACATTTTTTCGCATATATGGATAAGATCCTTTTTGGTCTTGCGGGAACATTTTTCGTAATCGCCGGCTCGGCCACATTAAACAATTATCTGGATCGCGATATCGATTATCTTATGGGCCGAACCAAACACCGTCCGACCGTTACCGGACGATTTTCAACAAGCTTCATACTAACTTTAGGAATTGCCTTCTTGATTATCGGAACGCTGTTTCTCTTTCAAGCATCCCTAACCGCTGGGTTCATCGGTTTATTCGGTGCCTTTGCCTATGTCGTCTTATATACGATATGGTCGAAGCGCAGGTTTACATTGAACACGGTGATCGGCAGCTTTTCTGGAGCGGTCCCGCCATTGATTGGCTGGGCTGTGATCGATAGCGAGTTGCATATCGTTGCCTGGGTATTGTTCTTGATCATGTTTATCTGGCAACCGCCACATTTTTTAGCACTGGCTATGCGCAAAGCGGATGATTACCGGAAAGCCGGAGTACCAATGTTGCCGGCAGTTTATGGAAACGCCGTTACGAAAAGGCAGATTATGATCTGGGTGCTCTGTTTGTTACCATTACCGTTTTACCTCTTTGAACTCGGACTTGGATTCATCGTGCTCGCAACGGTACTAACACTCGGCTGGCTGTTTACCGGTCTTTACAATTATCGAAAAGTTGACGATCAAAAATGGGCAGCGAAAATGTTCGTCTATTCCCTAAATTATTTGACTGTATTGTTTGTGTCGATGATTATATTTACTTTAGTGTAAGTGGTTAATATTTTTTTATCATAACAGTTTCATAAGAAGTGACAGAAGGGTGTGATTCAGCGAGAAAACGTGTCACTTTCTTCTGTTTACACCATTTCCACATTGGAAACGATGTGGAAATGCGCGCCAATAATTCGGAATATTCCTATTAGAACATTTTATCAAAATAATTTAACTCGTTACGGCAAACAAAGGGGGAAAAGGGTAAATGAAAAAATGGCAGCTATCACTTGTATTTCTGAGCTCACTACTTTTGGCAGGATGTGGAGAGCCCTACCTATCGACGCTACATCCAGCGGGTGAGGTTGCGGAAATTCAATTTAATTTGTTGCTGTTAAGTACCGCGATTATGGTTCTCGTCATTTCTACAGTTGTCATTATCTATACGATCGTTTTAATTCGTTTCCGTCGTAACAAAGAAAATGAAAACGAGATTCCGGAACAGGTGGAAGGCAGCAATAAACTCGAAGTTGTTTGGACCACGATTCCCATCATATTACTGACGATTCTGGCGATTCCAACGGTCATCGCAACGTTCTATCTCGGGGATACAAGTGGGATGCATAAGGTGAACGCCCAGGGAGAACGGGAAGCGGTCGTGATCAATGTCCGTGCCCATCAATATTGGTGGGAATTTGAATATCCTGATTATGGTATCGTCACTTCTCAGGATCTCGTCGTTCCGACGGATGAACGCGTGTACTTTAATTTATTGGCATCTGATGTTAAGCACTCCTTCTGGGTTCCGGCCGCTGGTGGAAAAATGGATGTGAACACGGATAATGAAAACACATTTTTCCTTGTTTTTGATTCGGAAAAGGCTGAAGAAGTTGGCAATATCTTCTATGGAAAGTGTGCTGAATTATGCGGTCCTTCTCACGCGTTGATGGATTTTAAGGTTGTCGCTTTACCACGGGATGAATTTGACGCCTGGGTAAGCGCGATGCAAAATTACGAAGAGAAAGAGCCGGAAACCGATGTGGCAAAATACGGAAAAGAATTATTCGAAGCGAATAGCTGCATCGCATGCCATGCTATCACGCCAGATGATACCCGTCCTTATGAAGCGAGACTTGCACCAAACTTAGCCGACTTCGGCAATCGCACAACTGTCGCTGGTTTTCTCGAGTTCAATAAGGAAAATATTAAAAAGTGGATTCAAAATCCCGGAGAATTTAAGCCAGGGAACAAGATGTACGATCGGGCCAATTTCACAGATGAAGAGCTGGATGCGCTCGCCGAATATTTACTGACATTAAAGGCTCAAGAATAAAGGGGATAAGGGGGAGTGATTCAAATTGATGAATGCGGTTACCGCGAAAAAAGGGTTCTGGGGCACGGTCTGGGAGTATCTAACAACGACAGACCATAAGAAGATCGCCCATCTGTACTTTATCGGGGGAGGCTTTTTCTTCGTCCTCGGTGGAATCGAGGCCCTGCTAATTCGGATCCAATTGATGAAAGCGGAAAATGATTTTTTAGCAGCGCAAACGTTTAATGAGATGTTTACCATGCATGGCACCACGATGATCTTTCTTGCCGCAACACCGCTATTATTCGCTTTTATGAACGCGGTCGTGCCTTTACAGATCGGAGCCAGGGACGTCGCTTTTCCGTTTTTAAACGCACTCGGATTCTGGTTATTCTTCTTCGGGGGAATCTTTTTAAACCTGTCCTGGTTCTTCGGTCAGGTGCCGGATGCCGGTTGGACTTCCTATGCTTCGTTATCGATGGACTCAAGTGGTCACGGAATCGACTTTTACTTGATCGGTCTGCAAATAGCCGGTTTCGGAACGTTGATGTCGGGGATAAACTTTATCGCGACGATCGTCACGATGCGGGCGCCTGGTATGAGTTTTATGAGAATGCCGATGTTTACCTGGACCACCTTCGTCGCATCTGGTTTGATCCTGTTCGCCTTTCCGCCTTTGACCATTAGCATTTTCTTGTTGATGTTCGATCGTTTATTCGGTTCGCAATTCTTCAATGTTTCTATGGGCGGAAATACGATCATCTGGGAGCACTTGTTCTGGATTTTCGGTCATCCGGAAGTTTACATCTTGATTTTGCCGGCTTTCGGATTGTTTTCGGAAATCATTCCCACCTTCTCGCGCAAACGCTTGTTTGGTTATTCTTCCATGGTATTCGCCACATTCTTAATCGGCTTTTTAGGGTTCATGGTATGGGCACACCATATGTTCACCGTCGGTCTCGGCAATGTCGCTAACGCACTTTTTGCCGTCGCCACAATGGCGATCGCGGTACCGACCGGAATCAAGATTTTCAACTGGCTGTTCACCATGTGGGGTGGCTCCTTAAAAATTACCGTGCCGATGTTATATGCACTTGGCTTTATTCCAAGTTTTGTCATCGGTGGCGTGACCGGGATCATGCAAGCTGTTGCGCCGCTAGACTATCAATTGCATGATACGTACTTTATCGTAGCGCACTTCCATTATACCATCGTCGGTGGCGTCGTTTTCGCCTTACTGGCGGCAACTCATTTCTACTGGCCGAAAATGTTCGGTAGAATGCTGAATGAAAGGCTTGGTTACTGGACATTCGTCTTTTTCTTCGTCGGTTTCCATATGACATTCTTTATCCAGCATTTCCTAGGCCTGTGGGGAATGCCGCGTCGTGTCTATACGTTCCTCGGCGGTCAGGGACTTGACCTGGGTAACTTTATCAGTTCGCTCGGTGCCTTTTTCATGGCGATCGGTGCAGTCATTCTCGTTGTGAATATTGTCCTTACTACTGTCAAAGGGAAAAAGGTTACGGTCAACGATCCCTGGGGCGATGGCCGGACGATGGACTGGGCGATTTCTTCACCACCACCGGTATATAACTTTAAGCAAATTCCACTAGTACGGGATTACGATGCCTGGTGGTATGAAAAGATGAAAGGCAACAAAGAATTACCGCCATCCGAACCATTACAGGATATCCATATGCCCAATGGTTCCATCATTCCGATCTTTATCTCGCTCGGCCTGTTTATCGCCGGTTTCGGCGCGATGTATGTACCTTCCAATATTGTAGGCGATGGTAGCCCTTGGGGGGTAGTCGTCTTGGTTCTGGGACTTGCGCTGATGTTCGGGTCCATGCTCGTGCGCTCGTTAAGGGACGATCTCGGCTACTATATCCGGAAAGAAGAGCTCGAGGACGATGTTGAACGGGGAGGAAAAGCCATATGAGTCACATTGATCTGACAGGGAAATTTACCATCCATAACTGGCCAGAGCGACCAGAGATCGCAACCCAGGAGGGTAGGAACAAACTCGTCGGCCTCTGGCTGTTTCTTGGGGGAGAGACGGTACTTTTCGCAACTTTATTCGCCACATATCTTGCGTTAAAAAACCGGGTTCCGGATAGCAGTCATCCTTTAACCCAGGATCTTTACAGCCTCCCCCTCGTTTTTGTGATGACAGCGGTGCTTCTGACCAGTTCTTTAACGAGTGTGTACGCGATCCATCATATGCGCAACTTCAATTTTAAAGGGACACAGTTGTGGTTTGCGATCACGGTTTTACTTGGTTTAACCTTTTTATGTTTGGAAATCTATGAATTTTATCATTATGTCACGGATTACGGTCATACGTTCCGCAGTTCTGCTTTCGGTTCGGCGTATTATTTCCTCGTTGGCACCCATGGTGCGCACGTGGCTTTCGGTCTCGGCTGGATCACGGCCCTTTTGATTCGCAACGCCAAACGGGGTTTGAATTTATATAACGCGCCCAAATATTATATGGCAAGCCTTTATTGGCATTTTATCGATGTCGTATGGGTATTCATCTTTTCGGTAGTTTACTTGATGGGGATGGTGTAAGGAATGGAGAAATATTCGCAAAGGGAGATCGAATTTCGCTTCAAGAAGAGCCGTGAAGAGATGCGGAGCCAATTCATCTCCTTTGGCTTAATGGCCTTTTTAACCGTGATTTCCTTTATCGCGGTTGGTGTTGGTTTTCCAGCCCAATTTGTGATACCGTTTTTACTCTTACTTGCTGTTATCCAGGTGCTCTTTCAGTTTTACTATTTCATGCATGCGAAAGAAGAAGGCCATGGAGTTGTCATGGGCTTCATGTACTCCGGCCTATTCACAGCAGTTTTGATGATCATCGCATTTCTTACGATCATATGGTGGTAAGTCACAAAACCCGGGCGTTCTTGTCCGGGTTTTTACTCTCTAATTACAGAATGACATTCGTTTTTCTGCAGGAATTTTTAATAAAAGACCATTTTCGTAATTTTTGCCCCACTGGGAGATCGGTTGTATAATTGAATGAGAGTTAGGGGATGGAGTGTGAACCATGCTGAATTTACGTCAATTCGGTTTTGTCGCGCTCTGGAGTCCGTATTTTTTACTTTTCGTTGCTCTAATTTCGTATTTGTTTTTTTATCTGGCGATAAAAAAACGCTCATTATTTCCGGGTAAAGAGCCGCTTTCGGTTAGAGAAGGGGTCGGCTTTTTATTCGTCATGGTCCTTCTTTATATCGTTAAGGGTTCACCGGTTGATCTGCTCGGCCATCTCATGTTCACCTTCCACATGATTCAGATGGCAATTTTAAACTTGATTATCCCTCCTTTATTAATCGCTTTCGTACCGGACTGGATGTGGGAACGTCTCCTTTCCTTTCGCTTCATCCGGGGGCTGTTCCGCTTCTTCACAAGACCGGTAGTTGCATTGTTATTCTTTAACGGCATGTTTAGTTTTTATCATATTCCGTTTATCTTCGATTTTATGAAGACGGACTTTTTCTATCATACCGGGTTCACCTTATTATTATTTATCGCCGCCTTCTTCATGTGGTGGCCCCTCATCAATACGGTGGAGAAAAAACAGCTTTCCGGATTGCAGAAAGCCCTTTATTTAGTGGCGGATAGTGTTTTGATTACTCCAGCTTGTGCCCTTATTATCTTCAGTCCCGAGGCGTTCTATGAAACTTATACAAACGCGGAACTCTGGCTCCAGTCATTAACTTTATGTGTACCCGTTGGAACACTGGCCCATTTAAATTTGGGCGGACCGGAATTGTTTAATCTACTCCCGGCCCATGTGGACCAGCAGGCGGGGGGTGTTGCGATGAAACTGATGCAAGAGTTCATTTACCTTACCGTCCTGTATCGTTCGATCAAAGCATGGTTCCGTCAAGAACAGGAGAGGAAATTACCAACATAAAGCAGCATAGGTAGTTTGGAGGAGATACCTTGAAACAGTTAGCGATCTTGCCAACGATCAGTACACTATGTATCATTATCAGTGCGATTCTTCTAGCAGGGGGCTGGCGTTATATTAAGAAAGGTGATGTGGAGCGTCACAAGAAATTCATGCTAGGCGCTGCCGGATTTGCTCTTCTCTTTTTCTTGTTTTACTTGACAAGGACGCTTTTTATCGGGAATACCGCCTTTGGTGGGCCGGAGCATTTGAAAATTTATTACACGATCTTTCTCGTCTTCCACATCATTCTTGCGACATTCGGTGCCGTTTTCGGGATCATGCAGATCCGTTCTGGATTGAAAAACCGTCTCAAACAGCACAAAAAAGTGGGACCCTTAGCAAGTACAGTCTGGTTGTTCACCGCGCTCACCGGTGTAGCGGTATATATTTTCCTTTATGTTCTTTATCCCGGTGGGGAAACCACCTCGTTATTAAAAGCGATTTTTAATTTTTAAAGATATTTCGCAAAACCACTCATTCCTGGATTCTATTTATTTACGGCTATATGCCTGTTAGCAAACAGAGCTATGGCCGTTTTTCTTTTGGTTGTAGCTGTAATAGTCATTTCTGTAAATTTCGTATGGTTTCTATTCTTTTCCTTATTCTTTTCCTTCATGTTATATATGTAAAGATTATATATGTAAAGAATCAGTTATACCGAGTCCACATGGAAATCTACAAAATTATGATATATTAATAATTGTAAAAGATTATGAGAAAGGAGCGATGCTATGCCCGTTACGAAAGAGAATATTCGCCAGTTACAGGAGACGATGCTCAATATTTTGATTGAATTCGATAGCGCTTGTCGTAAAATGGGGCTCAAATATACATTGTCCGGAGGTACCTTACTTGGTGCGGTTCGCCATGGCGGGTTTATACCGTGGGACGACGATATCGATGTCGCCATGCTCCGGGAAGATTACGAAATATTCTTACACCAGGGACAGAAATATTTGCCAGATCACTTATTTATCCAGCATTATGAAACAGATCCGAACTATCCCCATAATTTTATAAAATTAATAGATACGCGGACAACACTAGTAGAATATGTCACATCTAATGTGGATATGAAAAAATGTGTATTCATCGATATTTTTCCAATCGACCGTATCCCTCGTTCACGCTTCCTCCGTTTTATCGACCGTCAGTTACTCGCCTTCTCTTATTTCACGCGAAAGTCCTTAACCTTAAAATACCGTCAACCGGGAACACCCGCTGTTCAAAGAATTATGGCCTCATTACTATACCCGCTAGCCTTAATTCTCGGTAATCAACGGTTAAATCGCTGGGAAACGGCTGTCAAAGCAAAGTACAATAACCGTTCAAATTATGAATACACTTATGCGGATAACTCGATCCTCTATGCACGGAAACTTAAGGACTCTATGATCATGCCGATCCATTTATTTTATGAATTAGAGGAAATAGATTTTGAAGGACATTCGTTCATGGCAATAAAAAATCGCGACCTTTACTTACGTAAAGTTTATGGTGATCATTACATGGAGCTTCCACCCGAAGAAGATCGGGTGTTTAAACACGTATTTACCGAAATGAAATTAACCTCTTAATTATTCAATATTTGATTATAATTTTTCCAATACCTGCCATATGGCAGGTTTTTTTATAGAAAATAGTAGAATTTGCAAAAATTTCACTTTGTGTTAAAATATAAGTGTTCAAAAAATGAATATATTCCCCTTTCTACTTCTTTAGTCTTCCTCGACTGAAAATCCCCTGTTATGCTCTTTATTCCTGACACCAATAGATAAAATGTAGCAAAAAAGGAGGGATTCAATGTCCGACGAGTTGAAAATCCTTGCCACTATAAACGAACGCCCCGATATAAACCAAAAAGAAATTGGTAAACTTTGTAATATTTCGACTGGAAAAGTGAATTATCTTATACGCGATTTACAGGAGCGCGGCTTGATCGAGATAAAGAAGAGCGGACGTAGTTCCAAGTATTACCTTTCCAAAGATGGAGTGCTCTATTTAAAAAACCGGATTGCCGCCTACCAGGATAAAAAAGTTGATCTCCATCGCGGTGAAAAGAAACGCGTGAAAGAGGCTGTCATCCTTGCCGCTGGGGAAAATAAGGATTTCAATTTTCCGGTCAGTTTATTACCCATTGACGGAAAAACCCTTCTTCAGCGGAATATTGAACTATTGAAGAAATACGGAATCGAGAAGATTATTATCGTTGTGGGGTATAAAAAAGAATCGTTCTATCAGTTGGAAAATACGAACGGGGTTGTCTTCGTAGAAAACCCTCGCTATCAGTGGACCGGATCGATGGCATCTTTGGCATGTGCAAAAGATGAGATCAGTGGCGACTTTTTATTACTTGAACATGATGTTTTGATCGAAGAACAAGCGCTTTCCGAGTTGATTCATCACGAAGAGCGGGATTGTATGTTGATCGCAAATGAAAGCGGTCAAGGGAATGAAGCGTACGTCGAATTAAGAAATCAATACATTTTCAAGATCTCCAAAGATATTCATCAACTGAATCGAATCGACGGGGAGTTCGTTGGAATCAGTAAAATCTCAAATGACGTCTACCGATTGATGCTCGATGAATTCCAGGAAAACCAAAATCCTTTTGTGAATTATGAATATCTATTACTCGATGTATCACGTCAATACCATATTGGTTATTTGAAAATTAATGATCTGATTTGGTCCGATATCGATTCGAAAGAACATTATCTTCACATCCTCAATACGATTTATCCCCGCCTGAAGCGGAAGGAAGAAAAATATTTTGTCGATCAATTAAAAGAAATCGCTACTGAGGCGCTGAAGATCGAACCACAATCGATCGCAAATATCGCGCCTCTCGGGGGAATGACGAATAAAAATTATCGGTTGCGCTTAACGGATGGTAGAGAATACGTGATGCGGATCCCTGGAGCGGGGACGGAAGACATGATCGATCGGGAGAACGAAGGTAAAAATTTGCGGGCCATCACGAAGCTCGGTATTGATGCGAAGATCGTCTACTTTAACGAACGAAACGGGGTAAAAATATCGGAGATGATTCCCGATGCCAAAACTTTGACGCCGAAGATGGCGCGCTGGGAAAGCAATATGCGGCTTGTTGTCCAGGTTTTGAAAAAACTTCACAATTCCAATGTCAAAATGGAAAATCGTTTCGATATTGGGGCAATGATCCGCCTTTATGAAGGTCTTGCCGAAAGGACCGGGGGTCACTACTACCCTAAATTCGCTAAATTGCAGGAACGGGTGGCGAAAATCAAGGCGATGTATGATGCCATGCAGGTTCCACAAGTACCGTGCCATAACGATCCCCTCCCCGATAATTGGGTGAAAAGCGGCGATGACAAAATCTACCTTATCGATTGGGAATATGCAGGCTTAAATGACCCCGTATGGGATCTTGCCGCATACTCGCTGGAGAGTTCCTTAAGCGAGCGGGAAGAAGAGTTGTTTTTATCCCTATATTATCCGGAAGGAATCAGTGAACAAATTCGTATGAGGATGTTAATGCATAAAGTCTTCCAGGATTATATTTGGAGTCTATGGACGATTTATAAAGAAGCGAAAGGAGACAATTTTGGTGATTACGGGATCACCCGACACAATCGAGCTTTGAAGAATAGTGAAATATTACTTTTAAAGAAGGTGTCCGCATGAGGAAAAAGGGTGCCGTTTATGGTTTGCTGTCGGGTATTACCTGGGCTTTAGATACGGTACTGATTGGAGCGATTTTAGGAGCGGGTGTTTTTCTTGCCACGCCGGAAACGATTTTCCTCGCCCCCCTCGTCAGTACATTTTTCCATGATACCGCCTCAAGCTTCTGGGTGAGTGGGTATCTGGCGATTAAAGGGGAATTTAAACAAGCCATCACGGCTATGAGCAGGAAAAGCGGCCGGATTATTATGCTGGCTGCTCTTTTGGGCGGCCCCTTGGGAATGACTTTTTACGTATTAGCGATAAAATTTTTGGGTTCTTCTTATGCCGCCGCTTTTTCCGCCGTGTATCCGGCGGTTGGTGCATTTTTCGCCTTTTTATTGTTAAAGGACCGTCTACTTGTTAAAAACTGGCTCGGTCTTGCACTCAGCATCGTTTTCATCATCCTGCTCGGGTATTCTTCAGATGATGCGACGGCATCTAATTATCTCGCTGGTCTTTTGTTCATCATCCTTTGTATCGTTAGCTGGGGGTTGGAATCGGTCATCGTAGCTTACGGAATGAAAGAAGACGATCTTCCCCCGGAAAACGCATTGCTCTTACGTCAACTTACTTCAACGATCGTCTATGGAAGTGTGATCCTTCCTCTTTTCCGGGGGTGGCCGCTTGCTATGGAAGTTTTAACCGGGTCTGTACTCTTTTCCCTCATTTTCGTTGCTCTTGCTGGGACGGCTTCCTATTTGTTTTACTACACCGCGATTCGGGATATCGGGCCAACGCGGGCGATGGGGCTCAATATTTCTTACTCCGCCTGGGCGATCTTTCTCGGCTTTTTGCTATTTAGAGAGCCGTTATCGATTCAACTCGTCTTTTACAGTGTGATGATCATTTTTGGTTCTGTACTAGCGGTCGCCGAAAAAGATGAACTTTCATTTTCTGGTCTTCTGAACAAAATCAATGATATACGGAGGTGAGTCTATGCAAGCGATTATCCTTGCCGCCGGGATGGGGACTCGTTTACGTCCCTTAACTATACATACACCGAAATCCTTGATTCCGATTAATGGTGAACCGTTAATCGAAAGACAGATTCGTTTTTTAAATGAAATCGGTGTTCATGAAATAGTAATCGTAACAGGTTATTTAGCGAATAAATTCACTTATTTAAAGAAAAAATTTTCCGTGCGTTTGATCTTTAATCCGTATTATCATATGTACAACAATATTTATTCCATGTATCTCGCACGTGAATATTTACCCGATAGTTATGTGATCGATGCGGACAACTATTTATGCCGTAATTTTTTAATACCGAACCCGCGGACATCCCTTTACTTCAGTGCCAAAAAACGGTTTACGAACGAATGGGTGCTCAGTGTTAATAGGAAAAGAAAAGTGAAAAAAATCACCATAGAAGAAAGTGGAATCGATCATATACTGTGTGGTGTATCCTATTGGAGTAAAGAAGATGGTGAAAAACTTGTGAAAAAATTGGAGGAGATAATTAACAGTGGGAATTTCCATAATCTTTATTGGGATCACGTGGTTAAAGATCATTTGCCTATTTTGAATGTGTATATGCACGAAATCCGTGCCGATGATACGTATGAAATTGATACTTTAGAAGATCTTAAACGACTTCAAAGTATGGTAGCCGATTATGATGTACGCATGATCCATCCGGTCTAGAAATTGGAATATTCACCGGTTTTTCTATCGCGTTAATCTTGAACGATCCTCATGTACACGCACCTTTTCATATGCGATCTAATATTTAGAACGTAACAATGATCATTCGAAAAGTGTTGTACCTAACAAAAGAGGAAAGAGGGAAAAAACATCCCCTCAGTCTGGCAGGTCTTCCCAGCCAGTCCCGGGGGATGTTTTTAATTTTGTTCAGCGAGCGCAAGTGGCTCGAGTTCTTCTTTGACAGCTTGCAGTATTTCCCGGCATTCCTGAACTAAAGCCTTAGGGAAGTTTTCATCATCACCGTATTCAACACCATGTGGATAATAATGTTTGCCGAGAATCGGTACCTTTAACTTAATCGTCGCATCATGGGCCCCGACATCACCCCTGACCGCGACTCCCTGAACACGAAGATAGTACGTATGATCGTTCAGGACGATTTTCCGATCGTAGGTCACCCGTTCATAATCCCATTGACCGGCGCGGATCAAACCGTATTCCGGTAAAATTTCATCGAGTACGTTTAGATCGAATAAGCGGTTTTCTAAACCAGTACCCTCGATATACAAAAAGTCTCCCCTCCCCTATTCGTATACGTCTATCACCATGATAGTAGATAGAGCTAAATTTTTCAAACAATAAATGGATTCGTTCTATTCTGACAAAACGGGGTTCGTGTTTTTATAAGCATGGATTTTTCCCAATTGGAGACATTATCAAATAGAACGAGGAAAAGGAGGCGCGCATTTGGAACGGATCGAAGAAATCATGACCACTGATGTGGAAACCGTTGGTTTGAATGAGACTATTTATGATGTGGCTGTGAAAATGAAAGAACTAAATGTTGGTGCGATTCCGGTCGTTGATGGAGATCATTTAGTTGGAATAGTAACGGACCGGGATATCGTCATTCGCGGACTTGCGGAAAACGTTCCAGCCACAGAGTCTGTACAAAAAGTGATGACTTCTGATGTCATTACGATTAAACCAGAACAGACGATTCGGCATGCGGTTCATCTAATGGCGCGACATCAAATCCGTCGTCTTCCGGTGGTCAAAGATGATAAATTAGTAGGAATCGTGGCGTTAGGAGATCTTGCGGTTCGTGAAGAGGCGGATAGTCAGGCGAAAACGGCCCTATCGGAAATTTCCGAACCGGTGCGAAGCTATGATTTTTTACAATAAGAGAGAAAGAAAGGTGGTTCGCACCTTTCTTTTTTTTTTACGAAATTTGAGTGTTATCGTTTTCATGGCATTTGAATGGTGCGATTTTGAAATTGGTGTTCGACTACTGGGAATAATCAAAAAATAGGTGATATCCATTTTCTCTATATAATCGACGTCTGATTGATGATAAAATAAAAATAATAAAAGTAATTTGGTGATTGCTATTATTTTTTCTAGTAAAGCTACATAGAGTATAGTAGTAAACGATAGGGGAGGGGTTCCCTCTGAGACATCTATTTCGCATTCTATTCATTTTTACGATTCTTTTCGTGATCGGTTTAACCGCTAAAAATTTAATTCATACATACAGAAATCAAAATCTCGAAGAGAAACCGCCGGAAGTTGAACTCGATCCGAATCTGGATACAGAAACATTAGCCGAAGAAGTGTCTCAACGGCCAGAAACAGGGGTTTCCACGCTCATCGGTAAATTAGCAAGCGAGGTTTCTGAACGATTTGGAGAGCCGGAACGGATCGATCCTTCGTACTATGGTTTTGAGTGGTGGATTTACGACGGCGAGGAACATCCTTATTTGCAAATAGGTGTAAAAAACGGTCAAGTCGTCACCCTTGTTGCCACGAGTCCAGAAACCGATGTATCGCCGTTTCGAATCGGTGCCAGCTTAGAAACCATATATCGCGAGATCACGATGCAAAATGAAGTAGAATTGGAGTATAACGGTAGTTTTTACCGTTTTGAATTGTATGAGGCTGATATTAATAGTAGACCGCTCATACCGTTAGGAGACATCTTTGCCCAGCTTTATTTTGATAATTTTTCCGGAAAACTGTTGTTTATTCGCTTCATGGATAAAGAAACATTACTAATACAGCGTCCATATGATTTAACATATTGGGGAACGTTGATAGAACCGCCAGAGTTGACTGAAGAGGAGTGGAAAAGAGCGGACAGTGCCTCTGCCCGCCAAATCTTTGATTTAACGAATGTCATTCGCGAACGTGAAGAGCTACCGGCTTTAAAGTGGGATGAGAAAACGGCGGAAGTTGCCTATTTTCACAGCCTCGATATGTATGAAACGGAAACGTTTTCCCATGAGTCAGAAAAGTATGGAGACCTGGCCGATCGTCTGGAAGCCAGGGAGGTAGTATACGAGATGGCGGGGGAAAATATCGCATCCCAGTATATCGATAGTATAGCAGTGGTTGCGGGTTGGTTGAATAGTAAAGAACACCGGGATACGTTGCTTAACGAGGAATTCACCCATTTAGGTGTCGGTGTTTATAAAAAATATTACACACAAAATTTTATAAAAAGAAGTTGGGATTACTGATCTTTTCCCAAATTGCCCCTTGTATCATATATTAAATTAGATGAACGACAAGGGGTGAATCCGATGACGAAAAAGCTTTCACCGGAAGTACAGAAATTCAAAGCATTTGTTCAAAAGCATCCGTATTTAATCAAAGAAGTACGCGAGAAAAAAACGACTTGGCAGGAACTGTTTGAAGAATGGTATTTGTTAGGCGAAGATGATCCGAAATGGCAAGCCTATAGAAATGACGCTATCGGAGGCCCTTCGAGGCGGGAAAAAAATAGAACGATGAGCGTGACGGAAAAAAATGAATGGTTACCGCAACTCCTGGAATCCTTGAAAAAATTAGATCCCGAGCAGATTCATTCGCTCGCCAGCCAATTGAGTAAAGCCCTTGATATCGCCATCGAATTCTTAAAGGAGATGAAGACGGACGAGCCGGAAAGATTCCCGCCACCGCGGTCTCATCATCCTTTCATGTTCCGGAAGGATTAATAAAGGGGAAGAGCGTTCATGCGTAAAGAAGTTTATGACTACATTTCTTCACGACCTGACCTTCTGGAATTCATCCGCGATGAACCGGAATGGTACCGGAGGCTGTCACGCAACCCAGAACGGCTTGGCGAATTCACACAGGCGGCTCGGGTCTATCATGGGAGAACCTGGCCGGCTCGCATCGAGAGACTCGCAAACCATGTACAAATGGCACAAATGATGTTTTTCATGCTCCAGTCTTTACGGCAAAAATGAAGTCTGCCCGCACCCCCCGTACTGAAGGATAGGTGAACGGACAGACTTTTTTATTTTACTTCTTTTTGTCTACGGTGGTGCAACATTGATTTTCTTATCTTGTTTTTGCTATGATTAGGTTGGAGGTGGCGTGATGTTCGCTACATTGGAATATGTAAAAATACTGGATGAAAGTGAAACTTTAGCGAAGATGATCGTCCATAGCGACTTAGCACAGCGCTATCGCGAGTGTTTACATAAAATGGAAAACGATCCGGCTACGCAAAAGAAGATTCAGCGGTTTGTTAAGCTGAAGGAGAAATATGAAGAGGTTCAGCGCTTTGGCCACTACCATCCCGATTATAAAACGGTGATGAAGGAAATCCGGGTGGCAAAACGGGAAATGGATCTCGATGAAAATGTGGCCAATTTTAAACGAGCGGAAACCGAACTGCAAAATGTCCTCGATGAAATCAGTCTGTTAATCGGCCGCTCTGTATCCGATCAAATCATCGTTGAAACGGGGAATCCCTTTTTCACAACAGCAAAAGGTGGCTGTTCCACAGGATCAAGTTGTGGCTGTACAGCTTAGAAGAGTAAGGAGCTTGATCATGTTAAGTCAGAGACAGGGTTTGATCGTCTGGTTGAAGACGTTGAAAAAAGCAAGCCAATTGAAACGATATGGCAATGTCCATTATGTATCAAAGCGTTTGAAATACGCCGTTCTGTATTGTGACATGAAGAATCGTGACCGGATTATTAAAAAATTGGAATCTCTCCCTTTTGTAAAGAGGGTGGAACTTTCCTACCGTCCTTATTTGCGTACAGAATTTAACGATAAATCATTGGAAGAAAAGAAGGAGATCGAATACGATTACCGCATCGGTCTTTAAAATCATGATGGTTTCATCATGATTTTTTTTTTGTCGTTTTTCCTGTGAGTTCCTGGCCGTGAAGTCATCGTTCCCGTATTATTCATGCCCGTCCTTGAAGTTGGTATTTTATTATTTAAAAAAAGACGATTTTTATTTGCGAAAAATCTACTGAATTATCGTAAATATGTTTAAGAGCTGCTTTGTCAGGATGACGATGGAATTTGTGTTATTGATCGTCAACCCGTTGAGCGAGTAAGTAAAACGCCAAGTGATCAACCGATCATTCGGCAGGAGTTACCGAGGTATAAGAGTCAATACGAAATATTCAAGGGGAGTATAAATGAACAAAATCGCACTGATTATCTTTTTATTCTTCCTGCTTATGGGCTGTACGGATCAAGACGAAAGAATGCAATGATCTTTGAAAGGAAAAAGAAGAAATTGCGACGCAGAAAAGAGAAATAGAAAAATTGCAGCAAGATAATGAAGCCATTATTAAAGAAGTAGGAAACAAAAAAAGGGCAAGTGGTTAGGCAAAATATGTGATCGCGCTGGGGGATTAGGCGGCACCATTATTTCGATTTAGGAAAGGCATTCAAAGATAAATTGAACAAAATCGAATTGCAATTTCCGGTGAATAAGGAATATTATGGTCGTCTGGATGTTGGCGATACTCTGGAAGAAACGTTTGGAATAAGGTCTTTTTTGATGGAAGGGTCCTTTGGGAATTGGGAAATTAAAGTGGTCAAGAACGAAATCGGTGATCAATAAGACCATCATATCATGAAGTTCGCTACCCTCGTTCGTAAAGGGTGTCATAATTTTTCAATAATTCCCTGACAACGATTTTTTGCCAAAATGGATCGGTAGCCGACGATAAGGTATCTGATTCATTCGTTCAATCATTTAAGTAGCGATTGAAATAAAACAAAAAAAATGCCCCTGTAGGCAACCTACAGGGTTCCTTCCATCTCGATGATCGAGAGAAGGCAAAGGGAGAGGAGAAACCGGAGGAAGAACTTATGGGGAAACGTAAGTCTTCTCCG
>CALKAK010000114.1 GCA_937983015.1 uncultured Bacillaceae bacterium | reverse complement strand
TGGGAAAAAATCCTCGACCTGTTTTGAGAAAGCCCCGGAAGATCCGGGTTTTTTTTGTTGAATTCATTTACCTGGTAGAAAAAAGGAGGGGATCTTAGAAATCCTCTTTAAGTTTCGCCTTTTCCCGCTGGTTTATTCGTGACATCCGTACGTCATTTCGCAACTAGCGGAAACGTTTCACGAGATCGATTTTTGTGAGGGAACGCATTTAAGTTTTAGCGATAACGTGAACTTTTTTCACGGGTATTTTACCCTTTCCGCAATCCCTTCCAACTTGCTCACGTCTGTTCGACAAAAACCATCCGTTCCTTACCATTCATATCGCGAACTACTTCCACTTTCGCAGCGGGAAAACTCACCTGAAGGAGCCCGCGCACCGCATCACCTTGTTCCGCCCCGATCTCCAGGCCAACGAGACCCGGCTTCCTCAAAACCGCCGGTAATTGTTCTGCCAGGCGTCGATATATTTCAAGACCATCTTCTCCGGCAAATAGGGCCGTCTCCGGTTCATAATCTTTAACGACGGTGGAAAGCTCATCCTTTTCCCGGGTACCGATGTACGGTGGGTTGGACATGATGATGTCAAATTTCTGGGAATTTCTGAGAAACGGCTCCATTAGATCGCCGTGAACGAAAGTAATTTCCGCACCGAGGCGCCGGGCGTTTTCGTGGGCGATTTTTAAAGCCTCTTCTGAAATGTCAGAGGCCGTCACATTCAGTTCGGGGCATTCGAGTTTCATGGTGATGGCGATCACCCCGCTTCCGGTACCGATATCCAATAGGGCCCATTCCCTTTTTGAATTCGAAAACACCCGTTTCATTCGCGCCAACATGCCATAGACGAGCTCTTCCGTTTCCGGGCGGGGGATCAAGACATGTTCATTGACGATAAAGCGCCGCCCGTAAAATTCCTCAAAACCAAGTAAGTATTGGAGAGGAACCCCTCGCCCGTGGGCGACGATGATTTCATAAAACTTTTGCCAATCTTCTTCCCGCAATGGTTCGCGCATCCGGGCCAAAAGCTCTGTCCGGTCCACCCCGAGGACGTGTCGCAAGGCCAGCTCGGAGGCGTGTTCTTCACGCTGATTCTTTCGTAAAAAAGAAGAAGCCCATTGGAGAGCTTCGTACACGTACCTCATTTCATTCATCAACCTGCCCGATCTTTTCCGACTGTTCGGCCATAATCAGGGCATCGATGATTTCGTCGAGTTCCCCATCGAGAACACGGTCGAGCTTTTGCAGCGTAAGACCGATCCGGTGATCGGTCACCCGGTTTTGCGGGAAGTTGTAAGTCCGGATCCGTTCCGAACGGTCTCCGGTTCCGATCGCGGACTTGCGGGTTTCATCGTATTCTTTTTGTACTTGCTGTTGGTACAGATCATAGATGCGCGCGCGCAAGACTTTCATCGCTTTTTCCTTGTTTTTAATTTGTGAACGTTCATCCTGACAGGTAACGACAATCCCGGTCGGAATATGGGTGAGACGAACGGCGGACATGGTCGTGTTCACGTGCTGACCACCGGCACCACTAGATGCAAAAGTATCCACGCGAATATCGTTTTCATTGATCTCCACTTCTACCTCTTCCGCTTCAGGAAGACAGGCTACCGTGGCCGTTGATGTATGGATCCGGCCGCCAGATTCCGTTGTCGGTACCCGTTGTACGCGGTGGGCGCCGTTTTCAAACTTCAATTTCGAGTAGGCACCTTTCCCGTTGATCATAAAAATAATCTCTTTATAACCACCGAGTTCCGTCGGATGGGATTCGATGACATCGATCTTCCAGCCTTGCTTTTCTGCATAGCGGATGTACATCCGGTATAAATCGCCGGCGAAGAGGGCAGCTTCCTCACCACCGGCGGCGCCACGAATTTCCATGATCACGTTCTTTTCATCATTTGGATCTTTCGGGATAAGCAGTAACTTCAAGCGTTGTTTTAGTTCTTCCAGTTCTTTTTCAAGGGAATGTACTTCTTGTTTGATCATTTCCCGGCTTTCTTGATCTTCCGACTCTTGCAGCATCATCCGGGCAACCTCGAGGTCTTCTTTTACAGCTTTATATTGTCGGTACGTTTCGACCGTCTCCTGCAGATCGGACTGTTCTTTAGAATATTTACGCAACTGATCGGGATCACTGATGACAGCCGGATCGCTTAACAGTTCGTTCAATTGTTCATAGCGGTCTTCCACTGCTTGCAATCGTTCAAACATCGATATCACCTCGCACACAAATTGTGCCGCATGATCATAAGAGAATCACCGTTCATTCCGGTATCTTTAAAAAAGGCGTGGTTTTTCAACGGGTATTTCTCGATTCAATTTCCGTTTCGGTGCATTTTCTACAATATGATGGTGGCGGCAACGGGGTTCATAGCTTTCTTTCGATCCAACCATGATGACCGGATCATTGTAAGACGCAGGATTTCCATCGATTAACCGCTGGGTCCGGCTTGCAGGTGAACCGCATACGGTGCAGACCGCCTGCAATTTCGTAACTTGTTCAGCGATACATAAAAGGGTCGCCATCGGTCCAAAGGGTTCACCACGGAAATCTTGATCCAGTCCCGCTAAAATGACCCGATAACCTTGATCGGCGAGATCCTGGGCAACGTCTACGATCGAATCATCGAAGAACTGGGCCTCATCGATCGCCACCACATCCACATCTTTCGAAATATAGCGGTAGATTTCTTCCGGGTGTTCGATCGGTTGGGCCAGGACCGCGGATCCGTTGTGGCTGACGACTTCTTCTTTACTGTAGCGATCATCGAGCTTCGGTTTAAAAACAAGCACATTCTGCTTGGCGAATTTGCACCTGCGGATACGGCGAATCAACTCTTCCGATTTTCCCGAGAACATGCTACCACAGATGACCTCAATCCACCCGGACTGCTTCATTACGTACATGAATCCTGTTACTCCTTCCTCGCGTTGATAGGTTCAACAAATCGAATCTTCCCCTTGGATCCGATTCGCACACTTATTATCTTCTCGAATGAAAACCTTTTCTCTCATAAAAGAACGATTCATCTCTTACTTCGGAATTTCCCATAAGAAATTAAGCAAGGTGGACTGTAAGTAGGAAAGCTCGTTCATATATTCTCCTATATCTTAATTGATAAATCGAACCAATAAAAGTCCCGCGGGGAAAATTTTATGATTCGCAAAACTCGAATCGCATCCGTAGAATTTTTTGGAAAATGGTCAACAAAAAAACAGGCAAGCCAACGTTCTCTTGCCTGTTTTTTATGTTTGCCATACCGCAAGCTTTGCCAGCCGCATGGATTATTCTTGGGTGAGACCGTATTTTTTGTTGAAGCGATCGACACGTCCAGCAGCTTTGGCGAACTTTTGACGTCCAGTATAAAACGGATGGCATTCTGAGCAGATTTCAACCCGTAATTCTTCTTTAACGGAGCCTGTTTCAAATTCGTTTCCACAGGCACATTTTACAATCGCCCGCTTATATTCTGGATGGATACCTGCTTTCATCCTTTTCAACTCCTTCTGCCCTGAATCAATGACTGAATCAGAGTTAATTGATCGTTGTCTCTATAAAAACACTGTTTCTATTATAGCAAGTGCGGAATCTTGTTGCAATCCCAAATATTCCTGGAAAAAATTGGATTTTTGCCCGGAATATCAACCGCGCTGGTACGTATGCTGTCTGATCTCTTCCTGTAGTTGCTCCATAAACTCATCGTTTGTCTTCGTCTGCATCAGGCGTTTCAAGAACTTTTCAACGAAGTTCGGTTCATCCGACATGGATTTTCGCAGCGCCCATAAAATTTCGAGATGTTCTTTAGGCAGGAGCAATTCCTCTTTTCTTGTTCCGGAACGGCGAATATCGATCGCCGGGAAAATACGGCGCTCTGCGAGATTCCGGTCGAGGTGGAGCTCCATATTCCCCGTTCCTTTAAATTCTTCATAAATGACATCATCCATCCTTGACCCGGTGTCGATCAAAGCGGTGGCCAGAATCGTCAGGCTGCCTCCCTCTTCAATGTTCCTGGCCGCACCGAAAAACCGTTTCGGCCGGTGAAACGCCGTTGGATCGATCCCCCCGGAAAGGGTTCGGCCACTCGGTGGAATGACCAGGTTATAGGCACGCGCCAATCGCGTGATGCTATCGAGCAAGATAACGACATCCCGTTTGTGCTCAACAAGTCGCATCGCCCGTTCGAGTACGAGTTCGGCGACCCGGACGTGGTTTTCCGGAACTTCATCAAAAGTGGAGCTGACCACTTCCGCATCGACGGACCGTTCGATATCCGTGACCTCCTCTGGGCGTTCATCGATGAGGAGGACGATCAATTCCGCTTCCGGGTGATTGGTGGAAATACTGTTGGCAATCTGTTTTAAAAGGGTCGTTTTCCCCGCCTTCGGTGGAGCCACGATCAGACCCCTTTGCCCAAAACCAACGGGCGTTAACAGATCGACGATGCGAGTGGATAAAATGTCCGGTTCCGTTTCCAGGATGATACGGCGATTCGGATAAATCGGGGTTAGTGCCGGGAAATAGACGCGCTGTTTAGCGATTTCCGGATCTTCGCCGTTGACCGCTTCCACATGGAGAAGACCAAAATACCGCTCATTTTCCTTCGGTGGCCGGACTTTCCCGCTCACCTTATCGCCGTTCCGCAGATCGAAGCGGCGGATTTGCGAGGCGGAGATATAAATATCTTCCGAGCTGGGGGAATAATTAATCGGGCGCAAAAATCCGAAACCTTCAGATTGGATGATGTCAAGGACGCCTTCCATGAAGAAGTATCCTTCTTGTTCCGCGTTCGCCTTTAAGATGGCAAAAATCAATTCTTTTTTCGTCAGTTTACTGTAATAGGAAACTTGATATTTCCGGGCAAGTTCATAAAGCTCCTTCAATTTCATGCTTTCTAATTCTGCAAGAGTAAAATTATTAGCTTCCTCCAAATGATCTACACCACTCTTTATTTTATTTTTTTATTTTATTTTTTGATCTATATGAAAAATGAACCATCTACATGGATTCAATTTAGATGTGAAGGTTAAAAGAAGTAAGAGAGATTGAGGTGCGGAAGTTTCGTAAGGAATGGCCGTCAGTTCAGGAAATGGGGAACATCCTTGTAATTTCCTTAAATATTATATAGAGCATATTTCCCATTGTAAAGGGTTAAAGTAAGATTCGCCATTCGTTACTTTCCAAATATGCTTTTGATCGATGGAAAGATTCGCCTCCTGGATCGCTTTCCAGCCGAACGGTTCGTAAGCCCTTACATGATACAAATTTTAAAAACTTTCAAAAGTTCCAATCCGGAAAGAGCATGAGGTCCAGATTGGAACTGGTGAAAGGATTTTTACTCTTTGATGACAAGATCCGGCTTCTTTTTAAAACTATGTCTGCCGTCGATAAAGCGAATCGTTCCTGATTTCGCCCGCATGACCAGGGAGTGGGTGATACCGAAGGAACCTTTGAACTGTACCCCGCGCAATAATTCACCATCAGTGATCCCTGTAGCGGCGAAAATCGCATCGTCACCAGATACGAAATCATCCATGCGCAAAGGTTTATCGATTTCGATCCCCATCTTTTTGCAGCGATCCACTTCTTCTTGATTCTGCGGCACGAGGCGACCCTGAATCTCACCGCCTACACATTTTAAAGCTACGGCAGCGAGCACCCCTTCCGGTGCACCGCCAATACCTAACAGCATATCAACACCCGTATGGTCAAAAATCGTGTTAATGGCACCGGCGACGTCGCCTTCATTGATGAGCTTAATGCGGGCACCCGCTTCCCGAATTTCCTGGATCAACTTCTGGTGACGGGGACGATTTAAGATCGTCACGACCACATCTTCAATATCTTTGTTTTTCGCCCGGGCCACCGCTTTTAAATTATCGATAACCGGGGCATCGATATCGATCATACCGCTAGCCTCCGGACCGACAGCGATTTTGTTCATATACATATCCGGTGCATGGAGAAGATGACCATGATCGGCGATCGCGATGACGGCCAGGGCATTCCAGCCCCCTGAAGCGACGACTTCCGTCCCTTCAATCGGATCGACGGCCACATCAACTTCGGGACCGTTACCGGTCCCCAATTTTTCACCGATGTAAAGCATAGGCGCCTCATCCATTTCACCTTCTCCGATGACCACAGTTCCCCGCATCGGTACTGTATCGAAAACCGTGCGCATCGCTCTCGTCGCAGCATCGTCAGCTTCATTTTTTTTACCGAGCCCCATCCAACGAGCGGAGGCTAAAGCGGCGGCTTCGGTCACACGGACCAATTCCATCGATAAACTTCTTTCCATTCACGAGGTCCTCCCTACTCAAAACTATAAATAGTATAGCATATTTTAAAGATTAGTATAGAGCGATTTTGAAGAGTAGGGAGAATAAAGCGTTTTATTTTCTAAATGGTATATGCTATTATGCCCGTTGATCCACGATTATGAATGTTTCAATTGTTGAATCTCTTCTTCCGTCAATTTCTCCCGCCAAATTTTCGCACCAAGACCCTCCATCTTCTCGACGAGGTGACTGTAGCCGCGATCAATATGCTCAACGCCGGTGATCTCGGTAACCCCGTTTGCCATCGTCCCGGCAATGACGAGAGATGCGCCGGCTCTAAGGTCGGTCGCCCTGACCCTTGCTCCCTGGAGCTCGACCGGACCGGTGATGATCGCCGAATTCCCTTCCACTTTAATATCGGCATTCATCCTGCGCAATTCATCCACATGTTTGAAACGGGCTGAATAGATCGTGTCGGTCACAACGCTCGTTCCTTTTGCTCGCGTTAGTAAGGCCGTCATCGGTTGTTGCAAATCCGTGGGAAAACCGGGATATACTAATGTTTTGATATCGACGGCTTTCATTTCGTCTGCCCGGGAAACATAAATTTGATCATCGCTAACCTCAACATAAACGCCCATTTCTCGCAATTTGGCGATCAGTGACTCCAAATGCTGGGGAATCACGTTATCGATGATCACCTCATCCCCCATCGCAGCCCCCATAATTAAATATGTACCAGCTTCAATCCGATCGGGGATAATCGTATGCCTACAACCATGCAGCCGTTCTACACCGTCGATCCGGATAACGTCCGTTCCCGCTCCTTTAATACGGGCCCCCATATTGTTAAGCAATGTGGCAACATCGATAATTTCCGGTTCTTTGGCGGCATTTTCTATAATCGTCCGGCCTTTGGCGCGAACGGCAGCCAGCATGATATTGATCGTCGCCCCGACGCTGACCACGTCAAGGTAGATACGGGAACCAACGAGCTCATCCGCCCGGAGATATATGGCCCCCTGTTCATTCGTCACCTTCGCCCCAAGGGCTTCGAAGCCTTTGATATGCTGGTCGATCGGCCTTGGCCCGATATGGCACCCCCCGGGCAAGCCGATTACCGCTTTTTTGAACCGGCCCAACATCGCCCCCATTAAATAATAGGAAGCGCGTAATTTTTTGACCTTTCCGTTCGGTAAGGGGATGGGGGTCATGTTCGCAGGATCGATGGTCATTTTTTGTTTATCTAAATGGACGACACCACCGATTTCCTCGAGCAATTCCTTTAAAATCTGGACGTCGGAAATTTCCGGGAGTCCTTCAATGACAACCGGCGAGTCGGCCAGGATGCTTGCCGGGATCAGCGCAACCGCACTATTCTTCGCACCGCTTATACGGACCTTACCTCTTAACGGAACACCGCCGATGATATTTAATTTTTCCATATGTACCTCCCTTTCCTGAACCTATTATCAACCATGGTTTTCTTTCATCCGGGAACGAACGAGGTTGCTTATAGTATTGCCATATTTTCCTAATTCCAAAAAAATTCATTATTTCTATTCATAAAGGGGATTATTTTCTCTTTGATGTCTCCAGAATACCATAAATATCAGGGTTTTCCCATGGAAATCTTTTAAATTCGGCGAACATACTTATTTTGGGGGAATATGTGAAAAAAGTCACAAAAATGGGCGAAACTTCCGAGGAAAAGGTAGCTGATGAGTGTTTGATCTTCATGAAGAAACGGGCTCCGAACGTAGCATGTCGATCCGAACTCGAATTCAGAGCCCTTTCCTTTAAACTAAATACATGTTATTTTTTTGTGCGGGATTCCCAATCGCGGATGAATTGGTCAATACCTTTATCGGTTAACGGGTGGTTAAACATTTGTTGAATGACCTTGTACGGGATCGTGGCGATATCCGCTCCGGCCAGAGCCGCCTGCCGAACATGTTCAGGATGGCGAATGGATGCCGCGATAATCTCCGTTTCGATATCATGAATCGCAAAAATATCGGCGATATCCTCGATCAAATTCATACCATTATATCCGATATCATCGAGACGGCCGATGAACGGGGAAACGAACGTAGCACCGGCACGTGCCGCTAAGAGCGCCTGATTCGCGCTGAATACGAGCGTAACATTCGTTTTGATTCCCTCTTTAGCGAATGTAGATACGGCTCGTAAACCCTCTTTTGTCATCGGGACTTTGATCGTGATGTTCGGGGCGATTTTAGCCAGTTCCCTGCCTTCTTTTAACATACCTTCTGTATCCGTCGCGATCACTTCCGCGCTTACAGGACCGGAAACGATGGCGGTGATTTCTTTTAGCCGTTCTTCAAAAGAAACGTCGCCCTCTTTCGCAACAAGACTCGGATTTGTCGTCACTCCTGCCAAAAATCCGTATTGATGAACTTCCTTAATTTCCTCGAGATTCGCTGTATCGATGAAAATTTTCATGGTCATCTTCCTTTCATCAATGATTACACCTAAATTCTAACGGATTTATGAGATTCATGCTACTATGGCAAAATTATTCCTTCATTAATATGGATGATTTCCTCCGGTCATTCGAGGCGGTGGCACCCGCGATCATCGAAAAAAACGATACAGTATTTGCGCAATTCGTATATATTACTGGTTTCCAAAAGGATCTCATAGGAATATAAAACTTCCATGCACCGGGATGGAAAATGCATAAATCCGGTGAACCGGTTGGAACGATCTTTTTAAAATTTTCCCTCGCTATGGGAATCCTTACGGAAGATTCGTCCTGACGAATTGAGAGGATGTGAAAATGGAGACGGAATCGAACGTCTTGTTTTCATCATGAATCTGTGAATACGCGAACCAATCGGTTTAATTTGTTAACTATTTCTTATTATATTCTTATTATAGAAAAAGGTCAGGCAATTTTCAAAATCGACTAACGATATTTAGGCGCTCATATCAATGAATTTTCCTAAGGGACCGTGCTTCCAGCCGGGTTTGTGACAAAGCAAAAACCGCCCCGTGTCCCTAGCACAAGGCGGTTAATCGCATTCGAACGATTATTCAGCTTTACCGACGGAACCGAATTCTTCCATCTTTTGCATGACGGTTTCTTTAATCGCCTCACGGCCCGGTCCTAAATATTTACGCGGGTCGTACAATTCCGGATTTTCGGCCAGTACTTGACGAACGACTTTCGTCTGGGCCATTTGGTTTTCCGTGTTCACATTGATTTTGGCTGTACCTAGGGATATCGCCTTTTGAATGTCTTTCAACGGAATTCCTGTTCCTCCGTGTAATACGAGCGGTACACCCGTTAAATTACTGATTTCTTCCATTTCTTTGAAGCCGAGTTTCGGTTCACCTTTATACGGTCCATGGACAGAACCGAGTGCAGGTGCTAGACAGTCGATTCCGGTTCTTTCAACGAGTTCTTTACATTCTTGCGGATCGGCATAGATGATTTCTTTACCGACAACATCATCTTCTTGTCCGCCGACGATTCCCAATTCCGCTTCCACGGATACGCCATGTAAATGGGCCAGTTCCACCACTTTTTGTGTCAGGGCGACGTTCTCCTCGAACGGTTTGGCGCTAGCGTCGATCATAACAGAAGTAAAACCGGCATGGATCGCTTTAGCGCATTGTTCAAAGCTGGAACCGTGGTCGAGGTGGATGGCTACAGGAACTGTGATGTTATATTCATCCATCAACGCTTTCACCATAGCCACAACCACTTTATACCCACCCATGTAACGACCGGCACCTTCAGATACCCCGATGATCACGGGTGATTTCTTTTCTTGTGCCGCTTGCAAGATTGCCTGGGCGTATTCCAGATTGTTGACGTTAAACTGGCCAACGGCGTACTTGCCTTCTTTCGCCTTTTGCAACATCTCAGTCATCGATACGAGTGGCATGTGAATTCCTCCTAATTTTTTATCTTTCATAACATCCCTTGAAGAATATGTAGAGAAAAGGATTATATTTGTATATTATCAAATCCGAGTCATATTTACCATGGGACTTTTAAAAAAACGTAACCTCGTAACGAACTGAGTTTTGTTGCAGGCGACCTGGGATCCCGTTTTAGCGAACATGTTCGGTCAGCAATCGATTGATCTGATCTCGCAATTCCATGATGTCAAAGGGCTTGGCAACATACGCGATCGCCCCCATATCCATCGCCTCCTGGATCATCCCTAGCTCGCCATAAGCGGTCATGACGAGTACCTTGCAGTCCGGATCGTTGGCCTTGATATGTTTGAGAATCTCAAGTCCGTCCATTCCCGGGATCTTCATATCGAGTAAAACGATATCCGGATCATGGGTCGTCACGATCTCCAGAGCCTTTTTACCATCCGCCGCCTGAAATGTTTGATAACCTTCTCTTTGAAAAAGTTCCTGTAACAACATGCGAATCCCGAACTGATCATCGACGATTAAAATCTTCCCTTTCATCACATCCCCTCCTTTCCTCGCAATATCTTCCGAACAAACCTCGCAAATGTGCCGGAAGGGTTTTCCTGCGTTTTGTCGCTAGTTCACTTCCGGTCAATATTGAATGCCATATAATCAAAATTTTACAAATTTTCTCCATTATATTCAATCTATTTTGCCAAAAATTAATCGAAAACTTGCCGTTTTATTTTCCCATCGAAGTTGCTACAATTGGTATGAAAAGGAGTGGGATCATTGTATCATCATTTTTCACAATTACTCATCGAACATTTAGAAAAAATCACCGAATCACTTACCTATGAAATCGAAGATACCGCCCGACTACTCGCCCAGGCGCTAGTCGGTGAAGGGGATATTTATTTTTTTACCGAAGGCGAAATGAAGGGGGTCTTTTTGCAAGCGGTACACGGGGCAGAACCGCTCCGGCCAACGGACCGGATTAAAGAACTTACCCCCGGCCAGTACGAGGAACTCACAAGCGCGGACCGCGTTTTAATCTTCAGTCGCTCGGCGGACGACGAACGGGTTCTCGAACTCGCCCGATACTTATACAAGGAACATATTCCTTTTGCCGCCATCGCTTCGGCAACGGGAAAAGAGACGCCGCTTCATGATCTTGCCGATATTTTTATCGATATGTCCCTGACCAATGGACTCATCCCGCGGGGATTCGCACCGATTTCCGGCCATCCTGATTTACTTGTGGCCCTATTCATATATCATCAAATCCAGTTCCAGCTCGAAGATTTATTTAGCGATCTGCAATAAACTAGTTGATCGATTTTCTGCTAAAATTTTAGTCGTTCGCTCGAATCGTAAAAAAAGAGGGGCGATCCGGAAAGTCTTCTGTTCGACTTCTGGAAGCCCCTTTTCTTGTTCGTTATTTTTGTTCGATTAAGGCTCTGCTTTCATGCAAGACCGATATCTTCACTTTTCCCGACGATTCCTGTGTCGTGATCGTTTCCATATTTTTTCCATTAAAACTAAAGGGAACAGATCAACAATCTCTACTCTTCCGATGCTGCTTTCAATGCGGCACCGATGAATTCTTTATAAATCGGATGCGGGTTGGTTGGCCGGGAACGGAATTCCGGATGGAATTGACAGGCCACGAACCAGGGATGATCCGGTAATTCGATCATTTCCACAAAGCGATCATCCGGGCTCGTTGCGGAGATGACCATACCTTTACTTTCGAGCATTTCCCGATAGTGATTGTTCAATTCATAGCTGTTCCGGTGCCGCTCATAAATCAGTTCCGCTCCGTAAATCACATGAGCCTTTGTCCCTTTTTTAATCTTACACGGGTAGAGGCCGAGACGTAATGCTTTTTCCGAATCTTCCCCTTCCTTCAATTCCGGCAGTATATCGACGACCGGATGGGGGGTGTTCGGGTTAAATTCGGTACTGTGCGCATCTTTCAAGCCGAGAACATTACGGGCGAATTCCACCGCCGCCAGTTGCATACCCAGAGAGATCCCCAGAAAAGGTACATTGTTTTGCCGCGCGTATTCGATCGCATAGATCTTGCCGTTGACCCCGCGGTCGCCAAATCCACCAGGAACGATGATGCCGTCTGCGTCCCTTAAATGTTCGTGGACATTTTCCGGGGTTAGATTATCCGCATTTACCAGTTCAATTTTCACATCCGTATCGAAGGAATAACCCCCGTGTTTCAAAGCTTCGATGACGGAAATATATGCATCTTGTAATTCCACATATTTACCAACGAGGGCGATGCGCGTGGTCCTTGATAAATGGCGGACCTTCAAGGCGAGTTTGCGCCAATCTTCCATATCCGCTTCTGGTGCGACGATGCGTAGATGATTGCAGACGATCTGATCCAGTCCTTGTGCTTGTAAGGCTAGCGGCACTTCATAAATATTTTCAGTATCCCGGGATTCGATGACCGCTTCCGGTTCGATGTCACAAAAGAGGGCGATCTTATTTTTCAAGTCTTGTGTGATCGGCATATCCGTGCGCAAGACGATGACGTTCGGCTGAATTCCCAGGCTCCGCAATTCCTTAACACTATGCTGTGTCGGTTTTGTCTTCATTTCCCCGGCTGCCTTGAGAAAAGGGACGAGCGTACAGTGAATATACATGACGTTATGGTAGCCGACATCCGTTTTTAATTGGCGGATCGCTTCCAAAAACGGCAGGGATTCGATATCACCTACGGTACCGCCGATCTCCGTGATCACCACATCGGCATTCGTTTGTTCACCAGCACGAAAGACGAGTTCTTTTATTTCGTTCGTAATGTGGGGGATAACCTGTACGGTAGCACCTTTATAATCACCACGGCGTTCTTTCTTGATGACCGATGAATAAATCTTCCCTGTCGTCACATTGGAATATTTATTCAAATTGATATCGATGAAGCGTTCGTAATGGCCGATATCGAGGTCCGTTTCTGCCCCATCATCCGTCACGAAAACTTCACCATGCTGGTAAGGGCTCATCATGCCCGGGTCCACGTTGATATATGGATCGAACTTTTGAATCGTCACCCTCAACCCGCGATTTTTCAATAATCTTCCGAGGGAAGCCGCGACGATCCCTTTTCCTAAAGACGACACTACACCGCCGGTTACAAAAATGTACTTCGTCATTGTTTCATTCCTCCGCATCTAAAACTTCAATTAGTCCCCATGGCAAAAGAGCGATACTTGTTTTATTTTTTTTTCACAGAACCTTAGAATCATTCCTGTGGAAAAAATAATAAAACATGAAAGGGGAATTCCTTTCATGCAAAAAATAAAATTGCTCCACTTACGTCTCTGTAAGGGAGCAATTATTTATTCAACCGTACTTTCAATAGCCCAAGTAAAATAATACTGGCCTTAAGCTGAAATGTCAAGAAATCTGTGCCGGAAAATGATCGATTTTTATGGACCGGGAATTTTATCTGTCTTCGTCTTCCTCATCAAGTTCTTCATCATCCAATTCTTCTCCCAGTTCATCATCAAGGATGATATCATCATCCAGCAATTCATCATCGATGAATTCATCGTCTTCATCATCTAGCAAAGATTCGTCATCGAGATCCTCATCTTCATATTCATCTTCATCGTACTCGTCGTCATCGGAGTCTTCATCATAGACCTCATCAAAATCATCGAGATCATCGAACTCGTCGAGATCATCATAGTCAAGATCATCGAAGTCATCGTCTTCAAGAGCTTTCGCCCGTTTCCTCTTCGATTTGACGACCGGGACGATTTCATCATCGAACTGTTCGACCGGATACCAGCTTTTGATACCCCACGTATTGGCACCAACATTGATAAAGCGACCATCAATATTCAAATCCGTATAGAACTGCGAGATACGGTTTCTTACTTGTTCTGGACTGAGCTCTAATAATTCGGCGATGCGGTCTACTAGTTCATGAAAGGGGAGCGGTTCCTTTTTTTCTTTTAAAATTTCATAGGCTATTTCCACCAAAGCCATTTCTTGCAGTTCTTCCTTGGAAATTTGCTCTAAACTCACCTTCGCACATCCTTTCATCATAACAATTGTTTCGCATTGATCTATCGTAGATGATCGGATTCGTTCCGTGATGATCGACCTCTATCATTATAAACAATTCACAACAACTTATGCTACTTTTCTATTCCCCGTATGGATTTACGATTCCTGACGCCAGATCTTCCAGCCGCGATAAAGAAAAAAAATCGCTAGCAATAAGAAAGGAATGGCGCCTAATTGTTTTTCATAAAAAAATGATACAATCGGCAGGATAACAATTACTATAATGATTATTATTAAAAATTTCAAGGCTTACCACGTCCCCACGTAAAAACTTGCGAAAAAGAGAATGCCATCTTGATCAGCGCCAATCCTGAACCTATACGGGGAAATTGTAAAGGCGATGAAAAGATGCAGGCAACGCTCACGATTCCTAAGACTCAATGAACCGATTGATGGGACTGAGTTCAGATTACGGAAAAACGGTTCCGCTTCTATTATATCATCTTCCGCGAACGGTTACCGTAAAAGATTGCCATGTTTTCGGAGATTTCGGGAACCGTCCTTCAACAGAGGGGAACGGGCAGCCTAGCTGAACACTAAACTGCCCGTTTGCACCTTAAACGTTGCGGCGATACTGGCCGCCCACCTCATATAGCGCTTTTGTGATTTGTCCGAGACTGGCTACTTTCACCGTTTCCATCAATTCGGCAAAAATATTGCCGCCACTTGTTGCTACCTCTTTCAGACGCTCTAAGGCTTCATCGACGCGATCTTTATTCCTCTCTTGAAACTCCCGTAAATTACGAATTTGCAATTCTTTTTCTTCCTTCGTTGCCCGGGCAAGTTTCATATTATTGAGTTCCTCTTCCCCGGGTGGATTCGGGTTTAAGAAGGTGTTCACGCCGATGATCGGAAGTTTTCCGGAATGTTTTAACGTTTCGTAGTACAATGATTCATCCTGGATTTTCCCACGCTGGTATTGAACTTCCATCGCGCCGAGGACTCCCCCCCGGTCATTCAACCGCTCCAGCTCCATCAAAACCGCTTCTTCGACAAGGTCCGTTAATTCCTCGATGATAAAAGAACCTTGCAAAGGATTTTCATTTTTGGCTAAACCGTATTCTTTCAAAATGATCAGTTGAATCGCCATCGCCCGGCGGACCGATTCCTCGGTCGGTGTCGTAATCGCTTCATCATAGGCGTTCGTGTGTAACGAGTTGCAATTATCATAAATCGCCATCAAGGCCTGCAATGTTGTCCGGATATCGTTAAAATCGATCTCCTGTGCATGCAGGGAGCGCCCCGAGGTTTGGATGTGGTATTTCAGTTTTTGGCTGCGCTCATTGGCCCCGTATTTTTCCCGCATGGCGATTGCCCAGATCCGCCGCGCTACACGTCCGAGCACTGTATATTCCGGGTCGAGTCCGTTGGAGAAGAAAAAGGATAAATTCGGCGCGAAATCGTCTATATGCATGCCCCGGCTCAAATAATATTCGACATACGTGAAACCATTGGCCAGAGTGAAGGCGAGTTGTGTGATCGGATTGGCACCGGCCTCGGCGATATGGTAACCGGAAATGGAGACCGAGTAATAATTACGTACGTTATGGTCGATGAAATACTGCTGGATATCGCCCATCATGCGCAGGGCGAATTCCGTATTGAAAATACAAGTGTTCTGTCCCTGATCCTCCTTTAAAATATCCGCCTGGACCGTACCGCGCACCGTTTGCAGTGTATAGGCTTTCACTTCTTCGTATTCTTCTTTAGTGAGAGGTCTGCCCAGTTCTTTTTCCCGTTTCTCTACTTGTTGATCAATCGCCGTATTCATGAACATGGCCAATATGATCGGCGCGGGGCCGTTGATAGTCATTGATACGGACGTATGCGGATCACAAAGATCGAACCCTTGATACAGTTTTTTCATATCATCGAGCGTACAGACACTGACACCGCTTTCGCCGATCTTGCCGTAAATATCGGGACGTTCATCGGGATCTTCCCCGTACAATGTTACCGAATCAAATGCCGTACTGAGCCGTTTAGCCTTGTCATCCTTTGAAAGATAGTGGAAGCGCCGGTTCGTTCGCTCCGGTGTTCCTTCACCGGCGAATTGTCGTTTCGGATCCTCGCCTTTCCGTTTAAAGGGGAACACACCGGCAGTAAATGGGAAGGAACCGGGAACATTTTCTTTATAGACCCATCGTAAAATTTCCCCGTAATCTTTAAATTTCGGTAAAGCGACCTTGGGAATTTCTAGACCTGATAAGGTTTTTGTTTTTGTTTCGATCGCAATCTCCCGATTGCGCACCTTCACGGAAAAAGTGTCTTTCCGGTATGCTTCTTTAAGCTGTTCCCAGTTACGTAAAATGTTACGGGACTCGGGTGTTAACCGCTTTTCCGTTTCTTCACGGAGTTGTTCAAGAGATTGAATAACTTCTTCCGGCAAATTTTCCTTGCGCGCCTTTTTTAACGTCCCTTCAATTTGGTAAAGCTGGCGACCGATTTCCACCTGTTCTTCAACCTTTTTATGATAATCGCGTATCGTTTCGACGATCTCCAGCAAATAATGGCGGCGATTGTTCGGGATGATCAAATTTTTCTTTACCGGTTTTTCTTCGATCGAGTATTTGGTCGACCAGTTCAAGTGGAACGTTTCATTTAATTTTTGAATGAGTGCACTGAAGAGGGCATTCGTGCCAGGATCGTTAAACTGGCTAGCCATGGTGCCAAAAACGGGCATCTCCTCATAACTTCGGTCAAAAAGCAGATGTTCCCGTTGATACTGCTTTTGTACGAGACGACGTGCATCTTCAGAACCGACTTTTTCAAACTTGTTGATGGCGATGAGGTCGGCATAACCGATCATATCGATTTTCTCCAGCTGGGATGGTGCGCCAAACTCCGCCGTCATCACGTACAGAGAAATATCACTGATCTTTGTGATTTCCGCATCCCCCTGACCGATGCCGCTCGTTTCTACTATGATGAGATCAAAATCGGCCGCTTTAACGATCGCCAGGGCATCATGAATCGCCAGTGAAAGCTCGCTGTTCGACTGGCGGGTGGCCAGGCTGCGCATATATACACGGGGGGTGTTAATCGCGTTCATCCGGATACGGTCGCCAAGTAAAGCACCGCCGGATTTTTGCCGCGTCGGATCGACAGAAAGAATGGCGATCCGAATTTCAGGAATTTCATTTAAAAAGCGTCTAACGAGTTCATCGGTGAGAGAACTTTTCCCCGAGCCCCCTGTTCCAGTAATACCGATTACAGGAACTGTTTTCGCTTTTTCTTTTACCTCTTGTAAGGCTGCCATATATTCGGGAGGGATTAATGGTTTTAACTCAGGATCAGTTGCAAATTCGGCGACTGTGATAAGGCGGCCGATTGCTTGAGGATCGCCCTGTTCTACTTTAGCCACAGGGTCAACGAGTATTTTTGTTCCTGCGGCAACCGCGATCGAACTTTCCGTTTGCACAACCGGGTCGTCCTCCCCGTTGGTAATGGTGGGAAAATCACATTCTTGCAACATATGATTGATCATACCCTGTAAGCCGAGTCTGCGACCATCTTCCGGAGAGAAGATTTTGGCAACGCCATACGCTTCTAGTTCATGAATCTCCCGTGGAATAATGACGCCACCGCCGCCGCCGTAAACACGGATATGGCTTGCGTTTTTCTCCCGTAACAGGTCAATCATGTATTTAAAGAACTCCAAATGGCCACCTTGATAAGATGATACGCCGATTCCTTGAACGTCCTCCTCGATCGCCGCCTGGACAATTTCTTCAACGGAACGGTTATGCCCGAGATGGATTACTTCAGCGCCACTAGCCTGTAAAATCCGTCGCATGATATTAATGGAAGCATCATGCCCATCGAACAGACTCGATGCCGTGACAAAACGAACCGGGTATTTCGGTTTGTAAACCGGAGTTGCCATCTCCCATCCCCCTTGAATTTTTTTATCATTGCTGATGATTTTTCTGGATGGCTCCAAAAAAATGTGTTGTCTGTAGATGGATGTACTCATCCAAAGTATAGAGTTTTTGTAACGCCCAGCGCCGGAATGCCCACATTTGTCCCTGGATGACAAGATTATGGGCGAGCAACGTAATTTCCCGTTCTGGCCTTGTTATATTTCTCTCACGCAGGAAATTCGCGATAAGGGGTTTAAAAAGCTGAACCATTTGTAGTTCCTTTTGTAATACATACCGAAGATGTTTTTTCGGTAACGATTTTGCTTCCTGGTACATGACCAGTACTTCATCTTGCAGATCATCCATAATCCGGAAATAGGCCTTGATTGCCGCTTTCAGGGTCGTCGCATTTGTGCCGCTTTCACCAGCGATCATTTCTTGCATTTTGCTTTGAACTTCATCATAGATTTCATCGCAAACGAGATACAATATATCTTCTTTGGTCCGGATATATTCGTATAATGTTCCGATACTGAATCCGGAAATGCTAGCAATCTCCCTTGTGGTCGTACGGTGAAAACCTTTTTCTTTAAATAGAGTGATCGCCGCTCGAACAATTTGTTCCCGGCGGATTTTAATCAGTCTTTCATCTTTAACCGATGCTTCGACGGGCAGTTTTTTCTGCAAAGAATCACCTGCTTTCCTGGAAAATTCCCGTGGCATGATAATCGGGATCGGGTGCCCGGCGAATGCTCAAGTGATTTTGACGTTAGTTATTTCACGTCGTTCCCTTTATATTTCACATCACGGTAAAATGGTTCGTAAAAGGGCAAGATCTCGGTTTTATTAAAGATTTTATTGGTTTGCATAGTTGTTTTGTAAAATCCCTAGTCTCTTTCGTAACTCTGCTGCCCCCATCTTTACAGCATGCGGGAGATCACGAGGCGCTGAATTTCCTGTGTGCCCTCATAAATCTGCGTGATTTTTGCATCCCGCATGAAACGTTCTACCGGATAATCTTTGGTATAGCCATATCCACCGAAAATTTGCACCGCTTCTGTAGTGACCATCATCGCGGTATCACCGGCAAAAAGTTTCGCCATCGCTGATGCTTTCCCATAAGGCAAGCCCTTTGATTCGAGCCAGGCAGCTTGATACGTTAATAGTCGTGCCGCTTCCACGTGGGTGGCCATATCCGCTAGTTTAAAAGAAATGCCTTGATTGGCGATAATCGGTTTATTAAATTGTTTCCGTTCCTTCGCATAACGGATCGCAGCGTCCAGTGCCCCTTGAGCGATGCCCACCGCCTGGGCGGCGATCCCATTTCTGCCCCCGTCCAAAGTCATCATGGCGATTTTAAAGCCCTGGCCTTCTTCACCGAGAAGGTTTTCTGCAGGAACGATTAAGTCTTCAAAAATGATTTCTGCCGTCGGTGACGAGCGGATGCCCATTTTCCTTTCCAGCTTGCCGACTTTAAACCCCGGAAACGTGCTTTCGACGATAAAGGCACTGATACCCCGATGGCCTTTTTCCGGGTCGGTAACGGCAAAAATGATATAAATATCGGCAACACCACCATTGGTGATGAAAATTTTCGAACCGTTGATTACATAATGGTCGCCTTGTTTCACCGCTGTTGTTTTCATACTGGCCGCATCGGAACCGGATCCTGGTTCCGTTAAGGCGTAGGCGCCGATACTTGTTCCCCGGGCGAGGGGGACTAAATATTTTTGTTTCTGTTCTTCGGTACCGAAGCGGTAAATCGGCCAGGATGCAAGTGAGGTATGGGCAGATAGTACGACACCGCTGGATGCGCAAACACGCGAAAGTTCTTCAACGGCAATCGCGTAAGCCAAATAATCACTGCCGATCCCACCGTACTCTTCCGGCCAAGGAATTCCCGTTAAACCGAGTTCGGCCATTTTGTCAAAGATCTCCCGGTCAAAACGTTCTTCCTCGTCCCGTTCGGCTGCTGTCGGTGCCACTTCATTTTCCGCGAAGTCTCGAACCATCTTCCGAATCATCTCATGTTCTTCCGATAGTTGGAAATTCATCATGTTTGCCTCCTCATGCCATAATTCATGGAATTTGTGCGACGACTGATTTCGTGATTTCTCATGAAACTTTAGCAGATTGAGCACATATTTCGTTTTTAAAACCTATTCTTTCGTGAATTTTGCAAGGCTTTCGCGGCTTGCCTGATAATTTCGTAGAATGAAAGGAATTTTTCGCGACATAACCGAATGTTTATCGATTTTCCGGTAATGTTTCGTTCAAAAACAAGAAGCTACTTCAACCAAACCTTGAATTCGTTGGTCTCCTTCCACCGGGCGTTATAAAAATTTACTAATCACGAAACGCTGTATCTCATTTGTTCCTTCATAAATTTGCGTCACTTTAGCGTCGCGGAAATAGCGTTCGACGGGGTATTCCCGTGAATAGCCGTAATCGCCCAGGATCTGGACCGCCTCGGTCGTCACTTCCATGGCGGTGTTGCTTGCGAACAATTTCGCCATTGACGCATCTTTATTTTCGATCGTTCCGCTCTGCTGTAAAAAGGCTGCCCGGTAAACAAGGAGTCGTGCCGCTTCGATTTTCGTCGCCATGTCCGCCAGTTTAAAGGCAATGGCTTGGTGTTCGATCAATGTTTTCCCGAACTGCTTGCGCTCTTTCGCATAGTGCAAAGCATGTTCGAAGGCTCCTTCGGCGATCCCGAGGCTTTGAGCGGCGATCCCGATGCGCCCGGCATTGAGATTGGCCATTGCGATTTTATAACCTTCCCCTTCGGCACCTAAACGCCGGTTTTCGGGGACTTTCATATTTTCAAAATGCAATGACACGGTTTTCGATCCGTTGAGCCCCATCTTTTTCTCTTCTTTGCCGAAGAGTAATCCAGGATTGTCTTTTTCAACGATGAAAGCCGTGATACCCTTTTTCCCCGTTCCTGTTCTGGCGAAGACGATGTAGACGTCCGCTTCCCCGCCATTAGTGATGAAGACTTTACCGCCATTGATCAAATAATGATCGCCTTCTCGTTCCGCCCTGGTCGCTAAAGCCGCCGCATCGGAACCAGCACCCGGTTCTGTTAAACAGAAAGCGGCCAAATATTTTCCTCTTGCCAATTTAGGTACGAAGGTCTCCTTTTGTTCTTCGGTACCGAATTGTAAGATCGGATTCGTACCGACGGAGGTATGGACCGATAATATAACCGCAAGGGCGGGGCTAACCCGGGCCAATTCATGGATCGTGATGATATACGAGATGAAATCGAGTCCGCTTCCACCGTATTCCTCTGGTACGGGAATTCCCATCAAACCGAGGGTCCCCATCTTCGCTAATATTCGCCGCGGGAAGGCCCCCTTCTCCATCTCCGGTACAAAGGGAGCCACTTCTGTCCTAACAAATTGGCGAACTAGTTTCCTTATTCGTTCTTGTTCTTCCGTAAATGCGAGGTGCATGATGAGCCCTCCTATGAGGCCGGGACCTCAATTAAGATGGCATCACCCTGGCCACCACCGCTGCATATCGCTGCGATCCCGAGGCCACCACCGCGCCGTTGTAATTCGTAAGCTAAAGTCAGGATGATTCGGGCACCGCTTGCCCCGATCGGGTGTCCGAGGGCAATCGCTCCCCCGTTGACATTGACTTTTTCCAAATCGAGCCGGGCGATTCGCGCGGCCGCCAGAGTGACGACGGCGAAGGCTTCATTGATCTCGAACAGATCGATGTCACTCACTTTTTTCCCGGTCTTTCGCAACAGCTTATTGATGACAAGACCCGGTGTTTTCGGAAAATCTTTCGCTTCTAGAGCGATCGTTTCGCTCGCCAAGATTTTTGCCAGTGGTTTCATCCCATGTTTTTTCGCCTCGTCTTCTTCCATCAGGACAAGTGCGCAAGCCCCGTCATTGATTCCGGGGGCATTCCCTGCCGTGATCGTTCCATCCACATCAAAGACCGGTTTTAATTTAGAAAGTTTTTCCAGCGATGTATCCCGGCGCGGGGCCTCATCCTCATGAATGGTGAGAGCGGGACCTTTCCGTTGAGGAACTTCGACCGGAACCATTTCTTCTTGCAATCTCCCTGAATCTAAAGCGGCCACCGCCCGTCGATGACTCACAAGTGCCCATTCATCCTGCTCAGCCCGCGAAATCCCGAGTTCTTTCGCCGTCAAATTCCCATAATTTCCCATATGAACACCATCGAAGCTACACGTAAGACCGTCGTAAATCATCAAATCGACAAGCGAAGCATCTCCCATCCGCACCCCGGAGCGGAGACCGAAAATCGCGTGCGGAGCATTCGTCATCGACTCCATGCCGCCAGCGACGATCGTTTTCGCTTCCCCGGCTTTGATGAAAAGATCGGCTATCGTGACGCTTCTCATCCCGGAAGCACAAACTTTATTGATCGTTTCCGTTGTGACCTCCCAGGGAATTCCTGCGGCACGGGCCGCCTGCCTGGATGGTAGTTGACCCTGTCCGCCTTGTAAAACCGTACCCATGATGACATGATCCACCTGACTTGGCTCCAATCGGGCCTGGTTGAGGGCCGCTTGAATCGCCATTCCTCCCAGTTGCGCCGCCGAAAAGTCTTTTAATATTCCATTTAATTTACCAAAAGGTGTACGAGCACCGGCAACAATCACTGTACTCATCTTTTTCTCTCCCCCATCAACGATCGTTTTAAGTAACCGTTTCCAAAAATCTGCTCCAGCTACAAGTTGACGACTGAACGCTCGCTCAGTAGCAGTCAAAAAAGAAAATGGTATAGCCGTTCTTTGTTATTTAAATATGAGCTTGCAATTTAATTTTATCATATAATTAGGAATATTTATATATTTTTGTCAAAAACATACGCAGATTATGCCTACCGGAATCGTAAGTGATTCCCCAAACGATCCTTCCCGCCGATCGCATTGATTACAAAAAAAACGCACGTGATTGTTAAATCCAAAGGAAAACCATTCTCTTTCCCGAAAAAAGTGATGTGCATAACCCACCAAAACTCATGACACGGAAGAATTACCGGGCTGTCAAAACCAACGCGACAGCCCGGTAAAATCATCTGTGAAAAACATTCCCGTTCTTTAGCGGAAATCGTAAGCAAAAGGAGTTTTACGAGACGAGCTGTTCTTCTTCACCGAAAATCGCTATTTCAAGAATTTCCGCCACATCGTACGTTTTCACAGCATCTTCCACTTCTTTTGCTTTTGTACCATCAGAAAGCATCGTTAAGCAGTAAGGACAGGCCGAACCGATGATGGAAGGATTTACTTTTAACGCCTGTTCGGTTCGTGCCACATTGATGCGCTGACCGGTTTCTTCCTCAAGCCACATGAGACCGCCACCGGCCCCACAACACATCGCATTTTCGCGGTTTCGTTCCATCTCGACAAGCTCGACACCCTCGATAGCCTTGAGAATTTCCCGGGGCGGATCGTACACATCGTTGTAACGTCCGAGGTAGCAGGAATCATGGAAGGTGATCCTTTCATTGACTGGGTATTTCGGTTTCAGGCGCCCCTCTTTGAGCCACTGATACAACAATTCGGTATGGTGGTACACTTCCGCTTGAAAACCGAGATCCGGATATTCATTTTTAAAAATATTGTAGGCATGTGGATCGATGGTGACGATCTTCTTCACGCCGTTCTTTTCAAATTCTTTAATATTCTTATGGGCGAGTTCCTGGAATAGAAACTCATTTCCGAAGCGACGGGCGATGTCACCGGAATTTCCTTCTTTGTTGCCCAGGATGGCAAAACGAATCCCCGCTTCATTCATCAGGCGCGCAAAAGCAAGCGCAATTTTCTGACTCCGATTATCGAAAGACCCCATGGAGCCGACCCAGAATAAGTATTCGAAGTCCTCGCCTTTCTTTTTCATTTCCTTTACCGTCGGGATATAGACATCATCACGCAACTCTCTCCATTTATCCCGTTCACGGCGGTTCAACCCCCATGGGTTCCCCTGCCGCTCGATATTCTGCATCGTTCGCGCCGCATCAGCGGGCATTTTTCCTTCCGTCAAAACGAGATAGCGCCGTAAATCGATGATCTTATCGACATGCTCGTTCATGACCGGACACTGCTCTTCACAGTTCCTACAGGTCGTGCAAGCCCATAGCTCCTCTTCAGTGATCACATCGCCGATCAGGCTTTCCGTAAAGATCGCAGTGGCCGCCGTCTCCTGGGCCCCCTGCGAACGGGCCTGGGCAGCGAGCTGGTTACCGGTTGTATTGGCGAAAGCAAAGGCCGGTACCCATGGCGAGCGGGATGTCACCGCCGCACCGTAATTTGTTAAATGGTCCCGCAATTTAACAATCAAATCCATAGGGCTGAGCATCTTGCCTGTCCCTGTAGCCGGACAGACATTAGTACAGCGACCACATTCCACACAAGCATATAAATCGATCAACTGGAATTGAGTAAAATCGGTAATTTTCCCGACACCAAAGATTTCCTGTGATTCATCTTCAAAATCAATAGTAGTAAGCTTTCCGGGTTTTTCCATCCGGTCAACGAACACATTGACCGGGGCCATGATCAAATGGAAATGCTTCGACTGCGGTATATAAACAAGGAACATGAGCAGAACGAGTAGGTGAATCCACCAGGCGATATAAAATAATACGAAACTCGCCGTCTCCCCGATCCAGGCGAAAGCCAAAGCAAACAGAGACGCGACCGGTTCTGACCAGGTTGCGTCTTGATTCAACCAGAGCATTTCCATACCGTTACCGAAGAGGACCGAGAGCATCAATGTGCCGATAAAGATCAGGACGAGACCATTTTTTAACCCTCTTTTCAGCCGGACGAGCTTTTCAATGTAACGCCGGTAAAATGCACCGGCTACAGCGCCGAGAACGAGCAGAGTGACGATCTCCTGAAAGAATTTAAAACCAGGATAAAGCGGTCCTAAAGGTAAGTGACTACCGGGAACGATTCCTTTCCAGATAAAATCGATGGCACCAAACTGTACGAGAATAAATCCGTAGAAAAAGAGAACGTGGATTGCGCCCATCTTTTTATCTTTGAGAAGCTTTTTCTGACCGAATACGTATACCCATACTTTGTGGAGCCTTTCTTTCACCCGCTGATCAAACGCTTCCTTCTTTCCAAGTTTAATATAGAGGTAGCGGGTCCTCACCACAGAGCCAAACAGATAGATCGCATAAGCGGTGACCAGAATCGTTGCGATTAAATTGATCCAGAAAAATGTCTCCACCGCAATAACCCCCTTCGTTGGAAATCAAAACTTTATGACCGTTACATCCCCCATCCAAGAACCGATCCCACCCGTCGCTTCAAAGCCTTTGGTTGCTTCTATTATACAATAATGAATGAACATTCAGTCAACCAATTTGTCTGATTTATACCAAAATTATTTCTTTCCGGAGTAATAAAAAAACAGGCCGGAACGGGTATGATTCTGGCCTGTTAACGAAAACCCGGCGCTTGCGAGCGTCAATTTTTATCCTCCACTTTAGCGAACTGGAAATCCATCCGGTAAAAGCCGACATGTTCTTTT
>CALKAK010000113.1 GCA_937983015.1 uncultured Bacillaceae bacterium | reverse complement strand
GTGGTGTTATTACCGGTCCGCTCATCGTACCTTTTATTATGGCTTTAGGACTCGGTGTGACTAGAGTTTTAGGTGGAAAATCGAATATGGAAAATAGTTTCGGCCTGATCGGATTAACAACATTAGGTCCGATTCTAGCTTTACTGATATTAGGAGTGATTTTCGGGTGAATATTTTTGCGGGAATGAATCTCGTTTTCTTTGAGGTCATAATGGCTATATCGCCACTATTCATTTTGTTTTGGATTTTTCAGCTACTTTTCTGGCGATATCCCTGGAAAAAAGTGCGGGATATACTGGTAGGATTTGCACTTTCGATTTTCGGCCTTACGCTCTTCTTACAAGGAGTGAACATCGGTTTTTTACCCGTTGGAGAAGCGATCGGTGAAGTCCTCGGTTCTTTTCAATATCAATGGATTTTAATTCCAATCGGTTTTATCCTGGGATTTTTTACTGTAATTGCTGAGCCTTCCGTTACGGTACTGATTAACCAAGTTGATAGAGCATCTAGTGGTTATATACCGAAAAGTTTATTAAAATATACGATAAGTATCGGTGTAGGTTTTGCAACTTGCCTGACGATGATTCGTATTATATATGGATTTTCAATTTTATATGTTGTTCTACCCGGTTATCTTATCGCTATCATCATGGCTCTTTTTACACCAAAGAATTTCGCATCCATTGCCTTCGATGCGGGAACCGTGGCAACCGGCCCCATGACTTCCACTTTCTTATTAGCCTTATTTGTCGGTGTTGCATCAGCGATGGCAGGAAGAGATCCGATTTTAGACGGATTCGGTATGGTCGTTACCGTCCTACTCGCACCGATCATTTCGGTCCTGACATTAGGTTTGATCTACGGTAGAAAGGAGAAAGCGATGCATGAAAAGCATTGACAGTAAGAGCGATTTTTCTTCAAGCAACGTAGCAATGAGAGATAAATTAATTGTTACAATCGTTAGACGGTCAATGACCAAAAAGATCATTGAAGCCATAAAGAAAGCTGGTGCACCCGGTTCAACGATTATGTACGGGATCGGAATTCGAAAAGAAGAAAAAAGTAGAGTACTGGGAATACCGGTAAAACGGGAACGGGACATTATATTAACAGTCGCACCCGCAGAACTTACTCGCAAAATCATGCAAACCATTTATGATACAGGAAAATTGAACCGCCCGAAAACCGGAATTTGTTTTACCATAGATACGAATAAAGTGATCGGTACCCATTTTACCAAAACTGAAAAACTGAATGAAGGTGTAAAGGGAATGACTAAGCAGACAAAACAATATGACCTTATCGTTACGATCGTGAATAAAGGCGATGCGGAAACTGTTATCGATGCGACCAGAGAAGCCGGGGCAGACGGTGGAACGATCATTACCGGTCGCGGTACCGGCGTGCATGAAACGGCCAAAATTTTTAACATCATGATTGAGCCAGAAAAAGAAATCATCCTCACACTTGTCCCTCGGCAAATTACCGAACAAGTGTTAAAAGCGATCAATGCAAATGAAAGGCTTGATCAACCAGGAAAAGGGATTGCCTTTGTATTGAGTGTAGACGAAGTAATCGGCATCAACCATGAAATAAACAATAAGCTTCGTTCCGAGCTAAAAAAACTTAACGGAGATTAAGTGACTAACTGAAAATCCCCGGAAAGGTGCAAGTGGCTGGACATCGTTCGTCCTCTTCACTTGCATCTTTTTTATTTATCTAAAGATTGTTATAAAGACTTGCTGCTTTTATGCAACTTTTTTCTAGAACACATCGCGTGAAATTTTAAAAAATTTCTTTTCCTTTTTGATTGTTTTTTATATAATAATTATATATATTTGGATTTTTCTTAATATTAAAACGTATATGGGGGAGAGATGTTTTCTTGAACGTCCAAATCGATGAAAAGGCAAAAGAATGGTTGGACAAGAAAATTACCACGGTCACCCTGACTAAAGTCCCGATTATGAATTGTTGTGTCCCGATTGAAGAAGTTTCAATCCAATATCGAAAACCGGAAAATCCCCAACTTTTTCATCAAGTACAGTTAGATCGGTTAACCATTTTTGTAGATAAAAATATACAGCTTAAAGATGGCTCTTTGAAATTATCGTTAACAGGATTCGGACCGTTTAAAACATTGCAGGTCGATGGACTGGCGAGGTTGTAGCACAATTGTAAACGTTATCAAATCAACATCATTTGTACCGACCATTCCGTTTCATAAACTGGAGGTTCGACAGTGAACACCGTAAAGAAAATCGAAACATTTACCAGTCAACTGGCCAATCACTTTACTCCCTTTTTCGATGTATATAGGGATAAAAACATTGATGGCATTCCATTATCCTTCCTGGCCATTTTTAAACGACGCGACGAGCGCTACATGATCACAAAAAAAATCAAGGTATATGGTGTGGAAAATCAACAACTCGTTTTTACAACGACCTGTGACGAACGATTAGATTTGTCTTTTTTTAAAAAACTACAACGGGCAATGGAAAAAACTCTCCTGGAATATATTCCATCACATGAAGAACATATGTCCACCATCATCCTTGGTATCGTTGTTGTAGATCAAGATGTAGACAGTAAAGTTCTTAAGGAGGTGAGGCGCTTTCGCAAGCTGAGATTTCTGAAGTTCGGTTTGCATGGCTGGGTCGAAATGTACTGGGTACTAATCAATCTCCGTGATCGCTCGATCACGATTCATCCGAAGGGAAGGCCTTTTATTGCATCTGTTGAAAAAATTTTGAAGGAGGATGGGAGCTGGCGATGAGCGGCATATTACTGCTGGCTATTGTTGCTGCCGTTTTTATCTTCACTTATTTCACTTATGGGAAATACCTGGAAAAAAAGCTCGATGTTGATCCGAATCGAAAAACTCCCGCCCATGAGATGGCGGACGGAATCGATTATGTAGCTACTAACCGCCCGGTTTTATTAGGACACCATTTCGCAACGATCGCCGGTGCCGGACCGATTGTTGGACCCGTTTCAGCGGCGGTTTTTGGCTGGATCCCCGCCCTACTCTGGATTGTTTTAGGAAGTATCTTTTTCGGGGGAACCCATGATTTCGCATCTTTGCAAGCGTCCATTCGCCATAAAGCCCAATCGATCGGTACCATTATTAAACAATATATCGGGAATCGTGGACAAATCTTGTTTTTATCTTTCTCAACAGCTACATTAATTCTCATCGTCGGTGTATTTACAGTTCTTGTCGCCGATACTTTTGAAGCAGCACCTGAAGCTGCAACCGCTTCCTTATTATTTATCGCTCTTGCCATTTTATTCGGATTTTGCGTCAACCAATTGCGCATGAATTTTGTAATCGCAAGTATCATTGGGGTTATTCTTCTTTTTGCATGTATCTGGTTAGGCATGCTATTCCCGCTGCAGTTAGGCGCAACAACCTGGGTGATTATTCTGCTCGTTTATGCCTTTGTGGCATCGGTTCTTCCAGTCTGGGTACTGTTGCAACCTCGTGATTATTTGAATTCCTACTTACTTTACGCCATGATGATCGGCGGCTTCATCGGCGTATTATTCTATAATCCGACGATTGAATTAAGCGCCTTCACGGGTTTTTATAATGAAACACTCGGACCGTTGTTCCCGATCCTTTTCATCACGATCGCCTGCGGTGCGATTTCCGGATTCCATTCTCTCGTAGCTAGCGGTACTACGGCGAAGCAGCTCAACAGTGAAAAAGATGCCCGGTTCATCGCGTACGGGGGTATGCTGATTGAAGGATTTTTAGCCGTTATTGTTTTGTTATCGGTTGCCTATTTGACTACCGGAGCTTTCTCCGAACGTCTGACCTCTGCCGGTGGTCCGATACCAACTTTTGCCATGGGGCTGTCTGAATTCATGAGCGCCTTTGGTTTACCTGTGGCAACAGGATTCACATTTGTATCGCTTGCCGCTTCTGCCTTTTTAATGACGACTCTCGATTCGGCGACCCGGTTAGGAAAATACGGAGTGCAAGAATTTGCCGAAGGCCGCAGTAAATTTTTCAGCAATCAATTCGTTGCCACCCTCGTTGTAGTCGTTGGTGCTGGTGCCCTCGCCCTATCGGGAACCTGGGCGTCACTATGGCCGCTTTTCGGTTCGGCGAATCAGATGCTCGGTGCGCTTGCTTTAATGGCTGTCAGTGTCTGGCTGATCCGAAGAGGGATTAGATCTTATTTTACGATTATCCCGATGACGTTCATGTTCCTGGTCACGATCAGTGCATTGATTGTACTCATGGTCAATAATTTCCTTGTAGGAAATATTTTCTTAGCCTGCGCCGGGTTCGTCTTGTTCGCTCTATGTATTTTCTTGATTTTTGAAGCCTGGAACAATTTCGTAACGAAGATAAAAGATACGGAAGTAAAAGCGTGATTCTTCGATAATATTCATCCGCGAATTTTCGGAATCGAAAAAATTTTTAGTGCAAGGGGAAATATATTCTGCCCCTTGCTTTCTTTTTTGTTATAGTTAAAAAGAAGGAACAAATCGATATCAAGTAGAATGTTCGCCAAATTTCCGGAAAAAATATAGCTCAGTAATTTTTTAATTTTAAACTTGTATTTTCAGAAACTAGAACTCAATTCGGGAGGTTCATGACATACGATGTGGAACAATTTCCGGGACGAATTTAAAGAGTTCATTACACGTGGTAATGTACTGGATCTTGCCGTCGGTGTGATCATCGGCAGCGCATTTACGGCGATCGTCGATTCTCTCGTCGAAGATTTGATCACTCCGATTATTCTCGCTATCACCGGACAGGTCGATTTAAGCGGTATTGCCCTCCCGCTCGGGACAACGACCTTAAAAATCGGCAATTTCTTGCAGGCGATTGTGAACTTTTTATTAATTGCCCTCGTTTTATTTTTCATCATTAAATTCTTCAATCGACTGAAACGAAACAAACCGCAAAAAACAGGAGAAACAAAAATCCCGGCAACAGAACAGTATTTACAAGAAATCCGGGATCTTTTGCGCGAGATGCAAAAAGAATAATTTGCAAAAAAAAAATGTTTTAACAACCCTAATGATGAAGCAACGGTTATCGACTCCATGAAAAAACCTGCCCTCTTAAAGAGCAGGTTCTTCTTTTAATAAACGATAAGATCTCCATTATAAATCGAGTTGCGTACGACCACATAATCAACATTGCGTAAGTCTTCTAATTTATTTCCCCCGGCATATGAAATGGCCGATTGTAAATCTTCTTCCATCTCGGTCAATGTGTTTTGTAATGGTCCGCGATGTTCGATCCACATTTTCTTTCCTTCGACATTTTTCCGGACTCCTTTTTGATATTCGGAAGCCGAGCCGAAATATTCCTTATACAGTTTTCCGTCCTTCTCTATTGTTTCCCCTGGTGATTCTTCGTGACCGGCAAATAACGAGCCGATCATGACCATCGTTGCGCCAAAACGGATGGATTTTGCGATATCTCCGTGTGTCCGGATTCCGCCATCGGCGATAATCGGTTTTCTCGCGGCCTGGGCACACCAATTCAAGGCGGCTAATTGCCAGCCAGCGGTGCCGAAGCCTGTTTTAATTTTCGTAATACATACCCGACCAGGACCGATTCCTACTTTCGTCGCATCAGCCCCCGCTTCTTCTAGATCCCGCACACCTTCCGGGGTCCCGACATTTCCGGCTATCACGAAGCTTCCCGGCAGGAGTTTTTTAATATGTTGAATCATCCGGATAACCGTATCCGCATGGCCATGAGCGATATCTATCGTAATATATTCAGGTGTTAATCCTGCATCACTGAGTTCCTCGATAAAAACGAACTCCTCTTCTTTTACACCGACACTGATCGATGCATAGAGTCCGCTTTCTTGCATTTCTTTTACGAATTGTAAGCGAGTTTCGGGTTTGAAACGATGCATGATGTAGAAGTAACCATTTTCCGCTAGATAACGAGCGATATTTTCATCGATAACGGTTTGCATGTTGGAAGGAACAACCGGAAGACGAAATCGCCGACCCCCAAATTCAACAGAGGGATCACATTCTTTCCTACTTTTCACGATACATTTTCGCGGAATTAATTGAATATCCTCATAATCAAAGATTTCTATCACGAGTAACACCCCTGAAACACGAATATTTTATGTAATTAACATTAAATCGTTCGCCATTTGTAATATACGCTATTTTTTCCTGATTGTCAAAGGAAGAAATTAACCTTTTTCTTAACAATTCATATGTATTCACTCAAGTTAATTTTTTGACCAGACATTTTTCCATTTAGCAAAAAAAAAGATCTGTCGCTGAATAGGACAGATCGAATATATAAACTCTATCTATCTTTTTACAATCACCAATCTTTCTTTGGTTAACGCCCTTAATAAATTCCCAAAGCGGCAAGAATGATCGCTACAGCCAAAGCAATAAGCGGAATTAAGAGGGATACAACAAAAATATCACGGTAACTATCTTTATGGGACATACCGGTTATCGTCAATAACGTTAAGACAGCACCATTGTGGGGCAAAGTATCCAATCCACCGGATGCGATTGAAGCGATCCGGTGAAAGGCTTCGGGACTAATCCCTGTTTGGGTCGCGAGCTCAAAATATTTTTCCCCTAGCGCTTCCAGTGCGATCCCCATACCACCAGAAGCCGAACCCGTCGCACCAGCGAGTAAGTTTACCGCGATCGCTTCGGATATCAGTGGATTTCCTTTAATGTTTAATAACATATTTGTCAATGTCTCAAAACCAGGAACAGCTTTCACGACGGAACCAAAGCCGACGGCCGCACTCGTATTGATAATCGCGGTAACCGAACCGACCGCCCCGTTATTGATTCCTTGAACGAAAGACTTATATTTTTGAATGTTTAATAACAGGATGAGGAGAATTCCGGAAATTAATGATACGATGATATCCCATTTCAAAATATTGAGGGTCACGAGTACGGTGATCAGCGGTAATAAAGACAATATAAAGTTCGGTACTTTTTCATCCACATCATCTGTCTGACCTTTATTTTCCGGCTCGGTGAATACTTCACCTTGCTGGCGCAAAACCCTCTCCCGCCAGCGCAGGTAAAAATAGCCACCGACACCCATGATGAGCGAGGCTACAATCCCCATGATCGGTGCCGCTGTCGGTGATGTATGAAAGTATTGCATGGGAATGAGGTTCTGGATTTGGGGTGTACCCGGCGCCGCGGTCATCGTGAAGGTGAAAGCCCCCAGGGCGACCGTTCCCGGTATCAACTTTCTACTAATATTCGCTTCCCGGAACAAATTAATCGCAAGAGGATACACAGCGAAGACAACTACAAATAGACTGACGCCACCATAGGTTAACACTGCTGCCGAAAGGAGAACGCCGAGAATCGCCCGCTCTTTCCCCATCATCTTTGATAGAGATATCGCTACCGATTTTGCCATCCCGGTATCTTCCATAAGTTTTCCGAAAATTGCCCCTAACATAAATACCGGGAACCATTGTTTGGCAAAACTGACGAAACCTTCCATATACGGTTCTTTGTACGCCTCTAATAAATCAAGTCCCCCCGTTAACGCGACCACCCCTGCCGAAATCGGAGCGATCCAAATGATGGACCAGCCCCGATAAGCGAGGGTCATTAACACACCGAGTCCCAAAATAATTCCAAACATCTTCTCCCTCCCATGATTTAAACGCTTAAATTCGCAACCATAAAATTACCGGACATTCCGAAGCAAAATGATCGCAACGATCACTGGGCGGTATAACCGGCATCGAGGACGATCGCCTGACCGGTAACCCCTTTTGCCTTATCACTAGCCAGGAAAAGCGCATAATCTGCAATCTCCTGTACCGACAACAGTCTTCTTTGCGGGATTAAAGGATAAAGAACTTCATCGAGCACTTTCTCCACAGGGACATTTCTCGTTTTTGCCAGATCTTCGAATTGTCCTCGCACAAGGGGTGTATCTACATAACCGGGACAGAGGGCGTTTACCGTGATCCCGTGCTCGGCAGCTTCCAGTGCCGCAACTTTCGTAAGACCGATCACCCCGTGTTTGGCGCTGTTGTAAGCAGCCTTCCCGGCAAAGCCGATCAAGCCATTGATGGAGGCGATATTGATAATGCGACCGAATTTTTGCTTTTTCATGATCGGAAACACATGTTTTATCGCAACAAAAGGGGCGATCTGCATGACCTTTACCAAGTATTCGAACTTTTCCGTGGGAAATTCTTCAATAGGCGCGACGTATTGCAATCCAGCATTATTAATCAAAATATCGATCGTACCATACGTTTTTACGGTATAGTCGATCGCCTGTTTCAACTGTGCCTCATCGGTCACATCGCACCGTATTCCTTGACAGTCATACCCCCGTTGTCGTAATCGCTCCGTTACCTCCTGAACTTTGTCACCGTTCAGATCTGAGAAGACGACCTTCGCTCCATGTTTTAAAAAGTACACGGCAATCTCATAACCGATTCCACTTGCCGCACCGGTTATAAAAAGCACTTTGTCTTGAACCAATGAAATCCCTCCCAAAGAAATTTATGATCAAGACGGATGGACCATCTTCACGTGCTTCTTGATATTTAAGTTCAACCATACCGCCTAACAAAAAGGGTCACATATTGACATTTCCCTTCCCGTTCGTTAAAATCAAACGTAGCTAAAAATGTTGCGAATATTGCCGGCGATGAGGGAAAGGAGTACTTAACCCACTCTATCAAAGCGAGCCCGGGATGGTGGGAGCCGGGTATAGAGCGTTAAGGAAGGCGTTCCCGAGCCGTTTGTAAATGAGGCGGCCACAGACTTGTGGCAAATAGGGTGGAACCGCGGGTCACTCCCGTCCCTATGCTATGGATCAGCATATGGACGGGGGTTTTTTATTGACTGATCCGCCAAAGATTTTGGATTTTCCGCTTGCAATTTTCTCATGCGGGAAGGGGATTTTCGTTGCGAACTAATTCCAACGAAATCAATAAACACCCACCTTTAAATCCTCACCCGATTTTCCAAACATTTTACAAAGTATAGTTACATTTGAGTTACATGATTTTGTACAAAAATATTCACAAGGAGTTGAGCGTATGAACGTCACGATGGATAAAATTGTCGCCCACTGTAAACATAGAGGATTCATTTTTCCGGGGTCGGAAATTTACGGGGGGCTCGCCAACACCTGGGATTACGGTCCCCTCGGTGTGGAAATGAAGAACAACGTGAAGAAAGCTTGGTGGAAAAAATTCGTCCAGGAATCTCCTTACAATGTCGGGCTCGATGCGGCAATCCTGATGAATCCCCGTACCTGGGAAGCATCCGGTCATATCGGGAATTTCAATGATCCGCTCATCGACTGTAAAGAATGTAAAGCGAGACACCGGGCAGATAAATTAATCGAAGAAGCCCTATTTGCCAAAGGTATCGAAATGGTTGTCGACGGACTCCCGTTTGAAGAGATGGAAAAATTGATTGAAGAACATGAGATCGCCTGCCCCAATTGTGGCAAACATAACTTCACGAATATACGCCAGTTCAATTTGATGTTTAAAACCTTCCAGGGTGTAACGGAAGATTCATCTAGCGAAATCTACTTACGCCCCGAAACCGCCCAGGGAATCTTTGTCAATTTTAAAAACGTCCAGCGGACGATGCGGAAAAAACTTCCCTTCGGCATCGCCCAAATCGGTAAAAGTTTCCGAAATGAAATCACTCCCGGGAACTTTATCTTCCGGACGCGGGAATTCGAACAAATGGAACTGGAGTTTTTCTGCAAACCGGGAGAAGAAAAGAAGTGGTTTGATTACTGGAAAGAATATTGTGAAAAGTGGTTACTCGACCTCGGTTTGACAAAAGAAAATATTCGTTTCCGGGAACATTCCCAAGAAGAACTATCCCACTATAGTGACCAGACCGTCGATATTGAATACCGTTTTCCCTTCGGCTGGGGAGAACTTTGGGGGATTGCCTCCCGTACCGATTATGACTTGAAACGGCATATGGAATACTCCGGTGAGGACTTCAATTATCACGATCAACAAACGAATGAACGGTTCATTCCATACTGCATCGAACCATCTGTCGGTGTCGATCGCTTAATGCTTGCCTTTTTAATCGATAGCTATGATGAAGAGGAACTGGAAGACGGATCGACCCGTACCGTCATGCGCCTCCATCCGGTACTCGCACCATTTAAGGCAGCCGTTTTACCTTTATCGAAAAAATTGTCTGATGAAGCCCGCGACATTTATCTGAGACTCGTCAAATATTTTCCGGTCGATTTCGATGAAACCGGTTCGATCGGAAAACGGTATCGCCGCCATGATGAAATCGGTACACCTTACTGCATTACCTACGACTTCGATTCCCGAGAAGACGGTCAAGTCACAATCCGCCACCGGGATACGATGGAACAAATCCGGATTCCGATTGACCAATTGGTTGACTTTTTACAGGAAAAAATAAATTATTAAAAAGTGTTTTCAAGGGTCTGTCAAAAAAGTAAAATTATTTGAATATGGGTCTAACCTGAATATTGATTTATCAACGTTCTTGGAAATGAAAAGGGGCATCCAAAAAGTCGAAAATATGACTTCTTGGACAGCCCCTTTTCCTTGTTCTTAACAAAGCCCTTTTCGCAAAGACTGAAAACGCGGACTCAACTTTGGTAAATTTTTTAAAAATATTTCTTTAATAAAAAAATGCCAGCTGTGTCGCTGGCTTTTTATAAAGCAGGGAAAATCAATATCATAACACTGATAAATCAGCGAGGTAGATCTCGATTTGTTCATCGTTGTGAGAAATCTCACCTTCGTATAAGATTTCACCGGATTCTCCCTCTACGATAAATAGCCGAATCGTATTCCTTTGATTAGTCTTTGCTATATAATAGTTTCCATGATCTTGACGAACGTAAGTAAAACCTTCATCGTCTTTGACATCAGGGAACGATAATGTCTTTAATTCTTCCGTTTCAATATTATAAACGGTCACTTCCAAACCATTTTGCTGATTGGCAAAATAAATTTCACCATCTTCGGCAGTGACAACTTTTCCATACAGTCCTGGATCAAAAGATAATTCTGTCATCTCTTCCGTTTCTAAATCAAAGAGGTAATATTTTTCCATGACCCCTTCTGATGCCATATCTTCATTAATCATCCGTATACTGAATAAATAATAATGTTCCGGTTTCAAATTCTTCATATTATTGATAAAAAAGATTGCTTCTGCTTCTTCCGGTGCATCTATTTTTGATGTGGCGATGATCTTTCCGGTTGTAAAATCGATCGTGGAAAACTGATAATATTCGCTTTCCTCATAGGGACTGACCCGGGTAAGGACCTTTAACACGCCCGCCATTAATTGTACATCTTCGACATTAATAAAAGAAATATCTTCATCATCAGATAACTCTAATGGAAAGGACCAGCGTTTATCCGATTCCTTTTCCAAGACATCGACGATAAGACCGGGAACATGATGATAATATTCGTACTGTTCCGGTGTTCCTTTATTTTCAATACGTAACTCCGTTATATAGTGTACATTTACATAAGCTAGGTACTCCTCATCTTCAAAATAATTCTCATTGTTTCCGACTTTTCCCCGCATGAAATTCCGTTCTTTCTTGATCAAATTTTTTATTTCCGGGGAAAGTTTAGCACCGGTGATCGTCTCCCAAAGCGAATATTGATTTGAGATATGAATTTTTCCGTTTTCCAGACGGGCGGGTATATTTATATCGTCCTTCCAGACCGATAGATCCAAAACCACTTTTCTTAATTCCACATCATTCCCGGCTAATGTTTTTAACATAACCGCATCGTAATTTGCCACAACATGTTGGATATATAAAAAGCCGATGACCAAAACGGTAAAGACAAAAGTGATGAACAGTCGCATATACTTTTTCATATTTTTCCTCCTCATCAGACCCAGACTTTATTTTTCAATAAATACCCGCTCAAAAGAACACTCACGAAACCGATGAACACGATAAGGAACACTTCGATCAAGAATAATTCCATCGGGAACAGATATCCACCCACTCCATCATTGATGATGAGAGGTGCCAGGATTAAGGTCAAAGCGACCGCTCCGTAACAGGCGGCTAGAAAAATCCCCTTTAACCGAAAACTTCTTTCTAGCAAGATCATCGTGAACAGGACAAAGAGAAACACCAGGCCGGTACCGTAATACAGGAGAAACTCGATGAATGTTGGTGGATATAAAATCACGAGAAAATCAAAGTTTAATAAACTCGAAATCGGCAGATTCACGAACAAGGGACCAGGTACAATTCTTTCCAAAATGGCATGTTCAAGAAAGAGTAAAACGTACTGTAAACTAACAAGACCGAGTACACACAGAAAGATGGTCGTAACTTTCGCAAAAAAGATCTTGATCCGTTCCACCGGTAACATGAGTAACCGGTAGATGAACGTACTCTTGCCATACCAATCGCGATACCAGATAAATAAGGAATAGATAAGAAGCGTAACGACACAGATGGCGACCGGTCCCAGGAACCAGATGGTTTTTATAAAACTGTAGATCGACATTGGACCGTAATCCCTGACGAAATCTTCCATCGTGATCATTTGATTTTGCATCATTTCACGGGCAAAATCGACATAGTTGAATCCTTCATAAATAGCACCGACAAGTTGGACGACAACGGTTAATGCAATCAGCACTAAATATATTTTGAAAAACCGGTTGAATTCAAAGTTCACAAGCTTTATATAATTTTTCATCGGTTGTAGACCTCCCTCATTACATCGATGACCGATTTGCCTTCCTGTTCGCGGACTTGTTCTGTATCAAATTGTTTGATAATCACTCCTTCATCGAGGATGATCACTCGATCGATCAAATGCTCGATATCATTAATTTCATGAGTCGTAATCAGTACTCCGCGATCTTCAACGAGATGACTGGTGAATACATTCGCAATTTCTTCCCGCGTGAAAATATCGATCCCGGAAAACGGTTCATCCATGAGCACATAATCGATATCGAGAGCCAGACCGAGCAGGAGATTCACTTTTGCCCTATTTCCTTTCGACAATTCGCTAATCCGATCATCCCGATTTAAGCGGAAAAAGGTTAAGATTTCTTCCGCCCGTTCTTGATTCCAGCTCGCATAAAAATCTGCCATGAATTCCATCGCTTCGCCAATTCTCAAGTTAGGCGGTACGATTAACATATCAGGAGTATACGAAACTTTATCGTACAAGTGTTTGTCCGGTCTTTCTCCATTGACAAGAATCTCACCGGAATCTATCGGTAAAAGGTTCATGATCGCTTTCAAGATCGTCGTTTTCCCAACCCCGTTGACACCGATCAAACAGGTGATCTCCCCTTTACGGGCCGTGAAGGTGACACCATTTAATACTTTTTTTCTGCCATAACGTTTCGTGACATTCTTTACCTCAATCATTGTGCTCTCCCTCTTTTCCGTAAAAGTTTTGTTCGACAAGTCGCAATGCCTCATCAAGAGAAACATCGATAGCGCGTATTGACGCGATAAAGTTCTGAACAGCTTCCATCAGGAGTTCTTCCCGAACCCGTTTCAACACCATTTCATCACGCGTGATTCGGCTCGGCATATTTCCTGCCGTAAAAATCAACCCTTCTTCCTCCATTTCCTTATAAGCTCTTTGGGCCGTATTCGGATTAATTTTCAACTGGTTCGCCAGTTCCCGCCGGGACGGAATTTCCTGACCCGGCTCCAGATTCCCGCGGGCAATTTCTTCCTTGAAATAACGGATGACTTGCAAATATACAGGTTCCCGATGATTAAATTGAATTTTCATTCCCTCACTCCCATACTCGCTGAACGGTGACATGTATTAAGCGCTTAATACACCATAAGCAAAAAATCTTCATAAAACGACCCTTAAATAAACGTTTCTCCAAAATAAACGGAACCAAAACTTCACCAGGACCATGAAAACGAAAACCGTATTTATGGATGACTCACCCATCAAATCCCTTTAGTGTATGAAGGGGTTAATACAGCATAGTCAAATGAAAAAATCCGTGTGTATTAAATGGTTCATACATCAGCTTTAAGTGTATTATATGATTAGTACACTCTACAGTCAAGAAAAAATTTTTAAAATGATTTCTTTCCTCACAAACATATAGTGGAAATGCTTTGACATTTCTTCACATTTATAAAAGCCAAACTCATTAAACCGCAGAATGTTCAAATTGTTCGACGAAAAAACACCTTCAACAATTTTTTCCAAGTTTTGATTGATTTTTCATAATCCGTTTGGGAATTAATTTTTCACGATTCATTACAATTTCCTTTATACCAATATCATGTCGCAAGGGAATTGAGCCCAATTGAAATCATTAAAACCGGTTTCGTTTTTTTTATGTTAAAGAAAGAATCTTTTTTCATATTCATTCTCCCCAAACAAACAGAAAAATTTGCTCGTAGCAACTAAAACGGCGTGTGGTCACACGCCGTGGGTAGATTTAACTCTTGCATCGTAATTATTAAACATTACCCAGAAACTGATATTTCTTTTTGCTCTTTTCGGCTCTGTAAGAAATTAAGGATGAACATGGATAACACCAGCGTGTAACCGATGATGTCGGTAATCAACTCGGGAATGATCAACAGCAACGAACCTGCCGCGACCACTAGGCGCATGATAACATTCATTTTCGTTTTGAAATACCCTTCTACCGCAGCACCAATGCCGACAACCCCTAGGAAAGAACTGATCGTTACGATCAAAATATCCATCGGTGCGGCAAAAGGAAATTCGGTCGCATTCGTCGCAAGGCCGGTCGGGTCGATCATCATTAGGGCCGGGTTATAGACAAAGATGTAAGGTACGATAAAGCCGGCTAGTGCCAACCTGATGGCGTTTAAACCGGTTCTCATGGGATCGCCCCCGGAAAGCCCCGCTCCGGCAAAAGCGGCTAGGGCAACAGGTGGTGTGATATTGGCAAAAATCCCGAAGTAGAAAACAAACATGTGGGCTAACAATACAGGTACACCGAACTCCGCAAGCGCCGGCGCGGCCATTGTCGATGTGATGATATAGGCAGGTATGGACGGTAGACCCATTCCGAGTACAATCGAAGCGATCATCGTCAAAAACAAGGTTAAGAATAGCGAACCGGCACCTAATTGGGTAATGGCCGAGGTCAATGTTGCACCAAAACCGGTCAAATTGACCACACCGATAATGATCCCCACGACACCACAAGCGATGATCGTTGACAACGCCTGTCGAGTGCCACATCTGCTAAAGCGTCTAAAATATCCTTGAACGACATACGCGTATGTTCTCTAAACCAGGAAACGACTACCGTGATTCCGATCGTGTAGATCGCCGCATACGAAACCGGTAATCCCATGGCCAGAAATACAATGAGCGCAACGATCGGGATGGTCAAATGCCAGCCATCCTTCAAGACATTTTTTATTCGCGGTAAATCGGTTTTTGGTAGTCCTTTTAAATTCGTTTTTCCGGCCCGGAAATGAACTTGTATCAACACCCCGGTGAAATATAATAATGCGGGAATCACGGCTGCCAGGGCGATCGTTGCATATGGAATTCCTGTTGTTTCAGCCATGATAAAAGCACTGGCTCCCATAACCGGCGGGAGGATCTGCCCACCAACTGAAGCACTCGCTTCAACCGCTCCGGAAAAATTTTTATGATAACCCACTTTTTTCATCAACGGGATGGTGAACGCTCCGGTACCTACAACTTTAGCGACCGCAGAACCATTAATCGATCCCATAAAGGCACTGGAGACAACAGCGACTTTCGCCGGACCTCCCCTCTGCTGACCGGTCAACGCCAGGGCAAGATCATTGAAAAATTTCCCCATCCCCGATTTAGCAAGGAAAGAACCGAACAGGATGAACAAGAAGATAAATTGCACGGAAGCACCGATCGCAGTAGAAAAAAGCCCTTCCGTTTTCGTATAAAGTTGTCCGAAAATATCCGCTAAATCAAATTTCCGCGTCATCATGATACGCGGGAGCCAATCCTGATGGCTGAAAAACGGATAGGCAAGAAAAATTAGCGCGAGGATCGGCAATATCCAACCGGTGATGCGCCGTGCCGCTTCCACAATGAGGACGACCGTTAAAATCGCCATGACGATATCTAATGTGTTGGCCATCCCCCCTCTTGTTGTCACGATATCTTGATATTCGGCAAATAAGTATACACCGGATAAAAGAGCAAGTCCGAATAAAATCCAGTCATAAAAAGGTACTTTTGTCCGATCTTGCTTTTTGAATGTTGGATAAAGCAAATAAATAAACCCTAGTGCAAAAAGTAGGTGGGTCGCCCGCTGTAAAAGAGTCGGCAACGGATTAAATGTTGCATAAAAATGAAATGCTGCATACAAAACGGCAAATATAAAGATAAAATAGTTAAGCCCTTTATTTTTAAAGGTACGGACTTTAGATTCAGTATCATATTTTTCTAGTACCTTTTGTATCTGCTCCTCGGAAATCGTTTCAGCACCAGCCAGCAACTTTTCATCCTCTTTCAAAGAGAGTTCACCTCCAGGTAGTCCCAAATTTGAAGGTAATGAACCCGAATTCTCACCGCTTCAAAGTCACGAAAATGGGTATAGAGCGAGATTGTTCGATTATCAACCATCAAGGTTGTTTCAACATTACTGGAAACGGTGATCAATAAATCAGGATATCTTACATGTATTTCCATCTGGACCATGCCATTTTCTGTGGACACCTCTTCTCCAGTGTAAGGAGTTCCTGCGCCAAAGGTCTTAAAACGGGTCTTCGTCAAAATCAAATCTTGACCATCGCGAACATACTCTTCTAGCCATTCTTCCTTTTCCACAGAATGGATCCATCGCAATATAAAGCGATCCTCTTTTAAGTAAAACGTATGCTTTTCCCCTTCCAAGACGATGACAGGAAAACGAATGAAGAAAAGGGAAAGGAGCACAATGAGCAATGTGCTCCCGACTATACTCCTTTTCCAATTATTGTTCATTGTAATAACGTTCAGCACCCGGATGGAGTGGTGCTATGAGGTTGTCCTGGGCTTTTTCTAAGGAAATATCTTTTGCCGCCTGATGGGCATTGGCTAGTTTATCAAGGTTTTCAAAGAAAACTTTCGTTAACAGATACACGTCGTTTTCACTTAAATCGCTCCGCACGACAAGCGCATTCGGAACAGCAGCCGTTGGAACAGGTTCGGCATTTCCGTACATATTAGTGGGAATTTCATATGTTACAAAGTATGGATGGTCTTTTGCGATTTCCTCCACTTTTGCCGGATCGACCGCCACCATATTGATATCTAATGTTTCGGCCAATTCTAATAATGAGGCATTCGGTAGTCCACTTGTGAGGAAGGCCGCATCGATGGTGCCTGCTTTCAATCCATCAGCCGCTTCGGCATATCCGAGATAGTCTACTTGCATATCATCATAGGTAATACCGTGACCATTTAAAAGGGCACGGGCATTCAATTCCACACCAGAACCCTGGTCACCGACGGCAACTCTCTTACCCTTTAAATCTTCGATCGTTTCTATACCAGCATCGGCACGCGCAACGATTTGCACGACGTTCGGGTACAGAGTGGCAATCTGCATGACATTTTCAATCGGTTCCGGGAAACTTTCAATTCCTTCCAGGGCTTGGCTGAGGGCATCCGACATAACAAATGCCATTTCAACCTTTTCTTGTGCCAATAAATTCAAGTTTTCGACTGAGGCACCGGTGGTCTGTGTACGGGAATTAACATCGAATTCACTCGAGTAAATATCGGCAAGAGCCGTGGCGATAATGTTATACGGTCCTGATGCTCCACCAGTTGCGATCGTTACGATATTCGTCTCTAAACCTTCGCTACTACCTTCATCTTTTGTTTCTTCTGTCGAGCCTTCATTCGTTTCTCCCGAAGATTCCTCCTGGTTTCCACAACCAAATAAAAGCGCTACCATTAAACCGAGTAGTAGCCATTTCAGCAGTTTTTTCACATCATAACCCCCCGAAAGTTCGTTTCGATTTAATTTTGCATACATTTTAATATTTTATAATATTTGTGTCAAATAACTAAATTGTATTTTTTATGATAATTCTGATATATTTTTTATTAAAAAAGTAATTTTATTGATAACATAACGGTTTATATATGGGAAACAAAACTGCAATGGAACAAAAAATGGTGAAATGCCCTAATTTCCGGAAACTTCCCCTCTTTCTTTTGTTCATTGTTAGAAACGTGATTGGAAAAAATAACAGTTTCTTATAAAAATACTTTTATCCAGATTTTTATTTTTGGCATAAATTTGTCTACAAATCTTTGAAGTTCTTACTTTACATCAAAAACAATTGATGGAAGTTCATGATCGTGCAAATCGATTTAAGGAGGCATTTAGTAAAGTATTAATGGCCAATGATTTAATATAGCGGACACGTGACTCCTTGGATGAATGGCCACATCAGCGTTACCTTTTTAAAAGATATGAGCATATTTTTTTCAAAAAAATGGGAGCCTGTTCTGACTCTACCTCATAGTCTAGATCAAGAGTGGACCGACTCATAATTCTTTATGATGTATTGAACAGCTTCTCTACCGGCAATACGGCCAAACACGAGTCCTCGCATCACCGCTGTGCCGTAGAGATACTTTCCATGGGTCCCCCCTATTTCTTGTACATGTCCCGGAGCAATCTCGGAAGTTTTTGGTATTTTTGCCCAGATAGCGGGTTAACATATCAAAATTCCTCTGGAAACCTCACTTACCAGGACGACTGCCATCGATTTAACTTTCATTAACTTGTCGTCTTCCCCGTTTACGGTTATCAACCGATCATCATCGGCGGTGCAACGCTGTTTTTAATGAAGACGATATGGGCTTGGGTCTTTCCTGAAACGAAAAATACTCGTCTCCATTTATCCCATCAAATAGCGCAGAATGACTGAATGATCTATAGAAAATGAACTTCCAGATAAGACCAATTCGTTTTTATATCACTTCCTGGGAAAATCGTTTATAATAGAACAGAAACCTGTCACTATGAATTCGGTAAATATGATCATTTTTACGGTAGAAGTCAAATTCACCAGGAGGTTTAACGATTGGAAACATCAGAAATGATTCAACGCATCAATGAGCTCTATCGGAAATCGAAAACGGTTGGTTTAACTTTGTCTGAACAAAAGGAACAAATCGAGTTGAGGAAAGCGTATCTGGAGAATTTCCGCAGAGGGATGCGTAATATGATCGAAGGTTTGAAAGTTGTTGATGAAAATAACAATGATGTGACACCAGAAAAATTGAAACAGATTCAGAAAGAAAAAGGCTTGCATAATCGTTAAGAACAAACGGGTGTAATCAACTTCATTGTTTACACCCGGATTTTTAAACATGATTCTAAAAATTTTCCTGTAGCTTTAATATTTTTTTAAAAAAGCACTTGATATTTCCGTACCATTCCATTAAAATATTATTTGTTGCTTGAGCGTGCTACTAAAGCAAAAAAGTAATAAAAAAATGATGCATTTCCCTTTAATCTATGTTATAATAAGTCTTGTCGGAAAAAGAACGATAAACGGGATGTAGCTCAGCTTGGTAGAGCACTACGTTCGGGACGTAGGGGTCGCAGGTTCAAATCCTGTCATCCCGATTCAACAAAAAAAGCCTCAAAACCTGCTATGGTTTTGAGGCTTTTAATTTTTTGTGACCCCTTCAAATAAGCGATCGATCGCATGTTATTCCCTTTCGTTCGATTATACTTTTCTAAAGATAATCTGTGAGAACGTTATTCGATAACCTTATGAAAAATCGGTGGATGATAAGCGTATTGAGGAAGTTCTCTAGTTTCCTTGAACTCGTGGGAATCCTCTTCATTTTGCGGCACCGGTTATGAAACTTTTGCAATTTCTTTCAACAGCACAGTTTATGCTTTAAAAGATTTGAAAAAACTAGTGATACCCGTTCCATTTTTCTCTTTTGGTGGAACCGCATGATTAAAAGACGGCTTAAATAAATGTTTTATTTAATAAAAGTCCCTCTTTTTGGTCGCAACCCGCAACAGTTATTTTTTCTTTCAACTTTTAAGGTGCATAACCTATTCGAGGGACTTTTTTTAATTTTTTACCGTATTTTTTACAGCAGAGAGTGTCAATAGATAATATCCGAGATAGATCACAAAATACAGTATGGTCGTCACAACAATAGGGACTGTCAGGTCCGATCCGATTAACACCGAAAAAATATTGGCGGCAATTTTTAATATGACGAGCCCGTGAACAACCCCGATAATGAACGGTAACCCAAATACAAATAGCATCTGTTTTCTCACGATTGTATGAATTTCTTTTTTACTAACGCCGATCTTTCGTAAAATTTCGTACCGGGTGCGATCTTCGTGGGCTTCCGTCAATTGTTTAAAGTAAATAATACTTCCTGTCGCTGCGATAAAAACAAGACCTAAAAACCCTAAAATGAATAAGTTTAATCCTCCGGTTTCAAGCCCCTCGCGATAAATTTCGTAAAAGGTCGTTACACGCATTTCTTCACTAGCTACATTTTTTAACTGGAGCGTCGTATCCTTTGTTGTTTTTTCATCTTGAACCTTATACGCTTTTATTGTTACAGGAGAGACGAAGGATGAAATTTGTGCAAACAATTCATCACTGACGATTGCCACAAAATCGGGATAACTCCAGGGAAGAATTCTCTCTTCTACCAATGAGCGAAACTCTAAAGTCAGTTTCTGATCAGTAAACTGTAATGTAAAATTTTCACCTTTATAGTCATCGATAGTATATTCGGTCAATAGCGGACGAATACCGATCGCTTCATGGTTTGATAATTTAAAATCATATGTCTTGCCCAATATTTCTAGTGCTTTTCGATACGTAGTTTCCGAAACAATTTTTATCGGTCCATCACGTAAATAATCTTGTAAAAGCGGGCTCGATATATCACCATTAACCATGATCACCGGAATATCCATCCTCCCGATCAGTTGATGTTCACGATCTGCACGAATGACATCTTCTATTTCTCTGTCTAAAGAATCATTTACTGAAATGTGCGTGTAGCTGAAAGGAGACGCTTTTTCCGCCTGCTTTTCATTCATGTAATAAAAACTATAGCCGACAGAAATGGCGCTGATCGTAATAGCACTTAACAAAGCAATGATCGTAAGCGTTCGAGCATTTCCATTAATCCGAAAAAGAAGTTGCGAGATACCGATTAAATTCGTCCCTTTATAATAGTTTGTCTTTTTCTTTTGTACGAGTCTTAAAAGAAAAACGGTTAAAAAACGGAATAGGAGATACGTTCCCGAAACAATGCTGAATAAAAATAATCCGAGAATCGTGAGTATTTCGATATTGTCTTTCGGTGATTGAAAACCAAGCCAGTAACTAAAACCGATTAAGATCAGTGAAATGATCGCCGCAAAAACAGAAGCTTTCGGCACCTTCTCCCCTTCCTGCTCCGCACGAAACAGTTCAATCAATTGAAACCGATAAATCAACCGGTAAGCTCGAATAGATGTGACCAATGAAATCAAAAGGAATATGGTGATGGTATTGACAATCGCTTCAATCGATACACCAAAACTGACTTCAACGGGGGCTTCCAACAAACGGAGTACCATTATCGTGAAAAGTTTCGCTAAAATCGTTCCAGCGATAATTCCGATTAAAACCGCTCCCCCACCCATGATCAGATTTTCATAAAAAAGCATACGGCCGATGGTTTTTTTCCGTAAACCTAACAGGGAATACACTCCCACTTCTTTTTTCCGTTTTTTTGTAAAAAAAGTATTCGAATAGAAAATAAAAATGGCGACAAACAAAAGGAGTACAACCGACCCCGCAATAAAAATATTGAGTATACTATCCGAAGATTCGATGGCCTTCTGCACTTCCGGACTATATCGCAACGATACAAAGGTGTAGTAAATCACGACACTAAAGATCATGGAAACAAAATATAATAAATAGTTTTTAAAATTTCCAATTACATTTTTCTTCGCTACATCAAACAACGTCATGTAAGCCACCTCCCAGCGCGGATAAAACATCTAATACTTTTTGGAAAAATTGTTTACGGGTCCTCTTCCCTTTTACTAGTTCCGTAAATAATTTCCCGTCTTTGATAAAAATCACCCGATCGCAGTAGCTTGCGGCAAAGGCATCATGAGTGACAAGAAGGATCGTTGCCCGTTCCACTTTATTCAACACTTTCAAACTCTCTAGTAAATCGGTTGCCGATTTGGAATCTAAAGCACCGGTCGGTTCATCCGCCAAAAGCAGAGTTGGTTTCGTTATCATCGCACGAGCGGCGGCGGTTCGCTGTTTTTGTCCTCCAGAGATCTGGTAAGGGTACTTTTCTAAAATCGTGTCAAGCCCGAACGTTTTTGCTACTTGATTGACCCGCTCCTCCAGTTCATGTAGATCAACCCTGGCCAACGCTAAAGGCAAGATGATATTTTCTTTAACGGTCAATGTATCGAGCAAATTATAATCTTGAAAAATAAATCCAAGTTTTTCCCGCCGAAAATTCGCTAATTGCTCCTCATCCAAATTCGTAATACGAATCCCATCGATGTAAATTTCACCGGAAGTTGGCCGGTCAATCGTTGATATGCAATGAAGAAGTGTCGATTTCCCGGCTCCGGATGGCCCCATCACGCCGACAAATTCACCTTCGTGTACTTTTAAAGTTATATCATCTAAAGCGGTATGCACGTTTCCTTTTGTACCATAAACTTTTTTAATATTTTTAGCTTCAACTACTATCTTCATGGTGTTCATTCCTCCATCAAATTCGCTTGCTGCTTTTATTCTAATGGAAGAAACTATGATTTAACCTTACAGGTATAGCATCAAACCTTACAGTTTTGAAAGATTGATACAAAATCACATTAGAAAGTACTAATATTAATAGTGTGAACGAGAAAACCTGTAAAATGAATGGAAGTGAAAAAATGAAAGTGATGATCGTAGAAGATGACAAGGCGATCAGAGAGCTACTTGCAGAAGCTCTTAAAAGATGGAATTTTGACGTTGTCGCATTAGAAACCTTTGAACATATACTGGAAGATTTCCTCCGGGAACGGCCGCAGATTATCTTGCTGGATATTAATTTGCCGATCTTCGATGGCTTTTACTGGTGTAATAAAATTCGCGAAATATCACAAGTGCCGATTATCTTTATTTCTTCCCGGGAATCGAACATGGATATGATTATGGCGATGAATATGGGCGGGGACGATTTTATTCAAAAACCGTTTGACACGGAAGTTTTGATCGCAAAAATCCGGGCACTTCTCAGACGTTCCTATTCCTATACCGAAACTCAGACTAACGTATTGGAATATAAAGGTGTGATACTAAATTTACATGATCTGAATATTTACTACGGTGAGCAGAAAGTAGAACTTACAAAAACGGAATTTGTCATTTTTCAGCTTTTGATGAAACACGCTGGAAGTGTGGTGAGCCGGAATAAGATCATGCGCACCCTCTGGAAACAAGAACAATTTATCGACAACAACACATTATCCGTCAATATCGCCCGGATAAGAAAAAAATTAGCGCAATTAGGGATTGAAGATTTTATCACGACTAAAAAAGGAGAAGGGTACATAATCAAATGAATTTCCCTAAATACCTGAAAGATAAACGATTTTTTCTCTTGTTTTACACGGGATTGATGAGTTTTATCTCTATCGTTTTATTATTGAGTTTTGATGGAGAAAACGTGTGGAAAACTGTTGTCTATATCAATGTCAGTTGTTTGTTTTTCGCGATTTTATATATTGGTATCGGTTATTTTTACCGCATGAATTTTTATAAAAAAATTGAGAGGCTCATCAAAAGTCCCCATCCTGATGCTCTCGCCTTATTACCCGAAGCTCAAAATTACGAACAAAGGCTGTATCTCGATCTTTTTGAAAAAATAATGGATACCCATGAAAGGGAATTACAGGAACTATATAACAAGAAAAAAGAGCATGAAGAATACATGATCTCATGGGTTCATGAAATAAAACTCCCTATTACATCCAGTCGATTATTGATAGAAAATTTCGAAGAACAACCGATTGAAGACATTGTCAGTAAACTGGAAGATGAACTTGATAAAATTGAAGGTTATGTCGAACAGGCCTTGTTCTATGCACGAGTCGATTCTTTTGCCAGTGATTACTTGATCACCGAAGTAGATTTACTTAAAGTGATTAAAAATAGTGTCAAAAAATACGCCAAACTTTTTATCAATAAACAAATTCAATTACACATCGATGATGAAAGTGGGAAGCTCGTTCATAGTGATCAAAAATGGCTCGGTTTCATCATTGACCAGCTCATCACGAATGCGTTAAAATACACCGATCATGGAGGAAGGATTTTGATCTATTTTAAAGAGGACGATCGGGAAAAACGGTTGGTCATTGAGGATAATGGAATTGGCATTAAAGCAGAGGATCTTCAGCGGGTCTTCGAACGAGGATTTACCGGCTCGACAGGAAGGAATCATACCAAATCAACGGGCATGGGACTTTATCTAGCAAAAAAACTAGCTGTAAAATTAGGCCATGATCTCTCAATTGAATCCTCAGCAGGCGAATATACTCGAGCTACGATTCATTTCCCCAAAATCAGAAATTACTATAATTTATAAAAATCGGGACACTCGTTTCAAGGACTGTCCCGATGATTTTTTCTCTTTAGGGTTTCCGCCGTGCAAGTTTTTTACATTCCTGACAAGAACGGTCCATAACTTTTTAAGCCTCTTCACTTACCCTCTAAGGCAATCTTCCACCCTTATTTTCCAAATGGCATGATCATGCCCCATCCCCCAAAAATCGGGAAACAAGTATTCCGGCTCGCCAAATTTCTTGCGCCAGATTTTCAGTGCACGATTATATCCGCAATCGAGACAATATTCGTCAATTCCATTATTCTTCAAATTGGTACAAATAGCACTTAATAATAAATTGCCCACCCCTTTCCCTTGAAATTCAGGGTGAACAAAAACGGTCCCGACTTCAACTAAATGTTCGTACGCACGGTTCGTCAATGTTTTTATAAGGTCACTAGCCGGTCCGTATTCGATTGTACCGATGATGCGTTGCTCGTAAACGGCAACTAAAAAGTATCGTTTTTTTCCGTCACTAGCAAAATCACTCTTTAAATAATTTTTCTTTGTTTCTATTTCTTTTTGAATATCATCCACTTGATCGCCGATTCCTTCTTTGATAAACGTATCTGTAATGACGAGTCTAAAAAAGTCATGTAACTCTTGAAAATCTGTTGTACAAGGTCTGCGTATCATTACACCAAGCATCAAATATCATTCTCCCATACTTTATACATGATTTTATCCGTTTTCCTCGCAATAAACACTAGAATCAAATACGGAAGCCGCCGGTCATAGGTTTTTAGAAACCAATTCATATTGACAAGAAAAAACATGTACTCCCATTGGTTTTTATTTTGATTATATTGCAACGTAATAAGGAAATCCATCGGATGTTCTTGATCACGTGATTTTATCCTGGTCAATTTTTATTCGCGTTTTAGATGAACTCTTTGTCTCATGTCTTTAAAAAATAA
>CALKAK010000112.1 GCA_937983015.1 uncultured Bacillaceae bacterium | reverse complement strand
TTCGCTCCAGAGTACGCCCATCCGCTTGCGCTTGGAGCCGTTCGTCTTGCCATCGGGGGTGGAATCTTATTATTATTTGCTAGCTTAAGAGGGAATTTCTCCCTGAAAAATTGGCCGTTTTTATATACTATACTTGCTTCCTTAACGATGGCCTTATTCCAGCCATTATTCTTTTCCGCGGTTTCGTTGGCGGGTGTGGCGATCGGTACGGTTGTCGCCATTGGCAGTGCACCACTTTTTGCTGGATTAATCGAGTGGCTTCTTTTGAGAAAAGCCCCTCACATTCAATGGTGGATCGCTACAGGTCTTTCGATTATTGGTTGTTTGTTCATATTTGTAACAAGAGAAACTGTCCAGGTAAACCCGGTCGGTCTGCTCCTGGCTTTAGGTGCAGGTTTTTCTTTTGCCAGTTATACGTTAATTAATAGAAAATTGGTAACCGGTCAATCCACTTTATTGACAGTTGCCATCATATTCAGTCTGGCGGCGCTCTTGTTGTTCCCTTTTATGTTCTTTTTCGACATGAGTTGGATGAAAACACCGCAAGGACTCGGAGTTAGCCTGCATCTCGGCATTGTCGCAACTGGAATCGCCTATCTTTTATTTACGAGAGGATTGATTCATGTTTCACCTTCAACTGCTGTAACCCTCTCTCTGGCAGAACCCTTAACGGCAACATTACTGGGTGTTTTCGTATTAAAGGAAACGCTAATTCTTTCTTCCTGGATCGGAATTGGTCTCTTACTAACCGGTCTTGGGATCTTACTTTGGTCACAAAAAGATACAACGAACAAACGGCTAGAAAAGAAAAAAGCCTACTGAACGAGGCTTTTTGTGGGAACCAGCTCAATTACCAGGGGTATGGATGCGGTGGAAAGATATGCGTTCCTGAAGATAGTTGATATGGATGAAACGTATGATTGAAAGTACGGCTTGAGTTTCTCGAATCGATAAATGTAGAAGGTTGTATTGGAGTTACGGCTTGTTTCCATAAATTTTCATCAACGCCATAAGTTTGAGCGATGATCGAGGCCGGTGTGAATTTTAAAATATCAGACCCTAATATCACCTCCGGATTCGGTGCATCAAAAATCGCTAAAAGATGCGTGTGATCCTGAAGGGTTACGATATAATGCCACCATCCTTGCGGAATATTAACAATTTGTCCAGGGGTCAAGGTAAAGTTCATAATCTGCTTTGAAAGAGGGTTTAGAATCGATACGTTGACCGAACCGGAAATACAATAGATGAGTTCAGTTGCATTCTGGTGGTAATGGGGTTCAATGATATTCCCTCTGGAAAGAAAGATGTCTAGTAAGGAAACATTGTGTAAAGTGTTTAGTTGCTTTTGTCCAGCAACATTGATCAAATTTTTCGGATTTTTGATAAAAAGTGGACTTTTATTTAGATCAAAGAAAAACTGGGCATCCGCTTTGGCAGCCACCTTTTCGGATGTCATGGAAATCACCTCATGGATTTAGATTCATGACCATTTTATTCAGGTTTCGATTCCTTTGTGTGTGAACGATGGCTGCGGGTGATTTTTTATTCATTGAAAAGGTTCGTAATCGCCCAGGGATCGGGAAAAAGGAAAAATAATAACATAATTTCCGAAAAAGACATTATATACGATGAGACATTCTGTTTTTTACACATTATGGAAACGGTTACAACGAAAACGGAGCAGAAAGGAGGGGGGAATTTGAGCACCCGAAAAATGTCCCTGCTGGAGAAAGCCTTTGAACAAGCAAAGGCGAATATGGAACTGGAAGATTTACGATTATTAAAGAAGATGAAAAAGATATAATGTCCGTTTTGCGCGGCGAAAAAACGATTCAACAATTAATTTCTGAGTGAAATGGAAAAGAATAACAACAGGTGGTGTATGAATTAGCATCGAGATATTGCCACTCCGATTCGGATGTTCTTAAAAATAAACTAGACTTACGTGACCAAAAGCGGCTAGACCGGGCTGAGAGTAAACTGGTTACCATTCGCCTGGCGGAATTATATATGCGTCCGATCAAGGGAACATTCGATCTATCCCATCTGCAGAATTTCCGTCACTATATTTTTATAACATTTATCCTTTACCAGGTGAACTGCGGGAGGAACCGATTGCCAAGGGGAGTTTTCAATTGGCTAACCATCTTTATTTAAAAGAGAATGCTAGAAATCTATATTATCGGCTGCAAAAAGACCGGTTATTGCAAGGATTAAATAAGGCTGAGATGGCGAGAAAATTAGCTTTTTATATGGCGGAAATCAATGTGATGCATCCATTCTGTGAAGGCAACGGTCGGGCTTTCAGGGAATATATCCGCACTCTGGCTATAGCCAATGGATACACCATTGATTGGACGAAAATGGATAAAGATACGCTTTTAAATGCTATCAAATTATCCGTAATCGATACGACCGCTCTGGAACGTTTAATTTATCTTTCTATTAGTCCTGTCAATTTGTTGATGATAAGGAATGCCTAACATGATCTTTCACCACTTTCTAAACGAAAAGTGGTGGAAGAAAGACGCTTAAATCGCTTTTTCCCGAAACGATTATGAATTCTCGGAAAGGAGCGATTTTTTTTATTTGTAACGAGATCGTTACTTAGTGACATTTGCTTAGGTAAATGGAGCGATAGCAACATTTATGAGCATTTGCTGGTCCACACAAAAGATCAAGAAAAAAATTTGGACATGTCCTCCAATAATACGATTTCTTCTATTTTTAACATGGATGAAGCCATTCGCGCTTTCTTGAGCGAATGGCTTCATGATTCTTAATGAATCGTACCGCCGCTTTCGGATAAATCACCTTTTCCATGGAAATCAACGATCGCTTCCATAGCAGCGGTTAATCCCTTTACGATATCCTCCAGACTCATGGATGGCGTATTCGGTCGATTGATCACCTGTTCAGGCAGAAAAGGGACGTGAATAAAACCGGCTTTGATGTCTGGATATTTCGTGTTCGTTAAATGTAACGTTTGGTACATGATGTGATTGCACACAAAGGTGCCGGCGGTATTCGAAACTGAGGCGGGTAAACCTACTTTATGGATGTATGTCACCATCGCCTTAATGGGTAATTGGGAAAAATAGGCATTCTCCCCGTCGGGCTGAATGACCGTATCGATCGGTTGATTGCCTTCATTGTCGGGAATACGGGCATCATCGATATTGATTGCAACCCTTTCCGGTGTGATCCCGTATCGTCCGCCGGCTTGTCCGATGTGGACAACGTAATCAGGATGTTCTTGTTCGATCGATGCGGCAACGATTTTGGCGCATTTTCCGAAAACGGTGGGAATCTCCAATTTCAATATCTCCGTCCCCTTTATAACTGCAGGCAGGCGTTTGACAGCTTCCAGCGCGGGATTCGTTTTCTCACCGCCAAAGGGGTCGAAACCTGTTACAAAGATCTTCATCGCTACCATCTCCTTTCATTCTTTCAGTATATCTTTTCCGGTTCGTTTGAACCATTCCAACTCGCCATCTTTTTCAATAATCAATAATTAAAATTAAAATATCCAATTGACACATGGATCGGTGCTTGCTATAGTGAAATTAAGTAAATAGTCGGGTTGGAGAGGGAAGAGAGACCAGTGGCACGCTGCTTTTTGGAAAAGCAGCCGTTCATTGGCCTCTCTTTTTCTTTTACGAAAACTAGATCGTTCAAGACAGGGGGAGTGAATCCAAGTGAAGGAACGTTTTTCTACCTTGAAGCGACAGGAATTGCTTCTCAGGATGGTAAATGAAAAACATGATGTTTTAATCATCGGTGGTGGGATTACTGGCGTCGGAATAGCCCTCGATGCCGTAACCAGGGGAATGAAAGTAGCCCTTGTCGAAATGCAAGATTTTGCGGCGGGTACCTCGAGCAGATCAACAAAATTAATCCATGGTGGTCTGCGCTATTTAAAAAATTTCGAGTTTAATATTGTCAGAGAAACGGGACGGGAACGAACGATCGTTTATGAGAACGGTCCTCACGTTACGACCCCGGAATGGATGATTTTGCCTTTTTATAAAGAAGGGACATATGGTTATTTTACAACTTCCATCGGTTTATGGCTTTATGATCGTCTGGCCGGGGTCAAACATAATGAGCGGAGGAAAATGTTAACTGTCGAGGAGACGCTGGAAAAAGAGCCGCTACTCAAGAAAGACGGGTTACAGGGTGGCGGTTATTATGTCGAATATAAAACCGATGATGCCCGTTTAACGATCGAAGTTTTGAAAAAAGCGGTGGAAAACGGGGCGCTGGCCCTGAATTATGTAAAAGCAACGAAATTCATCTATGATGGAAACCGCCGGGTGATCGGGGCGAAAGTTCAAGACCTTTTATCGAAAAAGGAATACGAAATCTATGCTGAAAAAATTGTCAATGCGACAGGCCCATGGGTAGAAGAAGTGCTGGCATTGGATCATTCCCGTTATACGAAAAAATTACATCTTACAAAAGGCATTCATCTCGTGTTCGATCAAGCGGTATTCCCTTTACGGCAAGCCGTTTATTTTGATACCCCCGATGGGCGGATGGTATTTGCGATTCCCCGGGATGGCAAGACGTATGTGGGGACCACGGAAACCGTGTTTACAGAAGATAAAACCCATCCGAAAATGACCGTGCACGATCGGGATTATTTATTACAGGCGATTCATTTTATGTTCCCCGATGTCAAAGTAACAAAGGATGATGTGGAATCGAGCTGGGCTGGCATCCGCCCGTTAATATACGAAGAAGGAAAAGATGCCTCGGAAATTTCCCGGAAAGATGAAATCTGGATTGGCGATAGCGGGTTGATCACGATCGCCGGTGGCAAGCTTACAGGGTATCGTAAAATGGCCGAAGATGTCGTTGATGTACTCGCCCGCCAGTTTAGGGCTGAATCCGGCCGAACGTTCCGACCATGTCAAACGAAGCATCTCCCGATATCAGGCGGTGATATCGGCGGTTCAGATAACCTTGAGGCTTTTATTGCAGAAAAGGGAAGGGAAGCTTTAGAATTGGGTCTCAGCGAATATGAGGGGAGAATTCTCGCCAAACGGTACGGTACAAACGTGGATCGAGTATTCGCTTTCGCCAAAGAGGCGGTAGAAGGCGATACGGACCTGCCCCCCTTCGTTTTTGCGCAGTACAAATATGCTTTAATGGAAGAGATGATCGTCAAACCGGTTGATTTTTTCATTCGGAGAACAGGAGCCTTATTTTTTAACATCGATTGGGTGAGACAGTGGAAAGATCTGGTCATCGCAGAGATGGCCAAAGATCTAAAGTGGACGGAAGAAGAAAAAAAGATGTATACCGAGGAATTGGCGGTAGAATTACGGGATGCGGTCACCCCCATTGATGAAAAATAAATGCGAAAAAAAACAGGAAAATCGCCCCCCGATACGGGATGGATGATTTTCCTGTTTTCTTTTTATTTAAAACAAGGAAAAATAGAACATGGGGAAACGACCGGTAATGAATAGAATTTGAGAATCGATTACGGTGGCGTTCGATTTGTCACTTTTTAGTCAATGTTAGAAAATTTTATCTAATCATTTAGTGATATAATGATTTTGAACTTTCGAGTAAGCGAATAAGGGGGAATTGTCGATTAGTAGAAAAGCTTTTTACTTGTTTGTCTCCTTTTTAATCATCATCATCGCAGGCCTTATAGTGATGTTCTCCGGTATTTTCCAAAAACCAGAAGAAACACCGATCACATCAGAAGATCAACCGCTTGTAGAAGAAGCGAGAGCCGTTATTGAGAAATTTAATCAAATTTACATTGTGAAAACTGAGGAAGAATTTAAAACGATCATCCAGGATACATGGCTCAATGCAGATGATGTTATGGAAACCATGCTTGATTTATTTAATGAAGTAAAAGAATCGGGTTACGTGGAATTGGATATCCGTTTTTCCGATGAAGCGATCGAAAGAGCTGAATCCGGAGATGCTTTTATGTATACATCGACGATTCAATTAAAAATTACAAAAGAAGATGGCATGTTCGATGAATATGAGCTTGAAGCAGAATATTATTTTAAGAAAGCTAGTGACGGTTCCTATAAGCTGGAAGAAATTAAGACGATTAACCGCTCGACCATGCCACTATAGATTCATAGATTTTCCCGGACATAACCACAATTCATCTTTGTAAGTGACGGTGGTTGGATCCGGGGCTTTTTATTTTCAGTTGCATGTGGGAAAAACGCTGTCTGCTTAGTACCCTTAAATGAACAGAAAAATAAGCGGTAGTGTAAGAAGACTGAGTACGGTGGATAGCGTTGTTGACTTTGCGGCAAATTCATAATCGCCACCATATTCATGAGCTAATAACGTCGTATTAGCGGCAATCGGCATCGCATTTAAAATGACCAAAACATTGACCATCAACTCATTTACTTCTATCGGTAATCCTTTAAAGAAAAGAATGATCACTAGAGGTGCGGCTAATAGCCGGACAAAACTTAAAGCATATTGCAGTCGCTGATTAAAAATTTCTTTCAAAGGATATTCGCTTAGCGTCAAACCGATGATGAGCATCGATAGTGGCGTTGTCATATTCCCAACCATTGTAACCAGTCTCCGGGCAAAATCAGGAATTGAAATTTGCGTAAAATATATGAAAAGCCCAAGGAGAACGGCAAACATGATATTATTTACGAACATGTCTTTCCAATCGATACTTTTTTGCTCCTGTCCCATCGTCAATATGAAGACACCGATCGAATAGAAGGAAATATTAAAAGCGATGTTAACAAATGAGGTAAGAAACAACCCATTTTCACCGTACATCGCATGAATGACCGGAAATCCCATGAACCCCACATTGGAAAAAGTCGTCCCCATCAGCCAAATGCCCTGTCGCTCTTCTTTTACTTTAAAAACTTTCATAAATATATAACCGACGACAAAACAAATAGTAAAACCGATTAAAGCTAAAATAAAGGTGTATAACCCACTTTTCATCATGTCGCCATTGAAAGGACGGGCGATCGCATTAAAGATCATCGCCGGTAAAGTAACCTTTAATAATAGAAAAGTCAAATCATCCTTGAATTCTTTGGACACATATTTTTTATATCCGATTAATAAGCCAATAATGATAATGAATAAAAAGACAAATAAATTTTCAGCCAGTGTGGTAATTTCTTGCATATACGTCCCTTTCTTTCGATTGATTATGTTGAGAAATTTTAACCGGAAAAATAGCTTTTCGTTGTGGCATTTGCGAGAATCGAATCTTTTTAAGCCTCAAAACCTAAACGTCCAATAGTTTATAATACTGATAGATACTGTAAAAGTAAATAAGTCAATTGTTTCCGCAATCGTCGGCTTTTTCGTCTGTTTTTTCACCACATCCTATGATAATATGTTAAGAATATCACAAATAATATTTTTATAGATCGATGAAGGAAAATAGGGAGGAAAATGATTTGTTACAGGCAGCATTGATCGTTTTGATGCAATTCGTAATCGTGCCACTAACGACGCTAAAAACGATATTTGTCGTTAAAGGGCGGACAACCCTCGGAGCGATTCTGGGAGGAATCGGGGCGTTGATTTATGTCATTAGTTTGGGCATGGTATTTGCCGACTTATCCAATTATATCAATATGATCGCATATGCTTTAGGAAATGCAGGCGGAACGATTATCGGCGGCAGGCTGGAAGAAAAACTGGCGATCGGGTATCGAATTGTCATGGTCAGTCTAATGGAAAAAAATAATGATCTCATCGAGATGTTGCGTGATGAAGGATTTGGTGTGACCGTTTTTGTTGGGGAAGGACGGAATGGGGCGAAACGTTATCGACTGGATATTCTCGTGAAGCGGAATCGGGTACAGGAATTGTTGGATATATTAGAAAGGAAGGTACCGAAGGCCTTTGTTGTAGCCTATGAACCGACGAATTTTAAAGGTGGATATTTAGTGAAAAGTATGAAACGAAAAAGGCGCTTTCTTCACCATCATATAACTTTTTAATTGGCATTTCCATTATTTCATGAGGGATTGAGTAACGAAAAAGCGTCTAGCATCCACTTAGAACATTTCTTAAATGAGATGTTTTTTTATGGGCGATTTTTAGAGGGAATTCATGCATGATGTCGAAGAGTATCTGCAAGTGAAATTTGATATTCTCTTGAGGAGAACGATGATGGGGAAGTTTTTCGATCGGGTCGTGCTCGGAATTTTGGTAATCCTGATATTGATTATTGTGGGGAAATTGATTCTAGGTGAAGTGTAGACGCGATGTGTGCAGGGAAATCAGTCCGCCCCCAAAACGGATAAGTCCTTTCATCATCCACGGGTATAAAGGTTACGAGATAGGCGAACAATACAGACAGAAATTCATCAAGTTGACGGATGAGGGATGATGAATGAAACGATTGTGGAAAAACATATTACGTGCGTCTACTATCGTAATAATTTTGACCGGATCACTCGCTGGGAAAGAGGTACTGGCAGATCATGACGATCAACCACTGGAAGTCCAGGAGGTCCTCTCATTCATCTTCAATAAAAAGAAGCAAGAGATGCCGAAAAATCAAGACGAACAGGATAATACTGAAGAACGAATTCACGAAATCGTTTATCAATTTGGCAACAGGTTGAAGATGGTCTCGTTATTAGCACCGGATGAAGTTTTACGGGAGAGTATATTGGACTATTACGGAGATCTCGTCACTCCCAAACTATTGAAGCGATGGCTGGAAAATCCGCGCAGCGCGCCCGGGCGTTATACATCGAGCCCGTGGCCGGAGCGGATTGATATTGCTGATATTAAACGGACGGGGAAGGAGAAGTTTGAAGTTCGTGGCCACATCGTTGAAGTAACGAGCGCGAATGAGAAAACTGGTGAATTAACAGTAAAAAGACCGATTTTACTAGAAGTGATAAAAATTCATGATCAATGGTTGATTAACAATATTGAGTTAGCGGATTACCAATAGTGCTAATGAATAAAAACCTCGCTGGGAGAATCGGGAGCGCGTTTTCGTTCGATACGACACGTGGTCATCAACCAGCGAGGTTTTTATATTAGGCGAGTTTTTCTAAAATACCTTTAATGAGTTGAATGAACCGATCTTTCACTTTTTCGGCTACGGCGATAACTTCATCGTGACTTAATGGTGTATCTAAAATTCCCGCTGCCATATTCGTCAAACAAGAAATTCCCAGTACTTTCATTCCGCCGTGGGAAGCAACGATACTTTCCGGTACGGAAAACAAAAAAGTAGAGCGCGTACGTCAAGCGATTGAAGAAGGGTCAGCAACTTA
>CALKAK010000111.1 GCA_937983015.1 uncultured Bacillaceae bacterium | reverse complement strand
CTATGAGGGATCGAAACCTGCGATTATAGTGGTATTGTATTGCACTGTCATTGGTTTGTATTTTAACTATCAGGGATTGTCTAATAAAAATGTTGAATGGAAGCTTTGACCAAGTAGTTTTAGATCTTACCTATGAGTGATTTAGAAAATTTGCTGCGATTTTAATAAAGATTTAGATTTGATACCTATCCAAACGAAAAAGCCCGATAAGGTCCATGATTCGAGTAGACCTTATCGGGCTTTCATTTTTAAGAAATTACAAATATACTATTTGTTGTTTGATATCTTCCGGTTTTCTGTTGTTGTCTCTACCTTCCTTGAAGACTACTTTTCCCGGGGTGAGGCAGTTAGCTACCGGGCAGACGTTTATGCAGAGGTGACAGCCGACGCATTTGTCTTCCAGTATAATAGGAAGTCTTCTTTCCTCATCCCATTCAATGGCCTGGTGGGAACCATCAAAGCAGGAAATATAACATCTGCCGCACCCGATACATAATGATTCATCCACTTTCGGAAAAATCATGAAGGAACGATCTAGTTTTTCTGCAGGAACAATGTTATCGATCGCCATTCCAACTAGTTCATCCAGACGGTTCACGCCACGCTCTTCCATAAAATGGCTCAAGCCGCTGATCATGTCTTCTACAATCCGATAGCCGTACTGCATGACTGCTGTCGTCACCTGGACGTTGCGGCAACCGAGGAGGATGAACTCCAGGGCATCTTGCCATGTTTCAATACCACCGATTCCACTCAACTCAATGGATTTTAGTCCTTCGCATTGAGCCAGTTCGGAAATGAAACGTAATGCTACCGGTTTTACGGCTTTTCCGGAATAACCGGATACGGATGATTTTCCGTTAACAACCGGTTTACCCGTCATATTATCCAGGTCAATATTCGTTACACTTTTTATCGTGTTGATAGCGGAGATTCCTTTTGCTCCCCCTTCGACGGCTGCAAGTGCTGGTTCGGTCATATGTGTGATATTCGGCGTCATTTTGGCAACGACCGGTAGATGGGTGCTTTCTACGACCGCTCGCGTGTATTTTCTGACAAGATCCGGGTTTTGACCGACGTCGGAGCCCATCTTGTCACTTGTCATTTGCGGACAGGAGAAGTTTAACTCGAGAATATCCGCCCCGGCTTCCGTCACAGCCTTTGCGAGAGTCCGCCATTCTTCCTCATTGGATCCCATAATACTGATTCCGAGAACCTTATTCGGGTATTTTTCTTTCAGTTTCCGAATTTCTTCACAATTTTCCTCTAGGGATAATTCGGAAATCTGTTCCATGTTTTTAAATCCGGCCCACGGGGTTGATTCTTTCGTTAAAATGTCGAATCGAGGGGAACATTCGTCAACTCCTTCGATTCCAACCGTTTTATAAAAAATTCCCGCCCAGCCTGCGTCAAAGGCTTTGGAAATTTGTTCGGCATTATTACATACCGGTGAAGACGATAAGAAGAAGGGATTCTCACATTTAACGCCTAAAAATTCAATGGATAGATCCTTTTTCATGTTTCCGGCCTCCTTACTGGAACGATTCTAAAATTTTTCTTGCTGCTTCTTTCCCTTCACCTACAGCACGCACGACGGTGTCACCGCCATTCGTCATATCGCCACCGCTGAAGAGCTCTTCATCATCTTTCCATGCTGCAGCGTCGTCTCTTAAGGTTTGACCTACAGCTAAAATCACCGTGTCAGCTTCTAATTCCATCGTGGAACCGTTTTCCATATGTTCGAAGCGAACACGTTCCACTTTTCCGTTACCGATAAATTGAATCGGCTTAAACTCGGAAATCATCGGTACTCCTAGATGGAAGACGAAATCTTTTTCTTTTTGGACAGCCGGTGCATCTTCTAATGATTCGATAAAGACGTCATAAACGGATGTTGCACCGAGGTATTTTGCGGTTGCCGCACAGTCCATCGCCACGTCACCGCCACCGATGACTACAACAGCGCCGAGGGGCTTCATTTGTTCGTGATTAGTCCGGGCTTCTTTTAGAAATTCCAGTGCCGGGATGACTCCTTCAAGATCACTGCCAGGAATATTCAATGTTTTCGGCTCCCAGGTTCCGACACCGACAAACACGTGATCGTATTTTTTCTTCAACTCTTCCAATTCTTCTTCGGTCACTTTATGATTGAGGACAAACTCCACACCGAGTTTTTTCAACTGGTAGATGTCGTGATCGATTATTTCATCCGGTAAACGATATGGTGGAATTAAATAACGGAGCGCGCCACCGGGTTTGTCGTGTTCGTCATAGATCGTGACCTGCACACCTTGTTTAGCCAGTTCGGCGGCACAGGCTAAACTTGCCGGTCCAGCACCGATACACGCGACTTTTTTGTCCGCATATGTATCTGTTTTTCTTAAATAGGTTTTATTAACTTTCCGTTCGTGTTCCATTGCGAATTGCTGTAGTTTCGCAATTTCAATCGGCCGGTCGATGCTAGCTCGGGTACAGGCTTGTTGACAAAGCCTTTCTGTCGGACAGACGAGGGCGCAGACAGCACCGAGGATATTGTTTTCCCGTATCGTTTCCGCTGCACCATTGATATTGTTGAATCGGATGCTGCGAATGAATTTCGCCGGATCGGTTCCAGATGGGCATCCTTTACTGCACGGGGCATCTTCGCATAACAAGCAGCGGGAAGCTTCTTCCATCGCTAGGCGAAAGTCGAAAGCTTCGATTTCTTTTGGTTCATATTCCAATGCTGGACAGTTTTTCATCATAGTACCTCCAATCATTTCTGAAAAATTGCTATAATAACCAACTGTTTTGTTGGGTAAAACCTAAACAACATTCTTTTCTTTTCCAATATTGATGATTTTTCCATACTTTTCTTGCCATTTAAGAAAAATTTTGCCAAGTTCATCGCATAAAAAACCCAGAAGTGCTCCACACAATAAAGAAACAATAAGGATAAGTGCCTGACCATTGGCGGCAAATGTTGTAAAACATCCAACAAAAATACCAGGTGTGTAGTTAATTAATGAAAGGGTTCCTAATAAACACATCACTACTGTAATCAGTCCGCTGAACACAGCTCCGCTATAGGGGAATGGTAATATTTCTGATAGCCAGATAATCAACATTCCGCAGGCAACGCCGGTGACGTTACATAACATTGCTTTCTTCACAGTAGCGAGTCCGCCTTCACCGATGGCAAAAAAAGTCGTACATCCTGCGAAGCCGGCCCAGGTGAACAAGTTGAATAATGGTGCTAAAAATGACCAGATTCCACACAAAAGTCCTGTAGTGAGAGCAGTAACCACGATCGTCCTCCTTTCGGAAAAAAGAATGTGAAATAATGAGCATGTTACAATAATATGATAGTAAATAATTGAAAGATAATAAAGGTTATGTGAAAAAATTAACAAAATGTTCTTAAAACAATTCTTTTGTTATTAAATGTATTAATAGTGTAAATTAGAAGATCATTACTTTTTAACCCTGTTAACGCAGATAGATTTAAAAATGATAAAGTGATGTAGATAGATCAAAAAAATTCCAATAATATTTATAAAACTATCGTCGACCCCAATAGTGCAAAAAACCACGGGGACTGACGACATTTCCATAAATAAACAGAAAAATTCCAAAGCCTTGTATTTCAAAGGTTACAGGTAACATTGAATAAAAAATTCAGGTGAAATAGAATCTATTTAGATGAAGCCCATTTTTTTAAAAAACTTGATATATCAACAAAAAAATGGGTTTGTATCTTACCTATGAGGGGTTGCAACTCGTTATATGGCATGACGTTCAGCGACGAAAACTGCAGTTTGTATCTTACCTACAAGGTATTGCAACTTTGAACTCGAAAGCCCTGGCAGGAATAGTTACCAGGTTTGTATCTTACCTACGAGGTATTGCATCACTGTCAAACCCGGTTTATTACCAATAACCCCGATTTTGTTTGTATCTTACCTATGAGGAATCAAAAATATTTTCTTTGCTTCGATGTTGTTAGCAAACGTTGTTTTTAACATTTACAAAGCGAAAATATGTGCGAATAGTTGAAACAAAGAAGACCTATAAGGCGGGTTTAGTGCCGTCTTATAGGTCTTTTTCCATGAAAACCGTCCATAGCAATTACCGGCGTTGATTCATACTGGAAATTTGTGGTGAGCAAGCGGTTGATCGGGGATATCATGATTGGCTTTCGCTCATTTATGCATATGTTTCGCGAATTCTTCAGATCTTTCGCTTAATGTTATATACCTCTTGCGTTTTATTTGATTATTTCTCAAGAATCAAGATCGATTCCGCACTATCCCAAAAATTTTTCGTGAAATCTCAAAGAATTTCGCGGACATGTGGTCTGCACACAAGTAATCCTGTAGGAAAGATAATTCTTTATTGAACAGCAGGATTTGAATTTTCGTTAAAAATTTTTGATCCATGGATAAGGATTAGAAAAATGGGTTTTAAATCGCGCCACCGGAATGAGCGAAGGGCTGTTATTCTTCACTGTTTTAATCCTCTACAAGTATCCTTTATGTTACTGCTGAAGAGCTCATGTTAGTTGTTTTGGATCAATACTGTTTATGAAAGAAGTCATTTTCCCCAATCGTCATAGGCAAAGGTTTTTTGGACTTCCTCGCCAATTTTCCAGACTTAATCGCTTCTTACAAGTTTGCGGATTAAATCCTCGGAGAAATGGGCATCATATGGTTTCTTGAACTCTTTGATGAATATACGGTGGGTTTGCCGATGCTTTTCAATTTGCTTTTCAAATAATATAAGATTTTAAACAAACAGTTAAAAGTTGTTTTTTCATAGAATTCCTATCCAATCCTCGTTTGTTCCCCTTTTTAAATAAACCGCTTGAACAGGGGAAAGAGCAGATTGGCGAAACCACCGTATAAAATATATCTCCTTACCGATCCCTTCTTTTAACTTATATTTTCTAGCTGTTTTTCCAATCTTTATCGCATTTTCCAGAAACCGGGCTTTGTTAGCACAAATATTGCGAACATTCAAGATGAGATAATCAAAGTTTGCAGCATGTTTTTCTCAAAATATGAGCTAATAATCCAGTATCTTTCGCAGGCATTTTTCGTCTTGTAACTAACGGTTGTAGAGGACAAAAAGGATCGGGTACTCTGTCAGCAGGATGTTTTCATTCGCAGCCACCCGTTAGAAAGGTTGTGTTCTTTTCCTGTGAAACGGAAACCGGTCTTGCAACAATTTTTTCTATAACGTGAAGAACGGCTTCGAGGGTCGGTTGGATTGTTTTCAGCAATCCATTAAAAAGAGCTAATTCCAGACGTTCTTTCACATGTTTATATTGCATGGCTTCGCGATAATATTTCTTTTTTCCGAAATAGCGAGAAAAACCGGATTTTCCCCAAAATGAGATGAGTGCGGATGAACCTTGGCATTAAAATTCTTGCCGCGATTTGACATATTTGCTATCGCCGTCAACTTTTTTGCAAAACCTTGTAATAAGAAACCAGATACAATTCCAATGATCAAGATGGCGATGATGGAAAATAAAAAATCCCCCTATCTGTGCCAAGGGATCTGATGAGTACTTCAGTTCAAAATTTATCGGTCTCTTATTTTAGCCAAGTCAATGGTTTTGAAGGAGGTAAAACATAAAAAAATTTTCACTGGACCTATTGACTTGAAAAGACTTCAAAATAGGAAGGATCAAAGCCCCGCTTTTTTTCTGATTTAATGTTTAGTATTCTAATTTTTCCAGAAGACAGGAATTTTTGAATGATTTACTGGTAAAATGGACCCGTATGTCAATTTATTTGCAATTTTACGAATGTGATTCTACCCCAACTTCTCCAGAACGCGTGAAAAACCAGTGTAGGAAAAAATTTAACGATTTTGTTACCAAGGGAATTGATTGCGGGAATTATAAAATATTTCGTAAATAAAGGAGTATCACGGTGAAATAGAAAATAACGGGATCGTTCATAACATCCCCATTGATAGTTCGAAAATAGGGAAATCTTTCATTGATTCGATCATTGAGGAAGTGCACCCGAAAAAGAAGCAAATGAGAAATCCATATATATTCCACCACCAAAACCAAGGAAAAAGGAAAATGAGGGTTGGAATTTCGGCTACTTTTTATCTCTTTGAGGTGATAATTGTCATCTTTGCAGTCATCTTTTCCATCGGGAAGTTTGCATATGAAAGGATCTCCTTGGGAATTTCCCCTTGGGGGACTAGTGGCTTTCTGTTATTTTAAGGCTGTTTTCAAATTACCTTATAAAATTCGCA
>CALKAK010000110.1 GCA_937983015.1 uncultured Bacillaceae bacterium | reverse complement strand
AGCAGCGACAATCACACCAATGGCACGTTCAATTTCCTCTTCTGTTAATTTATTTTTTACACCTTCCTGGCCGTTGGTTTCAACGCGAATCTCCACATTCATTTCGGCCGCTTTTTTCTTCAAAGCTTCTTCGGCCATATACGTATGCGCGATACCGGTAGGACATGCCGTAACCGCAACAATAAACGGTTTCTCATCTACAGGTTGTGCTTGCTCATCATGTGTTGTGTTTTCTTCCACATCTTGGAAGAGCCGATAAACATCATCCGGGCTCCCTGCATCCTTAAGTTCTTTAATGAACTCTTCATTTAACAATAGCTTTGATAATTGTGCTAAGGCCTTCAAATGGGTTGAATGCCCACCTTCTGGCACTGCGATCATGAAGAACAGATAAACCGGTTTCCCATCAAGAGCATCATAATCAAGTCCATTTTTACTTTTGGCGAATAATACAACAGGCTCATTTACGGCATTCGTTTGGGCATGAGGCATGGCAATTCCTTGCCCTACTCCTGTCGATGATAAGTTTTCCCTTTCAATAATTTTTTGTTTAAAAAGCTCAGCATTATTCACATATCCATGATCAACTAATTTCTGAATCATTTCTTCAATTGCATCATTTTTTGTTTGTGCCTGCAAATCCATAATCATCAGTTCTTTTTTTAGTAAAGCACTAATTTTCATTTTTACCCCTCCTGAATTTCTTCAACTTTGACTGCATCTAGTAATTGATCTATTTTTTCTTTGGTTGCTAAATCATCGGAAAACGCAGTTGCACTGCCCGTAGCCAACCCCATTTTAAACGAAGCAACCACCTCCTTAGTATCCAAAAACGATTTGATAAATCCGGCGATCATACTGTCTCCAGCTCCTACCGTATTTTTCACTTGTCCTTTAGGGCTATAGCCACGGTAAATTTTTTGCCGGGTGAACAAGTATGCACCTTCACCACCCATGGATACAATTGCATGTTGTGCCCCTAATTCGATCAAGGTTTTTCCCGCTTTGATAATGTCTGCATCCGTTCTCATAGATGTACCAAAAATTTCCTCTAATTCCTCTTTATTTGGTTTCACTAAAAGAGGGCTAAATTCGAGCGTATCGAGCAACTCTTTACTTGAAGTATCAATGACAAAAGATGCATTTGTTTTTGAAATTTGTTTTACGATTTTTAAGTAATAATCCTCCGGCAAGGAAGGCGGTTTACTTCCTGACAGAATAAGCAAATCATCTGATTTCAGTTTTTCAATTTGTTTCAATAATTGCTGACCTTCTTCAGTTGTTATATTTGGACCCGCGGCATTAATTTCAGTTTCAAGATTTGTTTTTAATTTAATGTTAATTCTTGTGTCATCTTGAATTTTTATAAAGTCCGTACGAATCTTTTCTTTCAAAAGCCAGTTTTCGATAAATTGACCGGTAAAACCACCGATAAACCCTAATGCTGTTGAAGTTGCCCCTAACTCACGCAAAACCCTTGAAACATTGATTCCTTTGCCGCCGGGAAATTTTGCACAATTTTTCATGATATGAAGCTGTCCGATATGCAAATCGTCCAAATGAACGATATAATCGACCGATGGGTTTAAGGTAACTGTATAAATCATTCTTTTGCCTCCAAGACCGTTGTAAATTTTTGATAACGTGATCGATTTTTTTCATTAATTCCAGCTGTTATAATCGCCGCATCATCTAGATCGCAAACTTTTGCAAAGTTAACTTTTTCAAATTTGGAATAGTCGGCGAGAAAAAAGGGGTGTGCCGATTGTCTGAGCGCCGCATGTTTTACCGCAGCTTCCTCGGGATCTGGTGTTGTAAACCCGAATTCCGTATCGATTCCATTAATTCCTAAAAAACATTTATTAAATTGATACGATCGAATTTGTGCAATCGCACTGGCTCCTATTATGGCTTTCGTTGTGTTTTTTAAACGTCCGCCGACTAAATAGGTTCGTATACCAAGATCTGTAAGCAACGTCGCTTGATGGATCCCGTTTGTAACAACGGTAATATCTTTTTTCATCGGTAAATATTGAATCATTTCCAGAGTCGTCGTTCCCGCATCTATAAAAATCACATCTTGATCGGTGACCAGAGAGGCGGCCAATTTACCGATCAATTGTTTCTCGTGAACGTTTTTGACCGATTTTTGCTTGATCGTTAATTCTTCTTCAACTGTGTACAGTCGTTTCGCCCCACCGTGAATTCGTTTCAAAAGCCCTTTTGTTTCTAAATAGGTCAAGTCCCGGCGAATCGTCGACTCAGAACAATTCAACTCATTTACTAATTCTTGCAAACGCACGATGCCGGTTTCCCTTAGTTTATTTAAAATATAATCGTGCCTTTCAGCGGTTAACATCAAGAACCCTCCTACACATCCATTGTAACAGTGAAAGCGGTTAATTTCAATCAAAAACATTCAAAACCATTCATTGTTTTTGTCGGTTTTTTCGAAAACTGCATCCCTATTGATTCCAGTCTCCGTCACAGATCAGGAATTTCCCATTATTCTTCGGGAAACCGAGAATTTCATTTTGTAATCGCGACATAAAGAAGAAAACAGTTCGTTCCTTGCTTTAACATGATAAATTTGCTTCACTCATAGTAAGACATGTATTTACTCGAAAACGAAAAGAAGATGGGAGGATCTAGATGTGATTCGTGATCAAGATTTAAAATTTTTACAACGGTGCGTGGAACTTGCGAAAACCGCCCTGGAAAAAGGGGATCAACCCTTTGGTTCTGTTTTAGTTTCCGCAGACGGCAAGATCCTATTTGAAGATCACAATCGCGTCTCTAGTGGTGACCATACCCAGCATCCGGAATTCAACATCGCTCGCTGGGCGGCCAATCATTTGACGCCTGAAGAAAGGAGACAGGCGACCGTCTACACTTCAGGTGAACATTGCCCGATGTGTGCTGCGGCTCACGGTTGGGTAGGCTTAGGCCGGATCGTTTATGCCAGCTCTTCCAAACAGCTCGCCGAATGGCTAAAGGAGTTTGGTGTCCCACCATCCCCCGTGCGAAATCTACCAATTCAAGAGGTTATTCGCAATGCCGAAGTGGACGGTCCTGTCAGCGAACTCGCCGAACAAATCAAAGAACTCCATCGCCAGTATTATGAAAAAAAGCGCTAATCGTACTTACCGAAAAAAATTTACCCCCTGATGAAATAAATATCAAATTCATCAGGGGGGTTCCATTTTATTCATTTACCTGGTGAAGATCCCGTCGATCCTCTCGTCGATCGATCACGAAATGCTCTTTATAAATCCCTTAACTCATATGTTTCGCAATTGTTAAATACAAGCGGAAACAAGAGTATACAGATAACTTCTGCCTAAACACATTACTTTTTATAGATGTTCCGGCGGTTTTTCGGAACATTCCCCTTCACCTAAGCCCATGGAAAACAAATTAAATTTTGCACTAAAATTTATATTTGTTTGTAAAGATATAAGAAAAATTTCCGAAATAACAAGTATAGTTTTCGTAGCAAATTTATTTGTATATTTTAAAAAATATTTATTATGGTTTTATTTAATCCCAATTCATAATATTTTTTGCTAAAATTATATTTTATAAAAGAATATAAGAATTTTTGGCATGGTGGAGGATTC
>CALKAK010000109.1 GCA_937983015.1 uncultured Bacillaceae bacterium | reverse complement strand
GCCCATGGACAAAGATTTTACAAAATCAGGAAATATTTTTTATAAAAAGGCTTGTCTTTTAAAAATTAATTTAATGCAAAGCTACTGATATAGATTATTTTTACGATAAAATTACATCATGGTGCCCTTAATTTACGCACGGGAAGATGGTATTTTAGTACAAGGAGATACCGCCATTTGGAAAGGAAGGATTCCGAAATTCTTTTCAGGCTAGGTCATGTAGTTTTGCAAAATATCAATGATATCCATGGAAGGAAATGTTTTGCGGCTGCTGGAACAGCAAGTGGCTTGTTATTTCGTCAAACTCTTTCTAAGCTAATATATAGGGAATCGATCTTAAGGTGATCCACATGAGGCATGAACGGATTTGGTTGAAAACCTCTGATGGGAGAGAAATCCTTTTATATGTATGGTGTAAAAAAGGACATACTCCCAAAGCTATTGTGCAAATCGCTCACGGAATGGTCGAACATATGGGGCGTTATGCGGATTTTGCCCATTTTCTACTCAAACATGATATTTACGTTTATGGAAATGATCACCGCGGACATGGTAAAACCGGGGAAAAAAGCGGCCAGCTCGGTTTTTTTGCTGATGAGGAAGGGTTTGAACGGGTAACGGATGATTTACATATAGTAACCCAATGGATCAAGGAGCAATATCCTCTAACGCCTCTCTTTCTCTTCGGTCACAGCATGGGTTCCTTCCTAGTTCGTCGCTATCTACAAAAATATCGCGAGCCCCTTGCCGGTGTATTTTTATCAGGTACGGCCAATGACCCGGGCATTTTAGGAACATTTGGGATTTGGCTTGCTAAATTGAAGAAAAAACGAGGAGCAAAAAGACCGAGTCCTTTATTAAATAAATTGATATTCGGAAGTTACAACCGGAAAATTACCGATCCCCATACACCATTTGACTGGTTGTCCCGAGACGAGAAGATGGTGCAAGCTTATATTGACGATCCTTTGTGCGGTTTTATATGTACGGTCAGTTTCTATGAGGATTTATTAACGGGCTTGCGCTTGATTCACCGGCCAGAGGAGATGGCGAAGACATCTAATGAAATTCCACTTTTCATCTTCAGCGGGAAAGAAGACCCGGTAGGAAATTACGGTAAGGGGGTCGAAAAAGTCATTCAGCTTTATAAGGAAAACGGAAATCCGATTTACTCAAAGATCTATCCGGGAGGTCGTCATGAAATGTTGAATGAAATTAATCGTAATGAAGTATACAATGATATTCTCAGTTGGCTTAATAAACAACTGGAAAAACAGTAAATCCCATAGGCAAAAGGTATGGAATGTAAAAAATTAGACCCGGAAACAATGTACCGTTCCGGGTCGGTCTTGCTATTCAAGCAACAGGTGTCCCATTTTTTACCGGCTCATCAGGTGTCAATAAAACGACATCTCCATCTCCAGGAATACCGCCAAGGACAAGTACTTCTGATTTAAAACCGGCAACGCGAAGAGGCGGAAGATTGACAACAGCCACAACCTGCTTGCCCACGAGGTTTTCTGGTTTGTAACGTTTCGTAATCTGGGCCGACGACTGTTTGGTACCTAGTTCACCAAAATCGATCCACAATTTGTAAGCAGGTTTTCTCGCTTCAGGAAAATGCTCGCAAGCGATGATCGTTCCGATGCGGATATCCCATTGAAAAAATTCTTCAACCGTTGCCATCTTCACTCTCCTTCCCCAACTTTTGTTACTATCACTTTACCATAACCGGAACCAGACGGGAAATGAAAATACCGCAACGGTTGATTCGTCTCCTGTACCGCGTCAGTCCCTTAAAAATTTTTTGTAGAATAATGGCAAAATATGTCAATTTTTGCAACGGCCAAGAATACCAAAGAACTGGGAAAATGTTACCTTGACAATTAGAAAAATAAAAGTATACTAAAGTAGTTGTCAATAAGATAATTTACAATTCGTCTTGTTTATGTAAAAATATTTACAATTACTTATTAGATTTTATATAACCTTGATAATAATTTGTTCATATTTAAAAATTAAGATAGAGGTAGAGTGGTTTTCGTATTTTCATATATTGAAAAGAATTAAAATGTTTACCCGGAAAGTAGGTGACAGGAAAAATGAACCAAAATAAAGAGTTGAGATTTACTTTTATCCAATTTTATGTAGTAATGGTCGCAATCCTGTGGTTTAAAACATATATCACCCAACTATTCCAGTTTAATCTGGGCGTACAAGGGGTGCTCCAAAATTTCTTATTATTGATCAATCCGCTTGGTTCAGCGCTCCTGTTTTTAGGAATATCCTTTTTCTCAAAAAAACGGAAGACATTTTGGTTGATGACCATCTATATGCTCATGTCGATCTTGCTTTACGCTAATGTGGTCTTTTACCGGTCATTCAGCGACTTTTTAACCTGGCCTACGATTTTTTCCGGTAAAAACCTGGGAGATATGGGTGGCAGTATTCTCGCCTTAATGGAACCGTATGATCTTCTTTTCTTCGCCGATATTCTCCTGGCGTTAATCTTATTTAAAATGAAAAAGTTACGAATTACAGACGTTGAAATCGGACGGAGAAAATTAATCGGTATTTTCTCACTTGCCCTAGGAATGAGCTTTTTAAATTTGGCTATTGCGGAAACTGACCGCCCGCAGCTGTTGACAAGGGGATTTGACCGGAATTACATCGTGAAATATTTAGGCCTCTATAATTACACGGTCTATGATGCGGTTGAAAGTACCAGGGCATCGGCACAACGCGTACTGGCCGATTCTAACGATATAACAGAGGTACTGAATTTTACGAAATCCCATTATGCCGAGCCGAATCCAGAATATTTCGGAATCGCAGAAGGGTTGAATGTCATCTATATCCATCTGGAATCCATTGAAGAATTCCTTATCGGTTACGAATTGAACGGGGAAGAAGTTACACCGTTTTTAAACTCGCTCGTTGAAGATGAACATACCCTCTATTTCAATAACTTCTTCCACCAAGTTGCACAAGGAAAATCCGCTGATGCTGAATTTATGATGGAGAATTCTTTATACGGTTTACCGCAAGGCGCAGCGTTCATGACGAAGGGCCGCAATACGTACCATGCCTTGCCGGCGATATTAAACCAAAACGGGGGGTATACATCTGCCGTCTTTCACGGAAATGGCGGGGGATTCTGGAACCGTCAGGAAATATATAAATCCTTTGGTTATGATCATTTCTTTGATGCCAATTACTATTACATTCCGGACCACCTCCAAGCGGATTACGGATTACACGATAAGCCATTTTTCAAGCAATCAACCTATTTACTGGAACAGTTACCGGAACCTTTCTATGCGAAATTTATAATGGTGACAAACCATCATCCGTACAAACTAGATGAAGAACTGGCTACAATAGAAAAAGCTGATACTGGTGATTCCTCTGTCGATGGATATTTCCAAACAGCCCGCTATGCAGATGAAGCGTTGGCGGAATTCTTCCAGTACCTGGAGGAATCAGGTCTCCTAGATCGTTCACTCATCGTCATGTACGGGGATCATTACGCCATCTCTGAAAATCATAATGAGGCGATGGCGAAAATTCTCGATAAAGAAACGATCACGGACGTGGATCATGCCCACCGGCAACGGGTACCGTTATTTATTCGGATTCCAGGAATCGAAGGAAAAACCATTTCTAAGTACGCGGGACAAATAGATGTCCTGCCGACAGTGCTTCATTTATTAGGGATCGATACGAGTGATTATATCCATTTCGGTACCGATATATTATCTGAAGGTCATATAGAAATCGTTCCGTTCCGTAATGGAGATTTTGTCAGTCCGGAAATATTCGGGATCGATGGGAAGTTTTATGATCCCACTACAGGCTTAGAGATCACCGATCCGGAACTATTACAAAAAGCGGAACGGATTCAAATGGCGGTAGAATATGAACTTTCCTTATCCGACCAAGTTGTCAATGGGGATCTGTTACGTTTCCATACACCGAAGGGATTCACACCGGTGGATCGCGAAAAATACAACTATTCCGTTCCACAAGACTATGATCCACCCTTTGATGAAGAGGATTTTAGCGAAACAAATGAAACAAGCGAATTGAATCAAGAAGGATTGAACTCAGTACAACCGGAATAACGAAAGCCACCGTACGGTAATGTGCGGTGGCTTTTTTGTTGGTGAATTTTCCTGTACAAGTAGTCAAATTACGGTATAATGACGGATATACATAAGTCATAAGGTTTGTGCACATTGCCAAGAAAACGGTAATGTTAAATATGATTTTTGTAAGAAAGGAGCGGATCATATGGATTTAGGATTAAAGGATAAAGTGGCATTGATCACAGGAGGTAGTAAAGGAATCGGGCTTGCCACAGCGACGGTTTTGGCACAGGAAGGGGCGAAAGTTGCGATTTGCGCCAGGGGAAAGGTGCATTTACAAAAGGCTAAGGAAGAAATCTTGGCAAAAACAGGGCAGAATATTCTAACGATTGTCTGCGATGTTACAAAAGAAGAAGATTGTAAACGTGCTGTTGAAGAAACGGTGCGTCACTATGGTCGAATTGACATTCTCATCAATAATGCCGGAACTTCCTTTGCCAAGTCTTTTCTCGAAGTGGATACAGAAGATTGGAAAAAAGATCTCGACTTAAAATTATTCGGCGCGATTCATCCTTCCCGTTACGCAGTGCCTTTTATGAAAAGACAGGGTGGGGGAGCGATTGTTCATGTTACGGCATCCCTTGCCAAAACCCCCGGTGCTTCATCGATGCCGACATCGATTAGCCGAGCTGCTGGAATGGCCCTCACGAAGGCGATGAGTAAAGATTTAGGTCCAGACAATATACGGGTCAACACCGTCTGCATCGGGTTGATCCGCAGTGACCAGATCGAAAAGAAATGGCGGAGGGAGGCCCCGCATCTTACCTGGGAAGAATATTCCCGTGAACAAGGGCGTACGATTCCCCTTGGCCGGATCGGAGATGCTATAGAAGCGGCGAAAGTGATCGCGTTCTTAGTATCAGATGCCGCATCATATGTGACAGGAACTTCGGTAAATATCGATGGTGGTTCTTCAGGAGTTCTATAAAATAAAATGCGGGCGTCTGCAAACGTCCGCATTTATCTTTTATGGCAGTAAGTTTTTATCCGTTCGAAAAAACTTCTTCTCTTCTTTTGCTTCCAATGCCTGCAATTTTTCCAGTTCAAGCCGTAATTTCTCCGTTTCTAACAAATAGTTTTCATGTTTCAATCTTTCTAGTTCTAACTGATCCTTTAACATTTCGTGCTTTAATTTTAATTGTTTTCGTCTGTGCGCCAAGATGTCATCTACATATGGTATCCCGAAAATTAATACAACAGCAACAAGTCCGACGAGCCAGCCCAACGGTTTTCCTCCTTATTCTGAACCAATTATCATAAGATTTCAAACACCTTACAGTCATTATAACGGATATAGGAAGGGTAGGTAAATATTAATAACGAATCGTGTGAAGGAATGGTTTCAAGGATTATAGCATGTTTCTCATCGGTTGTAACGATAATGAGCATGAACAATTTCACTTTACCGATTATTATAATAATAGGGAATCATTCTTCATTTCTTCGATTCAGTCAATTACGTATTTACGATCATGTCCTTTTATGCAGGAGTCATGGGAATTTATGGAAATTTGCTCATTAGCGAACAAGCCTGAAAAAGGGCGGAAAGGAGGGAACAAGTGACGATACTCCTGTGGTTTTTAGCGTACCTCTCCGGAGGATGTATGTTTTCCTTTTGGATTGGGAAATGGCTTAACCAGGATATCCGCAAGATAGGCGATGGCAATCCGGGTGCGACCAACTTATGGAAAGCTGCCGGTTATCGGTTTGGACTCATCGGTATTTTCTTGGATTTTTTTAAAGGCTATCTTCCTATCGTAGCAATCATCAAATATTACAACCCTGCTGATCTATCATTCGTTCTTATCTGCCTTGCGCCAATCCTCGGTCATGCATACTCACCATTTTTACATTTTAAAGGCGGGAAAGCATTGGCTGTTAGTTTTGGTGTATGGGCGGCGTTGAGTCAATTCTTCCTCGCTTTCGTGTACGCGGTAATCCTCGCCGTCTTGAAATTTTTCATGGTACTCAAAAAACGTTCTCTTTCCGCAACTACGGAGGAAGATGGATTTTTTACCTGTTTTGGGATGCTTATTTTCGTGATTTATTTACACACTCAACGATACTTACAAGAATTCATCTGGCTTGGAATCGGGAATTTGCTGATCGTAACTTGGAAAAATCGACGAGAATTGCGAAATTATCATAAAAAAATCATCGCCTCCTCACCGAATTGGGTGAAGAAGCGATTCTTATAAATTACGATATTCATTCGTTGTTAAATTTCTTTGTCCTCCTGATTGGGACTTTTTTTTTTGACATTTCAATGGCAAATATCCGAGGGAAGGACGTGGAGAAAAAGGGAATGAACGATCATGATCCTTGATCGTACGTAAGAAACGCATCGACGTATCGAACGAACTAAATTTCACCGGGATCTAAAAAAGATCATCGAATCTTTGGCCGGTCTTTCAAAAAAACAGGAAGGGGAGCCTCCCTTCCCGTTTAAACAGATTCTTTAAGGGCTTGATCCCAGCTTTTCAATACTTCGCCGATTTTTTTGCCGTGGATGACCTCATCGGCATACATATCGAGTGGTGTAGGATCGAGATTGACGATAACAAGTTTCGCACCGCTTTGTTTGGCGAGAAGTGGAAATTGATTAGCGGGGGTAACGGTTAATGAAGAGCCGAGAACAATGAAGAGTTCCGCTTTCTCCGCTTCTTCGACGGCCATTTGAAACGCATCCTGAGGAAGCATTTCACCAAAGAGCACGACATTTGGACGTAAAATCCCCCCACAGCTGCAGTAATACTCACGGTTCACGTATTCTTCACTGTCGTATTCTTTGCCGCATGACTGGCAATGTAGCTTTTGCAAGGTCCCGTGTAACTCCGCGACCCGTTTGCTGCCGGCGAGTTGGTGAAAGCCATCCACATTTTGAGTGATGATCGATTGAATGATCCCTTTTTCTTCCCATTCTGCTAAAATATAATGACCACGATGGGGACCGAATTCTTTTACACCTAGGACACGTTCCCGATAAAATTCGGTAAATTCCTTCACATTTTCATTCAATGCTTTCGTCGAAGCGATTTCGCTCGGATCTTTTTTCGTCCAAAGACCGGTACCACTCGAACGGAAATCGGGAAGTCCGCTTTCGGTGGACATGCCCGCTCCGGTAAAAACAACCGTGTACTTCGATTCTTTTAACAATTCGGGAATTGTCACCGTGCATCACACTCCTCCATGTTCTAATAATAGTATACTATATAAGGTGCTAAGATTTTAGCAATGACAGGGAAAACAGATATTTTTTACAAAAATAAGCAAGACACACGAGTTTGGCAGAAATGAAAAAACGCAGGCGATCGCTGCGTTTCAAAAGAATAGTATCTTTTAAGTTTTATAGAAAATAGAAGATGAATTTCGTCATCATCAAGGAGTAGGTGAAATATCCTGTTACACTGCCAAGTAAAGCACCGACGAGTACATCGGACGGATAATGAAGACCAAGATGAATCCGGGATATGCCGACTGCTAGGCCAATTGGTAAAAGAAAATAGATCAGAAATGGATTCAGGCAGATATATGGAATAATTAAGGAAAAAATGGCTGTCGTATGGCCTGACGGAAAAGAATGATCCTTTAATGGCTTATCAGTAACGAATATTTCATCGAGGACCAAGTACGGTCGCTGTCTTTTGAACAGATTTTTTACTAGAAAAACGGGTATGGAACTGATGGCCAAGGCCATTCCGCTCGCGATTGCCGTAGCTTTCCATAGATTTGTAGAAAATAGGATCAGTACAATTGAAACGGAAATTGTAAAAAATGCGCCGCCCATATGGGTAATCGTGGTAAAGAATCGATTCAGCCATTTTTTCTTTCCTTTACCGTTGATGATACGAAAGAGTAAGCAGTCGACTTCATATAAATAATTCATGTATTTCGTCACGACCAACAACTCCTTGGATAAAAGATACAGGAAATCGAGTGCTATGTAAACCGTTTTTATTCAAAAAAATTGTAAAGTTTGCGTAAAAAATTGGTGGGAAGTCCCATGTGTACAGAATCAGGGAAGCCCGTTAGTGCACCTGAATAGGAAAATGGTCGCGTTTTTGTTAAACTGTAAGAAGAATTTGTAAAGGTAGTGAAAGTCATGTGTCTCATTTTATTCGCCTATCAAGTCCATCCTGATTATCCATTGATCGTTGCGGCCAATCGGGATGAAGAATATAAACGGAAAACGGCTGCCGCCCATTTTTGGGGTGACCAGCCGACTATTCTCGCCGGGCGTGATCTTGAAAAAATGGGAACCTGGATGGGGGTGACAAAAACAGGGCGATTCAGTGCTTTAACGAATTATCGTGATTTTTCCGAAAAAACGGAAGGCAAACGTTCCCGCGGTGAACTCGTCGTCCAGGCGCTACTTGATCCGAGAAGTCCGGCTGAATTCATCCAATCCCTTACAGAGAAAAAAGAACTGTATCCTGGGTACAACATTCTCGTCGGAGATGTACGGCAACTTTACTATTACTCCAACCGTGGTGGCGAGCCAATTGCCTTAAGGCCGGGTATTTATGGCCTGAGCAATCATTTACTTGATACTCCTTGGCCAAAAGTAGTAAAAGGAAAACGAGGACTTGAACAAGCTCTGGAATTGCCGAAAGGGAAGATGATCGAAGAACTTTTTGCCATTTTACAAGATCGTGAGCCGTTCCCCGATAAGGATTTGCCCGATACGGGAATCCCCTTTGAGCTTGAGCGGGCTTTATCCCCCCTGTACATTCAAATGGACGGTTACGGTACACGTAGTTCCACGGTGATTTTGATGAACGAAAGCGAAATTACTTTTATAGAAAAGAGTAAGGAAACGCGGGAATACTCTATAAAAATCAATAAAAAAACAGATGGAAAATGATGGGAAAACAACCATCCAGTTGGGTGGTTGTTTTTGTTTACGGGCGTTCCAGTATTGACATGGTTTCCGTGTTATGTATTAAAATAATAATTGGTTAGCACTCGATTGGAATAAGTGCTAATATTCACCGGGAAGGAGAGAAAAATTATGGAGAAAAAACAATTTCAGGCGGAATCGAAGCGCCTCCTGGAATTGATGATTCATTCCGTTTACACGAAAAAAGAAATTTTTTTAAGGGAATTGATTTCCAACGCCAGTGATGCGATCGACAAAATTTATTATAAAGCATTGACCGATGATTCCATTTCTTTTAATCCGGATGATTATTACATAAAGATCGAAAGAGACAAAGATAACCGCATTTTGAAAGTGATCGACACGGGAATCGGTATGACGAAGGAGGAACTGGAGGCAAACCTCGGAACGATTGCGAAAAGTGGTTCCTTCCAGTTTAAAAAAGAACATGAAATGGAAGAAGGTTATGATATTATCGGGCAATTCGGTGTCGGCTTTTACTCGGCCTTCATGGTGGCGGACACCGTGACGGTGATCAGTAAAGCGTTCGGCAGTGATGAGGCGTATAAATGGGAATCTTCCGGAACGGACGGCTATACGATTGAACCAGCGCATAAAGAGACCACGGGAACGGAAGTGATTTTAAAACTAAAGGAAAATAGTGAAGATGAAAATTACGATGAATTTCTGGAAGAATGGAGATTAAGAGAGATCATAAAGAAGTATTCGGATTTCATCCGTTACCCGATTAAAATGGATGTGACAAAGTATAAACCGAAAGACGATGACTCAAGCGAAACCGTGGCCTATCAAGAGGAAGAAATCATCAACAGCATGGTCCCGATCTGGAAGAAAAACAAGAATGAATTGAGCGATGAAGATTATGTGAATTTTTATCAGGAAAAACATTTCGGTTTCGGAAAACCGTTGAAACACATCCATTTAAAAATCGACGGTACGGTCCGCTACAATGCGATCCTTTTTATACCGGAAGAGGCACCGTTCAACTACTATTCGGCTGATTACGAGAAAGGCCTTGAACTATACGCCAACGGGGTCCTCATTATGGAGAAATGCGGGGAACTATTGCCTGATTATTTCAGCTTCGTAAAGGGAATCGTTGATTCGGAAGATCTCTCCCTCAATATCTCGCGGGAGATGCTGCAACATGACCGGCAACTTCGTTTTATCGCGAAAAATATAAAAAATAAAATCAAACGGGAACTGCAAAATTTATTAAAAGATGATCGAAAGAAGTATGAGAAGTTTTTTCAGGAATTCGGCCGTCAGCTCAAATTCGGAGTCTATCAAGACTTTGGCGCCAACAAAGAGGATCTACAGGACTTACTTCTATTCTACTCTTCTAAAGAGAAAAAGCCGGTTACCTTAAAAGAATATCGCGAACGGATGCCGGAGGAGCAAAAGTACATTTATTACGCGACGGGTGAGACGATTGAACGAATCGATAAGATGCCGCAAACGGAACTCATACGTGATAAGGGATATGAAATCCTTTATTGTACCGAAGATGTGGACGAGTTCGCCCTTAAGATGTTGCGCGAATACGATGGGAAGCCGTTCCGCAACGTTGAAGCGAGTGACCTTGGCCTGGAAGATGAAGAGAAGAAGAAAAAGGCGGAAGCGGATGATAAGGAATATAAGAAGCTCTTTGACGACATGAAAAAAGTACTCGGCGATAAGGTAAAGAGCGTCAGGGCTTCACAACGGTTGAAAACCCATCCGGTCTGTTTCGCCACGGAAGGGGATATCACCATCGAAATGGAAAAAGTGTTGAAACATATGCCGAATAATCCGGGCGTCAAGGCGGAAAAGATCCTGGAAATCAATACTGAACACGAGGTGTTCAAAGCATTAGTAGATGCCCACGGTACGGAGCAAAAAACCTTTGAATTGTACACGAACATCCTTTACAATCAAGCATGTCTCATCGAAGGCTTGCCGCTAGAAGATCCGGTTCAGTACACGAACGATGTGTGCCAGATTATGGTGAAATAGAGGAAAGGCCCCTGAAAAGGGCCTTTATTTATGTTCGATCAGGTTATTTTTTCCACCTGCAGGATGGAAAACTTGTTTGAGGATAGCTCCTTAATAATAGTGTCAACCGTTTCTTTATCCGTCGTCAATGGCAATGTGAATTGAACGAGGCGGACGAAATCCCTACTGTATAAAGTCAATAATGATTGGATTGGCGAATATTTATTGATGATATCGACGATCTGTTTCAACGTATTTTCGAAATCATATGTGCCGATTGTTACAGAATAACCTTTTGCGTTCACACCAAAGGCATCTTCGGCTACATCCATGACTATTGAATGTGTGATTATACCGGCGAATTCTCCGTTTTCCTTGAGAACGGCTAAAAAGGGGAGCTTCCGGATCGAAAAAAAGACTTTAAAAAATGGTTCTGATTCATAAACATAAGACTTTTGGTCAGCGGCGATGGCAACGACTGAATCATTCAGGGATTCCTCGTACTTATACGTATCGATTTCGTATACATTCCCGCGAAAATAACGCTCGCTTTTGTCCAGAATAGGGACACAACGAAAACCAGTTTTTCCGAGAAATTCCCTTACCTGAAAAATGGTAAAATCATCCGTTACGAATCGCACCCGATCTTTCGGTACGTAATGATTTTTTATCCGCAACATTTCCACCCTTTTCCCGGTTTCTAGTTTATTTATATTGATCTCATCTATTACATATGTTTATTTGATAAAAATGTTAGGAAATAGACAAATTAGGTTTTATTTGTGTCGCGAAAAAACAGGCAAGATAAAAATGAAAGAATTTGCTCCACGACAAACATCATATCTTTTCCAATCACGGATCATTCACGTAAAGGATGAAAGTATGGAACTCATTATTACGCTCACTATTTTGTTCATCGCCATCTCCCTGTTTGTTTCCAATCGTATCCGTGCGGATTTAGTCGCATTGCTCGCACTTCTCGCTTTAATGATCACCGGTGTTCTCGATTTGGAAGAAGCCCTCGCCGGTTTCGCTAACCCTACGGTCATCATGCTGGCCGGACTTTTTGTCGTTGGCGAGGGGATCGTACGGAGCGGTCTCGCCGATCAGGCTGGACAATTGCTTGTAAAATATGCCGGAAATAATGAAAACCGTCTTTTTATTTTGATCATGATCGTGGTGGCCATCGTTGGATGTTTTATCAGTAACTCTGGTACGGTTGCAATCATGCTACCGATCGTGATGAGCCTTGCTACCCGGATGAAATTGAGCACGTCGAGTTACCTCATCCCGCTCGCTTATGCCGCGAGTTTTTCCGGGTTGATGACTTTGATTTCAACGCCGACGAACCTTGTTGTCAGTCAAGTATTAGTTGAACGTGGCTATAACAAACTCGGTTTTTTCACGATCACCCCGTTGGGGATCATTACCTTTGTAATAGGAGTTATATATTTACTGTTCGTTCGGAAAAAACTTTTGCCACAAAAAAGCGAGGAAAAAATGCTCACCCTTCAACAAGTTACGCCAGAACAGTTAATCGGTGAGTACCACCTGGAAAAACGAATCCATCGCATATCGGTTCCACGCCATTCAACAATCGTTGGTAAAAAATTAGCCGATCTTCATTTGCCGGATCAATATAGTTTGTTTGTGCTGAAAATTGAAAGGAAAACGAGTGAAGGCTTTCCTTTGTTTCCGGGCATTGCTGAACAAAAAATGGCCGGTCCAGAAAGTGCCGTTATGGCGGGTGATGTCCTTTATATTCAGGGGCAAGCGGATCACGTAAATAAATTTGTTTTCGATTTTAAGCTAGAATATGCGCCACAAAGTGAGACTGAACAACTCGTATCAAGAAAGATTGGTATCGTGGAGGTTCTGTTGACACCGGAATCCAACTTAATAAATCAAACCGTTGCAGAAATTGGTTTTCGAAAAAAATATAATCTTAATGTACTAGGGATTAAACGTCGTTGGGAGTATTTGCTAAAAGATATTTCCCAGCTCCGGCTCCGTTTTGGTGATGCGCTTCTTGTGCAAGGCTACTGGGAAGATTTGGAATTTTTATCACAGGATACAAGAGATGTGGTAGTCGTTGGAAAGCCCGGTGAGTTTGCCAGCATTGCATCAGCAAGTGGGAAAGCACCGATCGCACTCGCCATTTTAACGGGTATGATCGTTTTGATGATCATCGATATTTTTCCGCCCGTCGTGCCAGTTTTGTTGGCAGCGATCGCCATGATCTTTTCCGGTTGTTTACGCAATATGGATGTAGCCTATTCACATATTAAGTGGGAAAGTCTCGTGTTAATCGGTTCGATGTTGCCGATGGGTACAGCTTTAGAAAAATCAGGTGGCATGGCGCTCATCGCCAATGGTTTAACGGAAACGCTTGGCAATTATGGTCCCATGGCTGTCCTTGCCGGTATTTACGTAACAACAGCTTTTGTAGGCCAGTTCATGAGCAACTCGGCAACTGCAGTTTTGTTCGCACCGATTCCTGTGAATATTGCGGTAGAGCTTGGGGTCAATCCGTTACCTTTTGCCATGGCCGTAGCTTCTGCTGCTGGCATGCCTTTCGCTAATCCAGTAGCTTCACCGACGAACGCTCTCGTAATGACGGCGGGCGGATTTCAATACAAGGATTTTTTAAAGACGGGAATACCGCTCATGTTTGTCATGTTCCTAGTCATGATGGTTGTGATCCCTTTGATTTATCCATTCTAAATTTTACCGAGTTTAAATTGAATACGAATAACAATCCGTGTCAATTAATTTTTCAATAAAAGTAAAATAACGGCAAACAAGCCGTTATTTTTTTCGAAAGATTCTTTTAAATGTTAACAATTCATCCATTCGACTATGATATCTTCATGATCCGAACAAATCACGAACTCGATACAATGATTTTATATTGAACAATACGAACGTTTGTTCTATAATGCAAGTAAGTAAATTTTACAATTAATCGGTTTGCAAGATCCTGGTCTGGTTATGCTCTCCCATTACAAGAAAGAATTTCTTATAATAAAATTAACAACTTGTTTACTCGGCTTACCACGTAAGTAATATGATTGAGGGGGGATCCGATGTTTACATTCATTCATAGTGCCGATCTGCATCTGGACAGTCCTTTGCGCGGTTTAGCTGAAAAACCGGACGCACCGGTAGAAGAGATTCGTTCCGCAACACGCAGGGCGCTAGAAAATCTGGTTAGTTTGGCTATTGAAGAAAACGTAGATTTCGTTTTAATCGCCGGTGATATTTATGATGGTGACTGGCCCGATTACTCCACAGGACTTTTTTTTAATAAACAAATGAACAGGCTTAAAGAGCATGGAATCCCGGTTTTTATCATCCGGGGTAACCATGATGCAGCTAGTGTCATCACTCATAAACTTGTGCTCCCAGAAAATGTCTTTGAATTTTCAGTAACAGAACCCGAGACGAAAACTTTGGATCGAATAAAAGTCGCTATTCACGGTCAGGGCTACCCGCAACGAGATGTGCGGGAAAATTTAAGCGTTCGCTACCCGGAACCGCTCCCGGGGTATTTTAATATCGGCCTTCTACATACCGCTTTAGAAGGGCAGGAAGGGCATGCGCCTTATGCACCGGCCCGTGTTGAAGAACTTGTCCAAAAAGGATACGATTACTGGGCATTGGGGCATATTCATAAGCGACAATTAATCCATGAGAAACCTTATATCATCTATCCGGGAAATATACAAGGACGGCATATTAAAGAAACAGGGGAGAAGGGTTGCACCTTAGTCACGGTGAATGGAGATAACATCACTCTTGAACATAAAAATCTTGATGTTCTTCGTTTTTACGAATGTCACATCGATCTTACGGATATTGAAACCGAGGAAGATTTAAGTGTTATCGTTAAAGAGCAAATTGGTAGACTCGTTGAGGAAAATCCAAACATACCACTTGCGGTACGGGTTGTGCTCGATGGTTCGACCCCTTTGCATGCGGAGATTTTGAATGATGAGGAACGGTTTTTCCATGAAGTTTTAAATGCTGCTAATATGATTAGTAATCAAATCTGGATTGAAAAAGTGAAATTCCTAACATGTGTTCCCAAAGAACAAACCGCCACGATAAGAAAAAGTGACGCATTATCGAAATTACTCGATCCAGAACATATAAAAAGCGACGAGGAGTTTTTACAAGAAATATTGTCAGAGATAAAGCAATTACAAAAACGTCTCGATGCGAGATTGACAACACCATACTCACGCCGGGATGAGGCAACGGTCATCCGGACCGTTGCTGATTTAGAACCTTTTCTGGAAGATGCACGGGATCTATTAATGGGACAATTGTTTAAAGGAGGCCGGCCGTGATGCGATTGAAAAAAATTCATATCCAGTCCGTGTTAAATTATGACGATTTCGTACTTGAGTTCAATAAGCGGGATCATGGTCTCTACTTAATATACGGCCCGAATGAGGTGGGAAAAAGTACACTTTTACAAGTACTGATCGACCTATTGTTTGGCGGTAAAGCTGACCCGAATCTGTATGGTTCTGCATCAAGAATTCGCGCTCTTATAGATGTCGCTGGGAAAGAACATGCGATTTTTCGGAGAAAACGCTACAGCAGGATCGAAGTAGATCCCAATGAAGAGGGGTTGTCCGAAGAAGAAATCGCTCGACTGCTCGGCGGTTATACAGAGGAACAATATCAGTTATTATTCGGCTTTAACCATGAACGCTTGCGTGCTGGCGGTGAAAGTTTACTCGAATCGGAAGGAGAAGCTGGTATTTCTCTGTTTGAAACTGGTGGCGGTCTGCAAAATTTACAGCGATTGTTAACCGAACTGGATGAACGTTCTAGAAATATTCTCGAACCAAATTTCCGTACCAATAGCAAACGGAAAATTAATATCGCCGTTCGCTCCTACAATAATGCTATTCAAACATTACGTGATATAAGTTTAAAAGGTGATGACTACCAGAAGTTACGGAAGGACTTTTTGACAAAGCAACAACATGTGCAAACATTGGCTGAAAAGAAAAAACAACTTGATCAAAAAAGAGAACAACTAGAGCGGATCAAGCGAACGAGACCTAAAGTATTCGAATTGGAACATTTGCAATCCACTTTAAAAAACTTTAAGGATTTCACACCCCTGCCTGATGAATATATCGATTGGATTCCGCAAAAAATCGAACAGTTGAACGAGGAAAAAGCTTTATTACAAACGTTAGAAGCGGAGAAAAGAGCACGGGAAACGAAGATGAACGAGATTCAAATCGACCATGACATCCTTGCGTTTGGCGAAGAAATCGATCGTCTCTATCAAGATCTGGGACAATATAAAACACGCAAATATGAAGAAATCCCTCAGGAAAGAGAACAATTACAACAGTTACAAATGACCGCCAGAGAAATTTTTCAAAGACTCGCCCCGGAACTATCGACCGATCAACTGGAAAGTCTTCGAATTCCTTTTGCCGACGAGGAATCCATTATCAAATATGCCAAGAGATTGAATGAACACAAAAAGGATAAGGAAAATATCAAGGGACAACTGGCAGAATGGAAGGGAGAACGGAAAAAACATGAAGAAATTTACTTCTGGTGTTAACGCAGCAAAAGCATCGTCTTTTAAAGTCATAAACGCAACGTGCATTGTAGCTCTAAG
>CALKAK010000108.1 GCA_937983015.1 uncultured Bacillaceae bacterium | reverse complement strand
AGCTAGAAAGGGGAGGAATGATGACAAAGAAAAAACCGATCCAATTTCAAATCATAAAAAATGATCCGACGGATGGGCACCATAGTTTTGGCGCTGGTGTGATCAATTTAGAAAATGTTACCCCCGTTTTTATCGATGTGGAAGAAAAACGGGCCTTCATCGATATGGGTGCAATGCATGCCCGGAGTGAAGTGGAGCGGCGCGTCAAGTTTTTAAATAATAAAGATGAAGTACCGCCCGGGGGAAAATTTTACTGGCTCTGCTGGGTTACGATTGAACGGGATGAAAACGGGCCGTATTATCATGGCGTCACCGCTTGCGAATTGATCGTCAATAAAGAGGCCAAACGTGGTTATAAATCGATGCCCGAACATGTCAACAATCTCGATAAATCAATAAAAGGAAGATTCATTCTCGAGCATATGGACGAAGCGTCGAAAAAGGTTTTAGGTGAATTTTTGAAAGAGCAAAGAAACGGGGAACTCTGGGAACGATCCAGTGAAGAATTGAAACGCCAATTAGGCTTCGCATAAAAAACCTCTATGGGAACTTCCATAGAGGTTTTTTACTTATCTCATTTACAAAGCTCATTCACCGAACCAATCGAGCCAGCGGCGATACCAGGGCCGCTTTTTCATATTTTTGTCGAATTCATCTTGGAATTGTGGCTCATCTCCGGCGTGTTTGGAACAAGGTGTTTGCGGTTCCGTTCCTCTTACGAAGTAGGTGTAGCGCTGGGTCGGGCAGTTTTCCGTTAAGAGCATGCCGGTTTCTGGATCGATCGCCAAACCTACAACGCCTTCCGTTGGCTCAAACGGTCGGTACGGTTTTCCTTCCAGGGCTTTTTCCATGAATTCGGCCCAAATCTGTTTCGCGTATTGTTTTTCGGTCACCCGTGAGATGGCTTGCCCCTGATCATATCCCGTCCAGACAACGCTAAGCAGATCCGGTGTGAACCCCGCCATCCAGTAATCGGTATTCGTCGAGCCGGATTTTCCCGCATATTCTCGCGTTAACCGATCGCTGATAGAAGCCCCCGTTACCGTCGCATAGCTATTCAGCCGTTGATCGAAGATACCGGTCATCATATGAGCGGTCACGAAAGCGATATCGGGATCGAGAACTTGTTTCGCTTCCCCGTCGTATTCGTAAATCACTCTACCGTGGCGGTCGACGACTTTTTCAATGAAGACCGGTTCGACCTGTTTACCGCCATTGGCGAGCATGCTGTAAGCCCGGGCCAGTTCGATCGGTCGCAATCCTGATGTTCCCAGGGCAAGGGATGGTACGGCGAGCATTTCCGATTCGATGCCGAATTTTCGCAAATACTCGACAAACGTCTCCATCCCGAGCAAAAGATGGGTTTTGACCGCGAACACATTATCGGATAGGGCCAATGCCTGAAGTAAGGTGATTTCATCTTCGGCATACTTGTTATTAAAATTTCGCGGTGTGTATTTGGCCCGCCCTTCGTCATAAAGAAAGGTTGTTTCTTCGCTCCGGAAGGTTGTTGCCGGAGTAAATCCTTTTTCCAGGGCGGCATAATAAAGGAGAGGTTTCACTGTCGAACCCGGTTGCCGGATTGCTTGTGTCGCCCGGTTGAAATAGCTCGTATTGTAATCCCTGCCGCCGACCAATGCTTTAATAAAACCGGTTTCTGGATCCATGGCGATGAAAGCGACCTGAATCGTGGAATGGGGGTCGATTGTTTTTTTAATTGTCTCTTCTGCCAAAGTTTGCAGAGCAGGATCCAAAGTCGTATAAACTTTTAAACCACCAAGAGAGAGCGCCCGTTCGTCCAGGCCGATTTTTTTTCAACTCCATACGGACCACATCGAGAAAATAAGGCGCAAAGGTCTCCTCGAGAGTCGCCCCGCC
>CALKAK010000107.1 GCA_937983015.1 uncultured Bacillaceae bacterium | reverse complement strand
CGGTAGGCAACCGCTTGTTTGGACAGGTCGTCGTAAATGACGAGCACATGTTTCCCTTGATACATGAACTCTTCGCCCATGGCGACACCGGCATATGGCGCCAGATACAAAAGCGGTGCGGGATCTGAGGCGGATGCGCTGACGACGATCGTGTAATCGAGAGCACCGTATCTTCTTAACGTCTCAACTGTGGCCCGAACGGTCGATTCTTTTTGACCGATCGCGACGTAAATACAGATCATATTTTGATCTTTCTGGTTGATGATCGTGTCGACGGCGATACTTGTTTTACCGGTCTGACGGTCACCGATAATCAGTTCCCGCTGTCCCCGACCGATCGGAATCAGGGCATCGATGACTTTAATCCCGGTCTGCAGGGGTTCGTGAACGGATCGCCGATCGATTACCCCCGGTGCCCGGCTTTCAATCGGGCGTGTTTTCTTTGTGTTGATCGGACCGAGACCATCAATCGGCTGTCCGAGGGGGTTGACGACACGACCGATCAATTCTTCACCGACCGGTACTTCCATGATCCGACCGGTACGGCGTACTTCGTCCCCTTCATGTATATCGGTAAACGGTCCTAAAATAACGACCCCGACATTATCTTCTTCCAGGTTTTGCGCCATTCCCATAACGCCATTTGTGAACTCGACGAGTTCACCACTCATGACCGTATCGAGTCCGTGAATCCGCGCGATTCCATCGCCAACCTCGATCACGGTACCGACATCGGTAACGTCCAGTTCCGCCTGGTACTCCTCAATCTGCTTTTTTAGTAAAGCGCTGATTTCCGCAGCATTGATACTCAAAAGTCTTCACCCCTCGTTACGAATGATAACCGGCAAGTTCACGTCTGAGGCGTTCCAGTTTCCCTTGCAAACTGCCATCAAAAATACGGTTTCTATAATGAATGCGGATACCGCCCAGTAAATCGGTATTGATTCGGTTATCGATTTTCAAAGACTTTTTGTTGATGCGTTTGGCAAAAACGCTGGATAACGCTTCTTGTTCTTCGGGTTTTAACGGCCGTACGGATTCCACGATGACCGGAGCAATCCCTTTTTTCTCATAACTGAGCTCGATATAGTGGTCGATCAATGGAATCACAATATCGATACGCCGCTTATCGATCAATAGTTGCAACATATTGACGACATACGGAGATAAGCCGCTAAATGCGCTCCGCAACCATTCTTTCTTTTTATCCTTAGTAATCGCCGGTGAATGGAGAGCTTTTCTTAAATCCGGCACGGATTGAAAAACATCTCGCACCGTACGGAGATCGTCCGCGATTTCATCTATGATATTCTGTTCTTCAGCGATTTGGAAAAGGGCAGCTGCATACTGTCTACTCACGGCTTGATGTTTCATCATACTTTCCCTGCTTTCTCAATATACTCTTGGATCAGGGCTTCCTGGTCTTCTTCCGTCAGTTCTTTTTCAATGACTTTCGAGGCGATCAATACGGAAAGCGAGGCCACTTGATCGCGTAACTCTCTGACCGCCTTTTCCTTTTCCGACTGAATTTCGAGACGGGCCGATTCTTTCATCTTTTCAGCTTCCTCACGGGCCCGGGCGATAATATCTTGATACTGGCTCTCCCCTTGTTTCTTGGCATTTTCGATAAATTCTTGTGATTCGATCCGGGCGTTACGCATCATTTCTTTGTATTCGGCAAGCAGTGCTTCCGCTTCCTTCCGGGCTTTTTCTGCAGCTTCAATTTCATTGGCGATATGTTCTTCCCGGTCTTTCATCACTTTCATCAGTGGAGGCCAGGCATATCTTTTCAGCAAAAAGAGCAAGATGAGAAAGGCGAGAAGCTGTACCAGGGTATCCCCCCACGTAAAGGTCCCGAGAACGAGTCCCTCTGTCACTCCTTTTCCACTCCCTTCCAGAAGGTGACGCTGGCTGTTCGCACCGGCAATTCTTCGCTACCGATCGTGCGTTATCATCGTGCGTTATCAAAGAAAATTATTTATATCGTGAAAACCGTTTATCAATCATCGGTATATAATAAAAAACGGTTCATTATTTTCATAAAGGAAAGGCGAAGGCATTACGAACGTCTTCGCCATTTTTCCCGGAGAATCGTTTATCCTGTAAATAATGTGATAAATGCGATAACGACACCCATGATCGGAATCGCCTCAACGAAAGCGATACCGATGAGCATCGTCCCCCGTAACATACCGCTAGCTTCGGGTTGACGGGCCATACTTTCTACAGTTTTGGAAACGATCCATCCGTTCCCGAGCGCTGCTCCGATCGCCGAAAGTCCCACCGCGATTGCTGCTGCTAATACGTTTGACATAAACAATTTCCTCCTTATTTTTAAATTGAATTTTTCATGAGAATAAACGTTTATGTTGGTTAATGGTCTTCGCCCACTTTATGGGACATGTAGACCATGGATAATA
>CALKAK010000106.1 GCA_937983015.1 uncultured Bacillaceae bacterium | reverse complement strand
ACGACCGGAACGACTGATTTGGCGATACCCTGGCCCCAGTCCAGGTCCTTGTATTTATTCAAAACCGTCATGAACAAAATCAATAAAAAAACGGTGGGCAGAACGTTTGCGAAAAGGGCGACGATACAACCCGAAATGCCGGCCACGCGATAGCCGATGTATCCTGCCATTTTTGTCGCAATCGGACCGGGTAAGGCGTTTCCGAGGGCGAGGGAGTCGGAAAACTCATCATCGGTCATCCACCGATAGCGCTCTACAACTTCTTTATAAAATAAGGGGATTGAACTCGGTCCACCACCGTAGCCAAGTAAACCGGTCCGTAAAAATGCGAGGAAAAGATCCGTGTATGTTTTCATCCGTTCACCTCAAAACGACTCATATCTTATTTCAGAAAAGTTTTACCAGCTCGATCTAATCAGTTATTTCCATTAAAAGTTATTTTACCATATTCTTTACCGGGGAACATATCCGACTTCAAGTTTTCTCGGAGGAAAGGGTGATAAAAAGTTCAAGAGGGGAGTATAAGTAAACGTTATATGTAGATATTAAAAGAGGCGCTTCTAAAAACGGGGTAAGCGTTATCTACACACTTCGACCGCAATGAGTAGAGCTTCATTGCGGTCGAGCTAATCTTAAACCGTTTCGATTAAACCGTACTTGCCATCCTTCCGTTTGTAGACGATGTTCGTCGTGTTCGTTTCGGCATCTGTATATACAAAGAAGCTGTGACCCAATAAATTCATCTGCAAGACAGCTTCCTCACTTGTCATCGGTTTCAAATCAAAACGTTTTGTACGGACGATCTCGATTTCCTTTTCTTTTTCTTCTTCTTTCGGCGGAACATCGTTGGTGAAAATCGTCTTCATTCCGGTTTCCCGCATCTTGCGATTAACCTTTGTTTTATATTTACGAATTTGTCTTTCTAATTTATCGGTCACTAAATCGATACCTGCATACATATCTTCGTGTCGTTCCTCGGCCCGGAGGACAAGCTCAGGGAACGGAATCGTGACTTCAACTTTCGTGGTCTTATCGTTGTACACTTTCAAGTTGACATAAACCGTGGTATTCGGAGTCGTGTGGAAGTACTTTTCCAGCTTGGAGATTTTCTTCTCCGCATAATCCCGTAAAGCTGGAGTTACTTCAATGTTTTCACCACGTACATTATAAATCATGGGCGAACTCCTCCTTTAATTAAGACTATAATTACTTATTCAACAAACGCATTGTGAATTCCTGCATTTATTGCCCCCTAAATTATGACAACCAGGTGACAGTTAGCGCTTACCAGGTCATTCAGTCCTATTCTAACCGGACAAGTGAGGAACAAAACAAGAGACTGCATAAAAATGGTAAAACCATCAAAAAAACAAAAGGAAGCAGGCGAAACTAAAGCCCCACTTCCTTTATCAATCTCCTTTCCGGCTAGTTCTTTTTATCATAGTAAGCACCTTCTATCCCTTGCAAAGAAGCGTATGGGTTTATATATATTTTATTCGTTTTCCGGCGTTTTTTCAAACGATTCATATCCTTTTCAATCGCATCTTTTTCTTTTTTTAACAATTCGAGTAACCGATCGTTTAAGGCGAGTGTTTTTTTCACCAATTCCTCATCATCTTTGGTGAAAGGCGGTTTGATTTTTTTTAAACTTTTTTCCCGCTGATCGAGCAACACCTCGAGCTCGTTCAGTTTGTCTTCGCGTTCTTTTTCCGCATGTTCTTCCAGAATTTGGAGGAGGCGGACGGTGGCGTCATGAAATTCCCGGACCGCCCCCATCACACTTTTCCACCTTTTCCGTGCTGATTTTGGCGGGTGATTTTGATGACTTCCTTCCACGTTTCGCGAAATTCTTTCACGATCGTTTCTGCTTCTTCGAGACTTTGCAGACTGTTCTTGACATTGGCCTCAATTAATTTCCGGCGCACGAAATCGTATAGCGGCATCATTTGTTTCGATATCTCATATTTCATATCGAGGGTGACCATGAGCTCGGTGATGATATTTTGCGCCTTTTGAATGTTCGTGTTTTTCGCCTGGATGTCATTATTGTTAATCGCTTCCCTAGCAAGGCGGATGAATTTCAGACATCCGTCATAAAGCATTAAGGTTAGCTCACCAGGTGTTGCGGTGTTCACAGCGTTTTGTCTATATGCCTGGTACGGATTGGCCATGGACATTTACATCCATCCTTTCATTCGAGAACTATTGCGACTGGAAGGGATTGAAGATCGACATGAGCATCACCGATTGGTTGTTCGCCCGTTGAATGGCCAGTTCCATCCTGCGGAACTGACTGTAATACCGATCTTCAATCATTTTCAGGCGCTTTTCAAACCGTTCAATATCGTCTTCGATCCGCATCAGCTGACGACCGAGGGTGAACTGA
>CALKAK010000105.1 GCA_937983015.1 uncultured Bacillaceae bacterium | reverse complement strand
CGTTCGAGGTCGAACGCCTCACCCACGGTCGTGTCCGCTGCGGTCACGACGGATTATAAAAAAAAAGGTACAGCTTAAGCTGCACCTACTTAATGATCACCACCGCAAGGCGATCAGCAATTTACAGCAACCGCCTTCCATTTCTGAATTATCGAGGGTGATTTGGATTCCCGAAGGAGTGAATTTGGTTTGCATTTTGGTCGTAATACCTGTCGAACGAATGAGTTCGTTCACTCTTTTTTCATCAGACATTTGTGCGGCATTCATTAAATCAAAAGCGAATTGATGGGACCGATTAATCGTATTGATCAATCGGCCCGCCTGTTCCATTAATTTCTGGAACCGACGTGCAGAATAAGTAAGTCCCTCAACATCAACAGGAGGAAATTGGCGAACATTCGGAACTGGAAAGTATACCGGATAAAATGAACTATAGCCAGGAGGATACTGATATGGATTCATGTAAGGATTCATGGCACCCTTCCCTTCACACATTCTTATTTTATAGTACGGATAACCAGGGAAAACGGTGCCTAAACACAAATCCGTCGCCTATCTCCTCAAAATTTGCGCACAAAAAAAGGAAAGCGCGATGCTTTCCTTTACATTCGGATGGAGCCTAGCGGGCTCGAACCGCCGACCTTCTGCATGCGAAGCAGACGCTCTCCCAACTGAGCTAAGGCCCCGTATGTAGTTTAGAAGATCATGTAAAATTTCCGCCAAGGAAAATAATATCATAAAAAAATTGGTCGTGCAAGATGATTTTTTACAAGAACTACAATGCGATAAAAGAGTAAGCGGTAGACGGGATTCGAACCCGCGACCTTCAGCTTGGGAAGCTGATGTTCTACCACTAAACTACTACCGCAAATGTTCTTCCGTAAAAGCCAATTATATTTTATAACGAAACATTTTCTTCGTCAATCCTGATCAAAAAACAATCCTGATCAAAAAACTTATCTTTTATTTGATCGTTTTACAAAAATATATGAGTGAACCGTTGAACCAGTTATTGACAAAATAATAAGGATGTCCCACCTCGTCGCAAATGATCGGAGTGGGAATTAGTGAATTTATATCAAAGATTTGTACTGTTTTGTCTTAATAATCCACTTATTACTAGTTAGTTGAAAAACGTTCTTGCAGATTTAATAATAAGATTCATAAGAAAATAGAACGATCAAAGTTTCTCAACGGTATCATCACACAACAAAAAATCTAAACTTATTCTTCTCGCACCGTTACCGTTTCAACAACTTCAATAGCTCCTTTTACCGATTGCACCATGGAACAGTTTTTTGTAGCTATTGCCAGAGCTTTTTCCAACTGTTTTTGATCGAGTCCGGAACCCGTAACGGTAAAATGAAGGGTGATTTTTCTCACACGGGCTACTCCATCCTGCTCCCGTTCTACCTCAGCTTTTACAGTCATTTCATCATAAGCGATTCGCTTTTTCTCCAGAACACGTTTAAAAACGAGACTGCTGCAGCCAGCAATTGAGGAAACAAGCAATTGGAAGGGACGGAACCCTAGTTCTGAATTTCCGGAGATTCTTAATGTTCCAAAATCCAAATCTGTCTCCAGAGTTCCGCCATCCGACCACCGATATTGCATATCAATACCTCCGTTACCAGTTTATACAGTATTATAACATATTGATGTTGGCCACTCGTTATGAAAAAAGAAAACCCTGTCACGGACTTGAATGTAGTGATCAGGGTTTGTCCATTATTAGATCGCTTCTTGTAATTCCCGCTTTTCTGCTCGTCGAGCCTCCCGGCGTTTTTCGGATTCGCTCACGATCACAGCACATACGACATCACCGGTACTATTTAAAGCGGTCCTAGCCATATCGAGAATCCGGTCGATACCGATGATCAAACCGATTCCGGCGACAGGAAGGTTCACCGACTGCAATACCATGATGAGCATTACAAGACCCACACCCGGAACAGATGCAGTACCAACACTAGCCAAAACGGCGGTGATGACGATGGTCGCCTGCTGGCCAATCGTTAAATCGGAGCCTACGACCTGGGCGATGAAAACCGTCGCCACAGCTTGCATGATCGCCGTGCCATCCATATTAATAGTGGCACCGATCGGTTGAACGAAACTACTGATGGCCTTCGGTACACCTAAACGGTTCTGCGCGATATCCATTGCAATCGGTAGTGCCGCACTACTACTCGATGAACTGAAGGCGATATTCATCGCCGGCAAATATTCTTTAAAGACATGGAACGGATTAACGCCAGCAAGAAGCGCTAAGGATCCCCCGTAGAACACAAAGAAGTGAATGACAAGCGCCAGCAAGACGGTGATCATGTAAATCCCCATCGCTTCCATAGCATCAATGCCCATTTTTCCGATATTGGAAGCGATTAATCCAAACGTACCGTACGGTGCCAGTTTCATGACGAGTCGGATGAGGTACATCATGATTTCATTAGCCTGTTCGAAAAATTCATAAACCCGTTTTGTCTTTTCCCCTAAAACGGCCATAGCCAGTCCGATTAAAACCGAAAAAGTGATAATTTGCAACATATTCCCTTCTCCCATGGCCTGAATCGGGTTTGTGGGGATAATATTAATCAGGGATTCCATCAAGGACAGTTGCTCTTCGACAACAGCACTATCAAAATCGAGATGAACGTTCGTTAAATCAAATTCACCACGTAGCCCGGGCTTGAAAAGATACGTTAAACCGATTCCTAATATTAACGCTGATACAACACTTACAAGGAAATAAAGCATCGTTTTCGCGCCGATCCGTCCAAGTTTTTTGGGATTCCCAATCGAAGCGGTACCGACTGCAATTGAGAAAAAGACGAGCGGGACGACAAGCATCAAGATGAGGTTGATGAAGATTTTTCCTAGCGGGGTGAATAAATACTCATCGAAGTAGGGGAACACTGAAGGGAAATGGATATTCATGACAAGACCTATGACAGCACCGATCACTAACGCGATGATAATGCTTCCTGATAAACCAATTTTCCTCATAGAATTCCTCCTTTTTGAAAGATCTTACAGCTGCATATACCGATATGAACGGCTTTTCCGAGCTGACTCCGTTAACGAATAAAAGGGATTGCCGCATCTTTACAAAGCTATTGATCAACCTCCAGAAAAAAAACAAAAAAACACATAGGTTGAACCATGTGCTTCGCCATGAGTCCACCTAACGCTTGCGAGGTTAGCTGACGGGTTCGGGTCGGCGTAACCCTACCATGATGCCATGGATTCACCCCAAAAGTTGGTTCCCCCGCTCAAAAAATTGATTCAGCGATTGATTTATTAAATTTTACGGGATAATAATATTATTATCCAAATTTACTGATTATGTCAAATGAATTTAGATTGATAAGTTAATTTAAAACGTTTTCTTATTTTTCCAATAGAGATTAAGTATTATAGTATAATTTTGTAAAAATGCTCCGTGACAAGGTATCGACTAAATGGAAAATATGTATGGTACGATACTTTGTATTTAAAAATAAACAAGGGGGAAGCGTATAGTACGTTTCCCCTCTTGCAGATGTTCACCAATTCCAAAAGCCGGGACCGAATCCGCCTCCCGGACGACCCCAACCCATTGGATATCTGCCAAAGGGCCACCAAAACGGTGGATGAAACCCGGGCCAATGGGAAGGATGATGCCCATGATGGTGGTGATGGGGACCAAAGTGGTGACCGTGATGGTGATAATGACCGTGATGATGATGACCATGATGTCCGTGGTGCGAACCGGAAGGATAACCGCCATAACCGCTATCCCAATCCCCATATTGCTGTCTCAAGTCGTAAAATTCATCATATGGATAAAAATAGTCCATGATGTTTGCCTCCTTTAGATGTTTTCATCATATCCATATGATGAAAACGCAAGCAGGTGCATGACTGGTGGAAAACTGGGTATCGACCCAACGATATTGCATAAGATCAGGAACGATTCCATGCATTTAGCATTTTGTCCGGATGACAGATACATGAAATTTCGTGATCGTTGACAATTCCAGTCGCTTGTAAAAACGAGTAGATGATCACCGGACCGACGAACGAAAAACCGCGTTTTTTCAGATCCTTACTGATCGCTACACTTAAAGGAGTGCTCGCCGGAATTTCGCTTGAATCTTGCCAGTGATTTATGATCGGTTTCCCATCTACATAATCCCAAATATAATTAGAAAACGAACCGAACTCTTCCCGTAATTTGATGAATGCCCGGGCATTGTTTACTACGGAACGGATTTTTCGCTCATTGCGGATGATTCCAGGATTTCGTAACAACCCTTGTATCTTCCTTTCATCGTAAGTCGCAATCTTATAAAAATCGAACCGATCGAAAGCCTGACGATAATGTTCCCTTCTCTTCAAAATCGTGATCCAGCTTAATCCCGCCTGTGCCCCTTCCAGCGTCAACATTTCGAAAAATTTTCGATCATCGTAAACGGGAATGCCCCATTCATGATCATGATAATCAATATAAACCGGGTCGTCGGTCACCCACTTGCAACGCTTCACCGTCATAGATCAGGCACACTTTCCGTCTCATTGGCTAAAAAATGAATGAGTTTCTCACTTTCGACCCGGCGTTCCTTCCGCATCTGCGCTCGTTTTTCTCCTGTTGCATTGAGCCATTTTTCTCGTTCCGTCAATGGAACTACTTTCGGCACCGGTTTTGGTTTGCCATTTTCATCGAGGGCGACAAAAGTTAAAAAAGATATGGCCGCCATTTCTTTTGCCCCATTCATCAAATTTTCTCGCGTGACTTTTACTAATACTTCCATTGAGGTCCTTCCTGTCCACGTAACCATCGCCTCAAGCGTCACCGCATCATTTTCACGAATCGGCCGGATAAAATCGACCGAGTCGATCGAAGCAGTGACAAGTGATGAGCGGCATAATTTCGATGCCGATATTGAAGCGATATCATCGATATAGGCCATCAGTCTCCCGCCAAAAAGTGTACCGTGCGAATTCGTATCTTGAGGAAAAACCCTCGCAGTTTTGATAGCTAATGTATCCCGCATTAAAACTTCTTTTTGTTCCAAAATGTCTCACCTCAGAATCTATTTTGCCGCATTTACTTAATTTCATATAGGACAAAAACTGGGCAATCGCAAGCACTGAGCATATTTTAAGGAGTAAGGAGCTGCGAAGGTGCTGGTACATATCTTTATCATTCATGTTGACCATGTATATCGTGAATATCTGCAACTATATAGCCAATACATCCTTTACAATTGTAAAACGAATTTTATCAATAAACTCCAACAAATTCCCAAAGAAAAACTTAATAACGTACCGATTAAATAATATTCAGCAAAAGCTTTTGATTCAAATTGTTTAAACCGTGCGATCGTTTTTAAAGTAGCTAACAAAGCAAGACCTGGAACCATTTCCAGAATGATAAAGACACCGATTAAAAACCTTTCCAGGAAGCCGATATATTTTCCTGCCCGATCAAGTTCCGGTTCAAGGAAATCGTGATAGTGAATTTTGAGGCTCCTTTTCGTAGTCCCTTCCGTTCTCTCCCATGCTTGTTCAACGGTCACATTTTTATCAATTTTTTTCATGTCGGAAAAGAGTGGTTCGTCCTGTTCTAGTGCGGCCGCCAGTTCATTTTCATCTTCTTTTTTGATATCGAGTAAAATTTTATTAATCAAATAACCGCTTGCGAATATTAGTAGAATTACAAGTATACATAAAAGAATCATTTTTGTCCTGATATCGAAAACAGCATCGTATCGATACAAATCCACTGCGGATTGAATGAGTAGATTCATAGACTCTATTTTGTTAAACATGAATAAAACGAGGTAAATTGTTAACAAATGGAACATTTGATCGATTGCAAAATAAAACGTTCTTTTCGTTAATAAATGATGGAAAATCGTTCGTTCTCGATCATTCTTCTCACGACATTTCTTGATCAGTCGTTCGCTATATTCACCAGTGAAAAAATCGATGAAATAATGAATGCAGCCAATAATAATGATCGGTGGGATCGATGAAAGATCGAAACCGTATAAGGAGAAGACAAGTAGAAAAGTGATCATGATATGGTGCAAGACGTGTTCCGTCAACCCTTTACTGAACTTTATTTTGCGCCAATATACTTTTTTTCTTTTAATCAGCGCATCGGTCTGGATAACAAAATCGCTAACGAGATGCGCTAATATAAAAAGTAAAAAGAGCTGCATCATGTGCCCTTCTTTCCGAATTGATAGATGATATGGATAAGTTTCAATAATTCTTCTTCGGCATGTTTTATGAGCTGATAATCTGCACGCGCGAGAAGTTTACTAACATTCGCGATCCTGTGTTCTTCGCGATAGTTCAAATATTTTCCTAGTTCCTCATACGTTAAATGCGGATTCTTCTCAAGCATTCTGATGGCTTCCATTTGTTTTTCCGTTCTTTTTCTAATTTTATCAAAAATAAAATAAATATAATAGTTTATAATTGAGCTATTTTCACGCTCATTGCCGATACGTATTTCATATTTAAAACTTTCATCTAGTGAATGGATGGCATCTTTGCCACGAAAATTTGTTGTACGTAAAAATTCCAGGGCATCGGATGCATTCCAGATCGCCTCTCCATTTACTTGTTCAGGGTTGTCCAAATTTTCATTAAAAATATCGCCAAAGCCGACTCCTACATAAAGAGGGACTCGAAATTTTTGCGAAAGGTAATAAATTTCTTTAAACACTTCATAACCGCTCCGGAAATGATTGATAATGCCGAAAAATTCATCACCGGCACGAATCGTAAATTCCGTGGTGAGGTGCTCATTGAACTCATGATTCAAATGGTCGACAATCTCTTTTAATTCCTTTTCTTTCCGGTTTAGCCGAGAACCGATGATATCTCCTTTGATACAAACAGCGGTTATTTTGTCCATGGTTTTTCCTTCTCCTTTAATAAAATTTTCCTTTTTCCGTATTGTCCGATTCCCTTCTACTCGATATGATAAAGAAAAGATGAACATGAATAACTGATATTTCCGGTAATGTAACCAGGTTACCGTGTTTTCAAGTATTTATACATGGTTACCGGATTTTCCAGTAATTATACAGGTATTATAACATGCCGGAACATAAAAAGGATAATTTTTCAATTTGAACGAGAAACGCATGGAATATGTTTCACTCTTGACTCTAGATAGGAACAGGAATATTATGGTAAACTAGAAAAAAGCAAAAAACGTAATGAAAAAGGAGTTTTCTTATGTACTGGAATACATGGTTTACGAATGAACGCCTGATCGAGATCGGTATTGGCATCAGTATTTTAATCCTCTTTCTTCTATTTCGGAAAATTTTCACGAAATATTTATATAAATTTATCCTAAAACTTTTAAAAAAGGCTCCAGACAGTATATTTTCTAAAGTGTGGGAAGCTTTTGAAAAACCGATTAGCTGGCTTTTTGTCATAGCTGGTATATATTTGTCAGCGAATTTTTATTTCTTGGAAACGCTCAGCCCCAGGGTTCTTAATACTTTTACGATCGCAATCATTATTTTAATCACATGGGGATTTTACAACTTGACCGGCTCATCTTCATTTATTTTCACATCACTGCAAAAGCGACTTCACTGGCAAATCGATCAAACCCTCGTCTCTTTATTGTCAAATATTTTACGATTTATCGTCATCTCCATAGGCCTTGTAGCCATCCTGGACCGTCTTGGCATTAATTTACAGGGATTTTTAGCCGGCCTGGGCCTTGGTGGACTCGCTATTTCTTTAGCGGCTCAGGATACGATTAAAAACTTGATCGCTGGTTTCGTGATTATTTTTGAAAAAACATATCAAATCGGTGACTGGATTTTAACTCCGAGCGTAGAAGGAACCGTAGAAGAAATCACATTAAGGTCTACCCGAATTCGTACCTTCGAGGATGCGCTTGTCACCGTGCCCAACTCCACACTTGCTAATGAATACATCACGAACTGGAGTAAACGGGGGAAACGACGGATCAAATTCCACCTTAAGCTCGATTTCGAAACTACGCCAGAGAAAATTCGCTCCTGTGTCAACAGGATCAAAGACCTGCTAGAAAATGATCCCGACATCCATCCGGAAACGATTTACGTGAAATTTGAAGAATTCGGTGACAGTAGTTTTAACGTGCTCCTTTACTTCTTCACAAAAACGACGGTTTACGAAGAATTCCTAACGGTTAAAGAGAAAATCAATTTACAGATTCTTGAAATTCTTGATGAAGAAAATGTCAAACTCGCCTATCCCGCGCAAAAACTTTATGTCGATACCGAAACCACACGTGAACAAGAAAGGGCACTTGAATGATAAGAAAAAGACCTGGATGAGCGCTACGTCCAGGTCTTTAATTTTACGTGTAAAATTCTTCTTTTCGTTTTATTCAGTTAACATACGAGCTAATTCTCCCTCAATTTCCTTACCGATTTCTTCGACGATGGCAAAATCCATCGCCTCGATATAATAACTTTCCAGTTCGTTACGGAATTTGCTTGTTTTTCCCAGATATTCGATTGCTTTTGCTATATACTCATCCAGTTTCTCGTTATTTTCTTTTTTGAGCGTCTGTTCACTGAAGGGCACCCATTCATCGTTTTCTTTTGCGCCGATTTTCTCCGGGAATAGGGTACGATCGAATAGTGCCACATCGAGTTCCGGAAATATAATCATCTCCACCCGATCCGGATCAAGGGCATTATGGTAAATGTGGAGATCGTGCCCGAATGTAATCGCGGCACGGACGATCTTCTCCATCATTTGCGGAACGAGCAAACTACCGGTCAAGAAAAATCGTTTTTGCACTTTCTCCAATAATTCTTCGGCGAAATGATGATAACCATCCGGGGTAAATGCACCGTAGAAACGATGTTTATGAATAGGTTTACGTACCGTATTTTTTTCCTTTAACCAGGTTCTAATCCAGTTTTCCGCCCACTTCGTCAGTGCAGAAAATTCTTTACTCGATGCATTTTGAAGTTCTTTATTTAATTCGCCAAGGGCTTTTTCTAAATAATGATAGGCTTTACGATAACTTTCTTTAATTTTTGCGCTTACACGTTGTACGTTTTCCTTATTGGGAAGTAGTTTCTTACGATCCCATGCGACACCTAAATTGACATATTCATCAACGATTCCGGGTAAGGCCGGCTCGATAATATGTGGCGCCGTCCCATCAACGATGCCAGCACGTATTCTCGGAACGATGATCGCATCAACAGATCCATAGTCTGCAGAACAGTGAATCCATTCTACGTCATAGCCCTGTTCCTGCCATTTATTTCCGATACGCTTCATCAACGTCGATTTCCCCGTTCCCGGCCCACCTTTTAAAATAAACAAACGGTCTAAATCTTGAAAATTCGACTCAAAAAAATGAACAAATCCTTTTGCCGTATTCCCCCCTGCATAATAATTCACAACATTGTTCATTCCGTTCACTCCTCATAAGCCTTTAGATGGCAAACATAAATTCACCTACAGTTAGCCTATGCAATTTTTAAGAATCGGCGCAAAGGAATTCTTACCAAATCTTGCTGCTAATAATATCCGTGGACCGCCTGGCATAAATATTTACTGATGATCTAGCTAAAGAGGAGTATGATCATGTACCGCTACCGGATGATCCAGCGACTAAAAATTTT
>CALKAK010000104.1 GCA_937983015.1 uncultured Bacillaceae bacterium | reverse complement strand
GGTTTTTATAGCGGTCACATGCTGATGACCGATGCAGAACTTTGGCGAAATGGTCTCGTTACTCCGATTCATAAATCCGCCCGGATTGCTTTCGAAATGGCGGGGATTACCGTTTCTGACATCGATGTTTGCGGCCTTTATGATTGTTATACGATCGCGGTTATTCTAACCCTCGAAGATATGGGCTTTTGTAAAAAAGGGGAAGGAGCCCGTTTCGTTGCCGAACATGATTTAACGTTTAAAGGAGATTTACCTGTGAACACGAGCGGTGGGCAGCTATCCGTCGGTCAACCGGGGGATGCTGGTGGTATGGTGAATATTATCGAAGTCGTTCGCCAGTTGATGGGACGGTGTGATGCAAGACAGGTAACGGATGCAGAAATCGGTGTAACGAATTCCAACGGTGGTTTTTTCTCGAACGAATGCACACTTGTGTTGAGGAGGGGCGGCTGATGGAGCGATTGAACCGTGCTACCGGGGATTTTTTTGCCGGGGTTCAGGAGAATAAACTAATGCTCCAGTATTGTCGGCATTGTCAGCGGCATGTTTTTTACTTGCGGAGCTATTGCCCTGGTTGTTTAGGAGAATTAAATATGGTCGAGGCACTGGGCACAGGAAAAATAGTCACATACACGGTTGTGCATAAAAACCCTTTTGATCCACTATTTGACCAAATGACACCGTATATCGCCGCTCTTATCGAACTCGATGAGGGAGTGTACATGTACGGACAGATTGTTTCGCGAAACAGGGAAGCGGTAAACATTAATCAAAGGGTAAAGGCGGTTTTCATTGACGGGAAAATCGGTCCTGTATTTCATCCCGTTGAAAAATAACGATGTTTCGAAGGGGGAGAGTTTCACGGTGAAATCGCCAATTTGTGGAGAATATGGAATCGAAGTTCCAATTTTCGCCTTTTCTCACAGTCCGGACGTCGTGGTCGCCGTAAGTAAGGCAGGAGGAATGGGCGTACTCGGTGCTTCCGGAATGAGCCTGGAGGAACTGGATCAAGCTTTACAAAAAATCACCCGAGCCTGTCAGGGGAAACCATTTGGTGTCGATTTAATTTTACCGGATGAATACGTCGGAAAAGAGCAAGGTGGCCTGACAGAAGAAGAACTGGAGAAACAAATACCGAAGGAATATAAACGATTTGTTGCAACGTTATTAAAAAAATACGGTGTCGAAAATGTTTCGGGAAAAAGTTCCTGGCAAACGGCGATTCATGCCGGGGCATCCGTCTCCTTGAAAGAAGCACGGGCCCTTGTCGATGTTGCCTTACAGTATCCGATTAAACTTCTCGTAAATGCGCTCGGAGTCTTTCCAAAAGAGTTTTTAGAAAAAGCAAAAGCGAAAAATGTTAAAACAGGTGCTTTAGTAGGACAGGTAAGGCATGCGCTGAAACAAAAAGAAGCCGGTGTCGACCTCATCATCGCCCAGGGCTATGAAGCGGGGGGGCACACCGGGGAAATTGCTAATATGGTGCTCGTCCCACAAGTGGTAGATGCGGTAAAACCGACGCCAGTAGTTATGGCGGGGGGAGTTGCTGATGGTCGGCAAATCGCGGCGGCTCTCGCTTTAGGTGCTCAAGGTGTCTGGACCGGTTCGGTATGGTTGCTGACGGATGAAGCGGAGACCCATCCGGTAGTAAAAGAAAAGTTTAAAAAAGCGACATCTATTGATACGATCCGATCGCGTTCGATTACCGGTAAACATGCCCGCCAATTAAAATCGGCCTGGACCGATGCATGGGAAGATCCTGATAATCCCGAACCACTACCGATGCCTTTACAAGGGAAACTCGTTAAAAAAGCCAAGGAGAAAATCGAGATTGGAGCGGCACAAGGAAACCCGGGCGCCGTTCAGTTAATCAATTACTTTGTAGGGCAGAATGTGGGGATGTTAAGGGAAGAAAAGTCGGCTGCGGAAGTGTTCCGGCAATTAGTGAACGAGTGGGAAGTTACGATGAAAGAACTCGGGAAAATGCTTGACTAGGCAAAATAAATGTTTGAAAATAGGTAAACGAAGATGAGAAAGCTTTGCTATTTACGGCAAAGCTTTCTTTTATGAATAACTAGAGATCCCGTTTCCTGTTTTTAAAAAATAAATCTAGCATTCTACCCCGCGGAAGTTCTTCAATTACTATGACAGCTCTAAAAAAGTTTTAACCCTCTCAATGATCTTCTCATCACCGATTACTAACAAAATATCTCCTACTTTGAAAGTTGCATGGGGACCAGGTGAAAGAATCAGTTTCCCTTTTCTTTTAATCGCGATAATCGTCCCGCCGGTATGTTCCCAAAACTTCACATCTCCAGCGGTCCTGCCGATGAATCGGCATTTTTCAGTGATCTCAATTTCAACGGGTGAGAGCGGATTGGTATTCCGCAAAGCACGGGTGTAATGGAGCATCTTCGTGATGACATTGGTTAGCTGTTCATCGAGACGAGCGCGTTCTTTGACCAAAGCTCGAGCTTCTTGTTCGAGTTCTTTCAAGCTTTTGATATCGGAAAAACGGTGAATAAACTTTAAGGCGTTTTCCCGTGAAATTATTGTCACCCCGCTCCCCTTTTCTGATTTTACGATCTCCACATCTTCGAGAATCTTGATCGCTTTACGGATCGTCTCCGGCGAGACGTTATATTCACTGGCCAAAACAGAACGACCGTAAATTTTTTGTCCTTCTTTAAATTCGCCATTATAGATGCGATTGGCGATATCCAGTGCAATGATTTGATAGATCGGCATTTGTTTTTCGATCGTCATCGCTTCATCCCTCATATGTTCATGATGTTACTTAATCTTATATTAACACATTTTGCATAAATTTCAGGAAAACGATCAGCATCCGATGTAAGTTTTCATGTAAATATATTGAATAAGTAACAACTCATATGATAGTATATGATTGTCACTTAATCAGAAAGGGGGAGTGACATGATCACTTTTGAACACGTTGTGAAAAAATACGGTGATAAGACGGTCATCGAAGATTTCAATCTTACGATAGAATCCGGTGAATTGGTCGTTTTTATCGGTCCCAGTGGTTGCGGAAAGACGACATTATTAAAGATGGTTAATCGTTTGATCGAACCTACGAGCGGAAAGATTTATGTGAATGGAAAAGATATAACCCGTGAGGATCCGATTGAACTCAGAAGGAATATCGGCTATGTCATCCAAAATGTAGGGCTGTTCCCGCATATGACGATCAAAGAAAATTTGGAAATCATCCCAAGGGTAAAAGGGGAAGATCCGGAAGCGATTGAAGAAAAAACCGTTCGCCTACTAAACTTAGTCGGCCTTGATCCAGAAGAATATATGTACCGTTTTCCCGGTGAATTGAGCGGCGGGCAACAGCAACGGGTTGGTGTTGCAAGAGCTTTTTCAACAGATTCGGACATTATTTTGATGGACGAGCCGTTTAGTGCCCTTGACCCGATCACAAGAAGTTCTTTACAAGAAGAATTATTCAATATGCAGCAAGAACTGCGGAAAACGATCATCTTCGTCACCCATGATATGGATGAGGCATATAAAATCGCCGATAAAATTTGCATTATTAATGAAGGAAAAATATTGCAATACGATACTCCCGAAAATATTTTGAAGAACCCGGCCAATGACTTCGTGGCTAATTTCATAGGAAAACGTCGTGTATGGAATAATCCAGAAGTGTTGAAGGCCGTAGATATCATGATTGAAAATCCGGTAAACGTATCACCGAAACGGAATGTATTACAGGCGATTGAAATCATGGCGGAGAAAAAAGTGGATAGTCTAATGATCACGAATAAAGAAAATGAATTAATCGGTCTTGTGACTTTGAAACGAATCCAGCTAGAGGACCGGAATCGCTTGATCGAAGATTTAATGGAACGTGATGTGCTTACGGTTAAGGAAGATGATAGTTTAGTGGATGTCCTGGAAAAGATGAATCGTTATAAAGTTGGTTATATACCTGTTATCGACACCTCCGGGAAACTATCGGGGCTCATCACCCGCAGCAGTATTCTTTCTGCCTTAAGCAATCAATTGATTGATATGGAGGTGGAATTTTAATGAGTGAATTTTTTAATTATATATCCGTGAATTCGTATCGGATCGTATCATTACTATGGCAACATATATATTTAACGTTTTTGGCCGTGGCGTTTGCCGCTGTGATCGGAATCCCCCTTGGGATCCTCATTTCCCGGACGAAACGGCTGGCCAAACCGATCATCGGTTTCGCTAACATCGTTCAGGCAATACCAAGTTTAGCGATGCTTGGATTTTTAATTCCCTTTCTCGGCATCGGAAGTAGACCGGCGATTGTCATGGTCGTTCTTTACTCGTTATTACCGATCGTTAAAAATACATTTACCGGTTTAACCAATATCGACCGCGATATTATGGAAGCGGCCCGGGGAATCGGACTGACGAATGGACAGATCATGCGAAAAATCCAACTGCCCCTAGCCATGCCTGTGATCATGGCAGGGGTGAGGATCGCCGCGGTAACGGCCGTCGGTTTGATGACGATCGCTGCTTTTATCGGCGCAGGTGGGCTCGGTTTTCTCGTTTATTCTGGTGTTGCGACCGTCGATAATAATATGATTTTAGCCGGCGCGATTCCTGCCTGTATTCTCGCTCTTTTAATTGATTATTTGGTTGGTATTGTTGAGAAAAAGCTTTCGTATACAAATAAGAAAAATCTTGATATGAGTCTAGCGGGGAGTCGGAAAAGGAATAGACAAAGAAAAATTTGGTTAACAATCGCAGGTGTTTTTGCCCTATTAATCGTCGGTTATGGAATCTATCAATCGGTCGGCGGTAAGGAAGATACAATTTCGATCGGTTCAAAGAATTTCACGGAACAGTTGATAATCGGAAACATGGTGGCCGAATTGATCGAGGCAAATACAGATTTAAAAGTTCGCCGCGACTTGAATCTCGGTGGTACGCAAGTGGCTTTTGAAGCACTGAAAGCAGGTGAAATCGATATGTATGTGGATTATACGGGAACATTATTAATAGATGTCCTCAATCATGAAGTGATTACGGATCCTGATGAGGTGTATCAAGTCGTTCACGATCAGTTACTGGAAAAATTTAATATTAAAACATTGGCGAACTTGGGCTTTAATAACACGTATACATTAGCCGTCCGACCGGATACTGCCGAGCAATATGGACTAGAGACTTTTTCTGACCTGGCGGAAGTGAGCCATGAGCTCCGTCTGGGTGCGACGATCGAATTTATGAACCGGGAAGATGGTCTTCCTGGCTTGATGAAAAAATATCAAATGGAGTTTGCCGGAACGGAAGCGGTGGATGGTGGTTTACGTTACACGGCTTTGAAAAATGATGAGGTCCAGGTGATTAATGCTTTTGCTACGGATGGTTTGCTCGCGGAATTTGATTTAGTCGTCCTCAAAGACGATCAGTTCTTCTTCCCACCCTATTATGCTGTTCCGATCATCCGCGGTGAGGTGATTGAGGAACATCCAGAAATCGGTGCGTTAATGGAAGAGCTCGCCTCCGTTTTAAGTGATGAGGTCATGCGTGAACTCAATTATCGAGCGGATGGTTTGAATCAAGCTCCGGAAAAAGTGGCTCGTGACTTCTTGCTGGAAGTAGGGTTAATCGACCGATAATATTTCACCTTCTTTCAATATATATTAGGTTATTAAATCAAAAGGACGCAAAGGTTCTGAACCTTTGCGTCCTTCTTATTCGTCGATTTTTTCCACTTTAAAACGAAGGACGGTTTTTAATTTTTTCGGGCTTACCCGGCGGGGGTCCGATATGTAAATTTCCCAATGCCGTTTATCGATTCGGCGCAAACCGTTTTCCTCACAAAACTTTTCCATGATAGCGAATGACTACGGTTCATCGTCGTAACTGCCGATATGCATCATCTGTACCGTCAATCCATCGGCGATGGTTTCTAATTTTGCTTTATCGATCGCCAAATTCTTCTTTTTTTCTTTCGCCAATTCTACAGCTTTTGTGAATACTTCTTCGGTCACGAAATCGAGCAGACGGATCATGATTTTATAGACGAGGTGATCCTTATCTAAATAATCGAGTTTCCGGCCTTTCTCATCTAAATCCCAAATCCCTTCCAGGGGAAAAACCGTGTACTCATAATATCCTTCGGGTTTGATTCCTCTTTTCGGCATCATCCGGATCGTGTAAGAGAGAGCGTAAAGAATTTGTACATCCTTTTCGAATTCAGGTCCGTTCGGATTTCCTTTGCCATCGACGGTTATGTACAATTTTTCCGTGTCTGTAAAAATAGTCGGTTTGGTTGGTGGTAAGTACACTTCTTTGTCTTTTTTTACGCCATTCGTATTTCATCACTGATCTTCTCACTTTCTTAAGAAAACTTTTGGCAATTTCTAAAAACCGTGTATACTTTTATCATACCCGATTTTTACAGGTGTTTTTGAAATAGTACAAGAAAAAACGGACTTTACCAGTCCGCTATTTAAGTTCATCATTCATTTGTCTTATCTGTGTAAATATGGATGGCATCCCGTAAAAATTCTGCCGCCCCATCCTGGATTTTATCATAGTAAGCTTTGAAGCGTTCATCTGCCACGTACATCTTCGCCAGTCCGGCGTGGGCTTCTTTGCTGTATTCTTTCCAGAAGAACGTAAGCCATTCTTTATGAAGTGCCGCTGTTTTTTGCCCGAGGGGACTTGCTGGATCACCCGTTTCCATCGCTTTTTTTAATGTTTCATTCAGTTCGGCGGTCAACTTTTCCAATTCTTGATACTGCTCCTCGGTCATGTTCAGTAATTTTTTATTGGATTCATCCACCGCATCGTCCCCCCAGCGTTTCCGAGCTTCCGCTCCATAAGCTTTTTCATTATCTTCGACCAGTTTCTTTTTGAAACCGGCAAATTTTTCTTGATCAGTCATCGGTTTTCCTCCTTTTAATTGATTCAGTGTTTTCTCGATATTTTCCAGCAGCAATTCAATTTGTGCTTTTCTAGCTCGTAGCTTTTCCCTGTGGTCCAGCAATGCCTGTTCTGGATTGAAGTCAGGATCGGTAATGATCCTTTTTATTTCATCTAAACTTACCCCAAGCTCCCGGTAGAAAAGGATTTGCTGGAGTGTATCGACTTCATCCGGTCCGTAAATCCGGTATCCCGCCTCGTTGATACGTTTCGGTTTAAGTAGACCGATTTCGTCATAATAGCGCAGGGTTCGCGTACTCACACCGGCTAAATCCGCTAGACCTTTTATCGTATATTCCACAGGGTCACCTCCTCACGCATTCTACAATACACCTTGACGTAACGGAAAGGTCAAGGGTTTTAGGAAATTTTTTTGCAAGTTTCAATTAATGCGCATCATGAATATTTTGTCGACTATTTTTAGAAAAGAATGGTTGAAGGAAAAAGGGACCAAATCAAAAAACGGGACAAAAAAAGCCCGAGGGATTACTCAGGCGATCAAAGTTACTCTACCGGAAAGTATTCGTCAATGAGGTGGATTTCTTCCTCACTTAAACGAATGTCTAAAGCCCGTATATTACCTGCGATCTGTTCCGGGCGCTTCGCACCAGGGATGATCGCGGCGATATCGTCTCTCGTTAAATACCAGGCGAGGACAACTTGCGCGACTTCGATATGATGATTGGAGGCGATCTCTTTTAATTTTTCCACTTTCTGCAGATTACGGGTAAAAGCTTCGCCCTGGAAGTAAGGGAGCCGGGCCCGTAAATCATCGAACTTCATATCAGGTGTATATTTTCCCGCCAAGATTCCGGCTGCCAGTGGATAATAGGGAATAAAAGCGATATCTTGTTCCCGTAAAAAAGGAAGTAATTCTTTTTCGGCGCTACGGTTTAACAAGTGATATTCATCTTGAACGACATCAACATAGCCATCTTGATTTGCTTCTTTGATCTCTTCTAAACTGAAATTGGAAATACCGATTGCCCGAATGTATCCTTCATCTTTTAATTCTTTCAAAGCACCGACGGCTTCATACTTCGGGGTATTTTCATCGGGGCGATGGATATAGTAGATGTCAATATAGTCCGTTTGCAAGCGGCGCAGACTATTTTTGACCTGTTCTTTTAAAAATTCAGGTGAATTATCGATGATGCGTTCATCGCCTCGATAGCGATGAGCACCTTTCGTGGCGAGAATGACCTCGTGACGGGAACGTGTTTCTTTAAGGACTTCACCGATCAGTTCTTCCGAGCGACCTTTCCCGTAACTATATGCGGTATCGATCAAGTTGATCCCGTGCTCGATAGCCGTTTTCACAATTTCCTTTCCTGTTCGATCGCTTAAATTGGAAAATAGATTATGGCCCCCCACCGCATTGGCCCCAAGGCCGATCGGATTGACTAATAATCCGGTTTTCCCTAGTTCTCTTTTTTCCATCACCTGGATAACCTCCTCATGTAAAAAACTTATCCTCATATCTATGATAAGCCGATTGGCAATTTACGACTAGTAATCTCTGAAGTTTTCTTCATCGTTCCCGATTTCATGATACAATAACGAAGAAATACACCATTAAATGATACGGGGTAGTTGGTGGGGCATGGTACTTCATTCAGGAGCCCTAAATGATCACAAATTTTAGTTAGAAACAGGTGATTTGAATGAACGAAAAACACTGGGATGCGGTTTTAAATATAAAAACAGAGGGGTTTAGCAAGTTTGCCCCAACAGCTCATTATTTTCGTTATGAGGCAACACCGTATATCGTTTTAGAGCAGTTGATAAAACATTTGCCGATTAAAAAAAATGATCGTTTTGTTGACTTTGGTTGTGGAAAAGGACGAACGCTCTTTTACATACATTATCGTTTAAAAATCGCCACGGTCGGAGTTGAAATGGATGCGGTCCTTTTTCGTCATTTGACGGCAAATTGCCAACGATATTTTCGCAAGCATCAGGGAGATAATCACGAGATCATTCGTTATCATGGCTTTGCAGAAGAGTATCCGATCGATTCTCGGGAGACGATCTTTTATTTTTTTCATCCTTTTTCTGCCCAAATATTCCGGCAAGTAGTTAACAATATTTTGCAGTCTTATTTGCAAAAAAGACGGGAAATCACCCTTGTTTTATATTATCCATCACAGGATTATATTGATCTTTTAGAACGGGGGACACCGTTTCGGTTGGAAGATGACATTCCCGTAGATCCATTATTTCAAAATAATGAAAATGAAAGGTTAATGATCTATCGATTGTCTGAATAAGTCATTTCAAGTGGAGCGGTTCAACAAGGTGTTTAGTAGAATTTAGCATATACGCTAGTTTTGACGGATGATATATGGCACATGCCCAGTAATAGGCGATTTTTTTTAGAATTTTTCGGTGATCGATAAGCATTTCGATTTTAAACATAGCCGAAAATATAGTATGGTTATATGTTGGTGAAACTAGATGATTTTTTAATAGTAAGATCGATCACGGGCGAAAAGAACGGGGGAAACATGGTCAAGGAGCTTGTGTATTTACTGAGTTCATGACTAAAAGTGAATAGATGAACGAGAATCGGGAAAATTATTCGTATCAAAAGGGGCATGAACAGTTCAATTAAGCAAATTTTCAATCTTTTAAAATCGCTATAAGAAAATTTACATAAAATTTACATTCAGAAATTCCCACATCCGAACATTTCCATATATAATTTATC
>CALKAK010000103.1 GCA_937983015.1 uncultured Bacillaceae bacterium | reverse complement strand
ACGGCGACCACCGAGATCTACACTCTTTCCCTACACGACGCTCTTCCGATCTTATATCCAAATAAGATAGCAATAAAAAAATCCCCCGTTATTTAAACGGGAGAACGATCATTCCTCGATACCGAAAAAGGAACGGAAAACGCGTTTGCTTATGTCCATATTTATCGATGAACTATATCCCGTTTTAACGGCATTCGGGACGATAACACTAATAGCGATTTGCGGATCTTCATAAGGTGCATAACCGACAAAGGATAGATTATAGTGTTTTCTGTCACCTGTCTGCGCCGTACCCGTTTTACCAGCGGGCTCATACGGTTCATTCGCCATGGTCCGCCCCGTTCCCGAATGGGTGACAAGCCAAAATCCGTATTGAACTCGTTCGATCATTTCATCGGTCATATCAACCCGGTTCAGCACGACCGGATCCATCGTTTGTATAAGGCGTCCAGGACCATCGCCATTCGGATTGTGCTCACGAATTTCCTTAACCAATTGTGGTTTCATCCGATATCCGCCATTGGCAATAGTGGAAACGTATTGCGCCAGCTGCATCGGTGTGTAAGTATCGAGTTGCCCGATCCCGATTTGGTAATAGCTTCGATGATCCGTTCCTTTCACACCGGCTGTTTCGTTCGAAAAGCCAATACCCGTGGGAACGCCGAGCCCAAATTGAGCAAAGTAATAACGGACCAGATTGATTTTTTCCGGATCATATCCTAGAGAGCGATAAGGTACGTAGCGTCCGCCCATGATCTCGATCACGGTTTTCCACATGTACACGTTGGAAGATTGTTCGAGGGCTCTTAAATCGTTCACATCTCCCAGTACTTTCCAGGAGGAGATCGGATGGTTCATTCCCGGTAAATACATGGGTTCATCCCGCACGACCTCACCGATCTTTCGAACCCCTGTTTGAAACCCGGCAAGGACCGTCGCTCCTTTTACGGCCGATCCTGCTTCATAGGCAGTGGTGAAGGTACCTGGAGTAAAATCTTCAAATTCACCAGTTTCAACGTTATAGTAACGACCTGCCATCGCAAGGATATACCCGGTCTTCGGTTCCATAGCCACGACAAAAGCGGATCGTAAACTATCTGCACCCCGTTGTTGTCTAGCGCGCAATATTTCTTCCTCTAAAATCTGTTCGACTTTGGCTTGAAAATCCATATCGATCGTAAGAACGATATCTTTCCCCGTCTCACCCGGAACAACAAGCTCCGTGTTAACGACTTCACCCTTACGGTTCGTTTCCGCCAGGACAACTTCTTTCCGTCCTTGCAGAACCTCATCATACAGTTCTTCTAGATAACTTTTACCAACGCGATCATTGAGTGAATATCCCCGAGCCCGATAATAATCCACCTTTTCCTTGGGGATTCCTTCTTCAGATGTCGTTGACTTCCCTAAAATATTCCAGAACGTATTTCCGAAATTCCTCCCCCGTTTCCAATCCGTCGCCACATCGACACCGGGCAAAAAGTCTAGGTGCTCGCTTATCTGCGCATATTCCTCATCGGTCACGTTTTCATTTTTGATGATGGAAGGCGTTAACGCGATCCCTTCTTTCAATTTTTTATAGATCGCTGCAAGATTTTTGTCCACTTCATGTAAATGATCTTCCGTCAACCGCTCTTTTTTAATTTCCAATACTTCTTTTGCGGAAAGCTTCTTTTTCGAAAACTTCTCATATTCTTCTTCTGTTAAAAGTTCTTCATTTTCAGCATTGGCCTGGAGCCAAACTTCTTCTAAATCTTTTTCCTTCACTTCGGCTATATCTTCCTCGTTCATCGTCAAAAATCGGTTGAGGCGTTCGGCCAGTTGATAATAATCCTTCGGCTGCGGGTTTAATGGTGGAGTGTAGATGATTGCTTTTTCTGGGATATTGTAGACGACTTTCTCATAATTGGCATCGTAAATTTCTCCACGGGGCACAGGATATTGAATGTACGTTTTTTCCGTGCGCCGGACCATTTCCCGATACTCTTCACCTTTTACAATCTGCATATCCCCTAGACGTAAAATGAGCAGGGAAAACAGCAGGAAGATCAAGAAGAAAATTATATTCATACGGGAGGGAATATGATTCTTTATATTCCGTTTTTTTCTTGCCAACCGCCTGACCCCCTTCTTCTCCCATAAGACCAAGTAACACAAAATGGTCGTCATCAAAATCGATTTTAATAAATTCTTCACAATCTGCTCGAATATTCCTTCATATACATATACTTATATTTTACAAGGTTCATAGCGTAAAGAAAACTATTTCTATATCCATTTCTTTGCATATCCTTTTACAATGCATAAAAGGAAATTATCGCCATCGATGAATGTAGTGATTCTTTTTCACGTATGTAGATTTCTCAAAGACGAGTTACCGGACTATCAATTACATGCGCATCATATTTCACGCAATTCTTCAGTATAAACATTCCCGTCAGGCTTAGGAAAATAAATATTAACCTGTTGTTGATTGAGCTACCCGTTCAATTGGAACGAGCCCCTTTTGTCACTTGGAATGTTTATTCCAAAATGATTCCTGTGCAAAAAAAATGCAGGAAATCGGGATCGCTCCACGTTCCTGCAGATGGATGATCATTTTGTCGGATAAATGTCTGGTGCTTAAGGTGGAAAATCGGGTCAGTGTACTTTCCGTTCTTTTTCCACATATTTCGCAAAAGCAACGAGAACCAAGTATAAAAGCGTCACATCGATCGGATATTTTACTACCGCTTTAATGATCCGCGGAATCGTGACAAATGGTGTTTCGTACATGATGTACAACCAGGTGGGGGTTAAAATTAATGAAATGATAATCGTGTTTGTTAAACGTAATAACGCAACACGCCATAGTGTGATCGTTTTTTTATGTAGAAATAGACCGCAAAGGACACCGACAATAAACTCATTCAAAGTGAAACCGGGGAAGAAAAATCCAGCCGGACGTAACATGAACCCAAGGATATCAGCCACCACCCCGGATAAACCGGCCGTTAGCGGACCGTATAAATAGCCGATCAAAGCGATTGGGATAAATGCAAAACCGATTTCCATCGTCGTTCCGATCGGAATCGTCACCTGATTAAGGACTAGGTTCATGGCGATAAACAGGCCCGTGACGGCAAGTTTTTTTGTCCTGCCACTTGCAGTGACCGCATCCTGCTTCGTTGATCCGGCCCCTTTTATTACCTTCTTTTTCACCTGCAGTTTTTCATCCATATCCACGGGCATCGCTCCTATTCTTATTTTAGTAAACATAATAAAATTATGGTAAATTTAGTTCCTTTAAAAGTTCATGATTACTGATGATTCCGTTCTTTTTTACGGGTTCTCTTCTTTATTTTCCATGAAGGATCCATAAAAGTGACAAACCGTTTCATTCCAACCATGAACGGGGAGGCACCCATATTGTACCGTATCGGCGTAAAAATGCAAGAAGAACACTCTTCGTGACAAAATTCACAGTGTAATATTACCACGGATGATAGGGATCCGCAATGACAATATCCTCATGATGAGGAAGGGGACCTTATTTCAGAAAACGATTACCCGAAAGTATAAGATAGTGCGATATCACCGAATAGCCCCTTCGCATATATTAAAGCGAACATATTTGAGGAGGTTATGCGGGTGTCATCGTATATAGAAAAACTAAAAAAATGGTGCGATGATTTTTCGAAAAAGCTCGAGGATCATCATGAACACTTAAAAACTAAAATCTCCGAAAGTACATTGATATCATGGAAAAAAGAGTTATCGCAATTACGGGAAGAACTGGAAAAAGAAACGACGGAGATCGAAACGATCGTCGAACGGGCCAAGCAGTTTCATCAAAAAATCACCCGAAAGTTGCAACAGATGAACTTGTTTCGGGAGCGATCTTTTACCCCCGTACCGATAGGCGGACACCAATTGCCTCCCCTTCCCTATCCATATGATGCGCTAGAGCCCTATATCGATGAAGAAACGATGCGTTTGCACCATGATAAACACCATCAAAGTTACGTGAATGGTCTTAACCTCGCGGAACTCGAGTTGGAAAAAGCCCGGCGCACTGGTGATTTTTCTTTGATTAAACATTGGGAGCGGGAACTGGCCTTTCATGGTGCCGGGCATTACCTGCATACAATTTTTTGGTCGGTTATGAGCCCTCATGGTGGGGGAGGGCCAAAGGGTAATTTAGCGCAGGCGATTAATGAAGCTTTCGGTAGTTTTTCAGCATTTAAAAGAACATTTTCCGAGGCGGCCAATAATGTCGAAGGTGGCGGTTGGGCTTTATTAGTCTGGTCGCCCCGTACCCAAAGGCTCGAAATATTAACGGCAGAAAAACATCAAAACTTGACACAATGGGATGTCATTCCTTTATTAGTGCTCGATGTCTGGGAACATGCATACTACTTAAAATATCGAAATGAACGGAATCGTTACGTGGAAAATTGGTGGAATGTTGTAAACTGGTCCGAGGTAGAAAGACGTTGGGAAAAAGCCAGACAATTACAATGGGATCCCTATTAATGTTGATAAAATTAAAAGGATGGAAGCTCGTTATGCTTTCATCCTTTTTTTAACGCTTCGATACATTCTCTTTCTTTACGCTAAAAATATTTGATGGAAAGTGATCTCCGGACGGCTACCGAAGCGTATATTCAACCCGGTTTGTCCCAACCCTTCGCTTATATAAAATGTTTTACCCGCAAAGCGATGCAATCCTTTAATCATGTTTAACTTTGGTAAACGTCCCATGGTAGGCATCTTGATAAGCTGGTAAGGTTCCGGCCAGCATATCTGTCCGCCATGGAAATGACCGGCGAGAAGAAAATCACAAGGGTAATCATCCATCTCGAGAATAATATTCGGGTCGTGCGTTAACACTAAATTGTAACCAACGGGAACATTCCGATACGCTTTATCTAATTCACTATGCCCGGTTCGGTAGTCATCGATTCCAATAATATTCACTTTCTTACCATGAACATCAATGGTTAGATGTTCATTGCGCAAGGTTTGAAAGCCACATTCTTCCAATAGCTCTTTTAGTTTTGTAAAATCACTGCTTTTTAAAATATAATCATGGTTACCGAAAACGGCGTACGCCCCATAAGTAGGCTGAAGATTCCCTAAAACTTGCAAGTAAGGCTTTAATTTTTTTAAGGTTCTTTTCCGGTCGAGAAAATCCCCCGTAATGGCGATTAAATCAACCGGTAATCGCTTCACATATCGATACAATTCCTCTGGAGAAAGCGAAAGATGCTCTAAATGCAAATCCGATAAATGAAGAACGCGTAAACTGACACCTCCCTTTTTCCCGCCTGGTTCAGGAATCGTCAATTGGTTAATCACAACGTCTTTTGTATTCTTATAACCCATCCATGATAAAGAAATGATGATACCGATCAAGCAAACTATTATGAATGTCGTTAACATGGCAAAACCTCCTGTCCCCATTATAAGAGACAGTACACGAAAAAGAGAGCGGTAATTTCTGGGCTTGAAAAGAGCGGGTATAAGACTAACATCTTGCCACAAATTATAATCGAGGAGGATGAAAATGATTCGTGTATTAGTACTCCCGCTCTTACAAATTCCGTCTGGCCATCAACATGTGGCCGATAGCATCATCGCCCATCTCGAGCAAGACCCTAAATTCACCTGTGAAAAAGTCGAGCTTCTCTCTTATTATCATGTTCACTTAGAGAAACTCGTTACCGGCTTATACATCAAAACCATAAACCTTATGCCCGGTTTTTACAGCTATCTTTACAAAATCGTTTCCGCAGAACGAATAGGACGTAAGAAATTTTATGTCTATGAGTGGCTATTTTTAAATAAAATGAACCAGTTACTCCGGGAAAAAAACCCGGATCTCGTCATCTGTACTCATTCTTTCCCCTCATATCTTATCAATCGATTAAAAGAAACAAACCGCTGGAGCGGGAAAACGATCAACGTGTATACGGATTTTTTTATCAACAATCACTGGGGGATTCATCGCATCGATTATCATTTCGTCCCAACTCCAGAAATGAAAGAACAGCTTTTACGTCTCGGGGTCGATAATAAACGCATCTTTGTTACAGGAATTCCGGTCCATCCCCATTTGCAACAGTCCCGCTCTAAAAATAAGACTGCTAAGCCGGTTGTATTGATCTCATCAGGAAGTACAGGCTGCGGTGCACTAAAAAACTTGTTAAAACGCCTAAAACCAGAAGGGCAATTTCACTACAAGGCCCTGTGCGGTAAAAATAAATCGCTTTATCAATATGTACGCTCATTGAACAACCCATTGATCGAACCATTACCCTATATTTCTTCCAAAGACATATTAAACCGGCTTTATGATGAAGCTACTTTCATTTTGACAAAACCCGGCGGAGTTACTTTAGCTGAATGTTTATACAAAAACATCCCGGTCATCATCTACCAGGCCCTCCCCGGTCAAGAAGAGTATAATCTACAATATTTTTTGAAGAAAGATCTCATCTATCAACTCTCTAACTGGGAACGAGCGAACAATATAGAAAAAGAATTGTCGGATTATTTTCGGTTCAAAAATCAAAGATTTAAGGAACGGTACGTTCACTTTCTTAATCAGTTGGAAAAAACATCGCTTCCCGAGTTAATTGAAAAAATTATCGGTTAATGTGATATCTAAAGGCCGATTTTCGACCAATCGAATAACGTGCCCGGGTCTGATTTTCGATCCGTGTATTCATCGTGCCCGATAATATGTTTCCGATCGAAAGTAATATTCGGATGGCGGGAGATGATTTCCTGAATCAGAGTAGATAAGGAGCGGTACTGGCTATCGGTAAACCCGATATGAGCGGGATCGATGCTTTGATAATCGATTTGCGGATTAATTTTCTTCATCTCTTCTTCTGTGCCGATGGCCAGTAGTTCAATGCCGATGGAATGATGATTCAATCGATTGGTATATTCAGGAAAGCCCGGTAAACTTCCTTTTCCCGCATGCCAGGCGGCAAGTTCTTCCTCAACCAATTGATAGATCTTACCTTCCCTGTCGATGAGGTAATGGGTAGAAACACCAGCTTCCAAAAAAATTCGATAGAGATCATCGACATTAAACGGGTCTTCTGGTTTATGTAAGGCATTAGAGGAAAAATGAATCACGATATGAGTAATTTCTCCTTGACGGGGTTCGGTAAGGCTTGGAGGTAACCATTTGGCGATGTATGGACCGGATAATTTATTGTTTTGATATTCAGGCTTCGAATGATTTTCATCATGAGTATTATTTTCAGTACTATTATTTTCAGTTTGTGCATCTTCCATAGGAACTTCCTTATTATTTTTGCGAGTGGGCTGTTTCAATTGTTCTTGATTCTTTTTGTTTTCCCGATGTTTAGCCACCTCTTTTGCTTCCTGTTCATTTGTTTTCTTTTCTTGAATGCCTTCATTCGTTCCTTTTTTCACTTCTTGTTCAGCCTTGTTTCGATAAGATTTTCCCTTTTCAGATTTGTTGTTCTCCAGCTCATATTCTAAAATTTTCTTATCCTTTACCGCGGTCATTCTGATGACATGGTCAACGCCAATTTGCTCTAGCCTTTGCCCGGGTATTTTGTCCGCTTGTGCTTTGCCGCAACCCGAAAAAAGTAAAAGGATCGCAACCAAAAATAGTACTAGTTTCATGTAATTTCACCTTTCTCAGGAGTTATGAACTAGTACTATTTTCATGGTATTCTATAGTAAAATCAATAGATTATTCATAATAAAAAGAATGATTTACATTCAAGCGATTTTCCTTACTTTTTTGTGAATAATTAGAGCGATGAAAAAAGCCGCTTGCCTTAAAAAGGGCAAACGGCTTTTTTCTTATTAATTTCGGATCAAATAGTCAAATGCACTTAATGCGGCCGTGGCACCAGAGCCCATGGAAATGATGATTTGTTTGTAGGGAGTATTCGTGCAATCTCCAGCGGCAAAGACACCGGACATACTTGTGGCGCCGCGCTCATCAACGATGATCTCACCACGTTCCATCTCGACCGTCCCTTCTAACCAGCTTGTGTTCGGAACAAGACCGATTTGGACAAACACCCCATCTACGTCGATGTGATGTTCGCCTCCCGTTTTACGATCGATATAGGTGAGACCATTGACACGGTCAGTACCGGTAATCTCTTTGGTTTCGGCATTGGTTATGACCGTTACATTCGGTAAACTCCGAAGACGATCCTGTAAAACGGAGTCCGCTTTTAATTCAGGTAAAAATTCAAGGACCGTTACATGTTTACAAATTCCGGCCAGATCGATCGCCGCCTCAATTCCGGAATTCCCACCGCCGATCACCGCAACATTTTTCCCTGCAAAAAGAGGTCCATCGCAGTGAGGGCAGTTGGTAACGCCTTTCTTACGGAACTCTTTTTCACCGGGAACACCAATTTCGCGCCAGCGCGCTCCGGTCGCGATGATGATGGTTTTGGCTTTCAAAATGCCACCATTTTCGAGCTCTACTTCGATCAGATCTTTCTTTGCGATTCGTTTCGCTCGCTGGGATACCATAATATCGACATCGTACTCCCGGACATGTTCTTCCATTCTGGCGGCCAGTTCCGTTCCTTCCGTATGATTGATACTTGTAAAGTTTTCAATTCCAGCGGTATCCAGAACCTGACCACCAAAACGATCCGTTACGATACCGGTGCGAATTCCTTTACGAGCTGCATAAATGGCGGCAGTAGCTCCAGCAGGACCACCACCGATGATGAGAACATCAAAAGGATCTTTTTCGTTAAACACCGAAGGATCTTGCGAACTACCGAGTTTTTCAAGGATTTCTTGTATGGTCATCCGGCCGCTTTCGAAAAATTCACCATTTAAGTAAACCGTTGGTACGGCCATAATGTTTTTCTTCTCAACCTCTTCTTTATAGGCATTCCCTTCAATCATTGTGTGGGTGATGCCGGGATTCAAGAGGCTCATGATATTGAGAGCCTGAACGACATCAGGGCAGTTGTTGCAGGTCAGACTCACATATGTTTCAAAGTGGTATTCGCCTTTTAAATTTTTGATCTGTTCGATTACTCGTTCATCAACCTTTGGCGGACGACCACTTACTTGTAAGAGGGCCAGAACTAATGAAGTAAATTCATGTCCAAGGGGTAAGCCGGCAAAAACAATACCGGTGTCTTCACCGGGTCGGTTCACGCTAAAGCTAGGTGTTCTCTCCAGCTTCGTTTTTTCAAAAGTAATTTTTGGAGACATGCTGGCAAGTTCCTCAACGAGGGCCAGCATGTCCTGTGATACCTTATCGTCGCCAACGCTAACTTTGAGAAGTACGTCGCCTTCCATAAGTTCCAGGTATTGGGCTAATTGTTTCTTTATATTTTCTCCAAGCATTCTATCGAGCTCCTTAAATTTTCCCGACAAGATCAAGACTCGGTTTTAATGTTTCTGCTCCTTCTTCCCATTTAGCCGGGCAAAGTTCATTAGGATGTTCCCGAACATATTGGGCCGCTTTAATTTTCGGAATTAAAGTGCTGGCATCACGACCGATACCATCAGCATTGATTTCTACCGCTTGAATGACACCATCAGGATCGATTATAAAGGTTCCCCGATCGGCAAGACCTTCGTCTTCCCGCAACACATCGAACATACGGCACAATTTTTGCGAAGGGTCACCGATCATTGTATACTCGATTTTTCCGATGGCTTCTGACGTATCGTGCCATGCTTTATGGACGAAATGGGTATCTGTTGATACGGAAAACACTTCAACGCCTAATTCTTTTAACTCGGCATAATGGTTTTGCAAATCTTCCAGTTCTGTTGGGCATACGAAAGAAAAGTCGGCTGGATAGAAGCAAACAACACTCCAGTGACCTTTGAAATCTTCTTCAGTTACTTCAATAAACTCACCATTGCGATAAGCCATCGCTTTAAACGGTTCTACTTTCTTTCCAATTAATGACATAATTCTTTCCTCCTATATGTAATTAATGCTTATTATCAACAGGAAAATAATAGCAACGACATAATCGCTATTACTTTATATTCATTATAATCTTATAACCCTTATCAAAATCAATGGACAAATTGTGAATGTTTTACTTATCACATTGTGGTATTTATGGAAAATAATGGTTTTTGTGAACATTGGATGTATATTTTGTTACAATTTTGTGAACTACCATTTGGAATATAGATTTTCCCGTATTCACGGAAGGCAATCGGTGAATGAGAATTTTTCCTCATAATTGAAAATGACAAAAATATTCACGTGTTGTTTGAAATCTATTTATATAAATATTTTGACTTGGTGGGATAAAAATATACTCGTTAAAACAGATAAATCATTGTAACAAAAAATTCTCTGCTCGCTGTTTTCAAGAAACGATGGAAATGGCGGTTTTACATTGTTATCGTATACTCCCCGCGGCCAATCCATTTTTCCGTGTGGTGAACAATAAGTTTTCACCAAACTCCTTTACCCGGCGTATATTAGGTCAAAGCCTAATTTTAACCTTCATGAGAGGAGACGCGACGTGAGTTTCGTGGAAATTACTTTAATCCACTGGATCTATCTCATTTTTATTTTTCTCATTCTAGGTTTTATGATATCCCGACTCGATACAACGATCATCTGTATTGTCGGCATTTTTTTGATCGCATTCGTCGCAAATGGTTCGTTACAGGAATCGATCATCAGTATTTTTTCTAGCTTTCTCTATGCCATCTCTGAACTCTTACCGACGATCTTGATCATCTCGCTTATCGTGGCTATGAGTAAAACTTTATCGCAGACCGGGGTTAACGATCAGATGGTTGCTCCGTTTACCCGCTTGCTCAAGAACCCTACCCTCGCTTACTGGGTCATCGGCTTTTTGATGTTAGGGATTTCCCTATTCTTTTGGCCTTCCCCAGGTGTGGCCCTCATTGGGGCGGTTTTATTGCCTGTAGCCATTCGCGCTGGGCTGCCAGCCATAGGTGTGGCGATCAGTATGAATCTCTTCGGTCATGGAATTGCCTTATCAGGGGATTTTGTCATTCAAGCTGCACCGAAATTGACCGCTGATGCCGCGGGAATTCCAGTGGGAGATGTTGTGTCTGCCAGCATCCCGTTAGTTATAGTCATGGGGCTCGTTACAACAGTGATCGCCTTTATCCTGTTAAAACGAGATATGAAAAAAGGAAAATTGAACCAAGTTAAAGGATTTGCGGGTCCGGTGGAAGAAATTGAAAAGGTCAACGTACTAACAAAGAAACAGAAAAAATTTTTTGCCATATTAATTCCTATCTTATTTGCCCTTAATATCGTGACCATGATCACTTTTAAACTCCAGGGCGGGCAAGCGACCGCTCTTGTCGGTGGCACGGCAGTCATTATATTCTTGCTCATCAATCTTTTCGGTTTTAAAATGGAAGGATTGAAAAAAACGACGAGTCGCATTGTCGAAGGTTTTCAATTCGCCTTCCGTGTGTTCGGTCCGGTGATACCGATCGCCGCATTCTTTTACCTGGGAGATTCAGGATTTTTTACAATCATCGGGGAAGGGGTACTTCCAGAGGATTCCAATGGTATCGTTAACGATTTAGGGGCAGCACTTGCCAACATCGTTCCCCTTTCCGCTGGTGTTGGGGCGATTACCTTGACTGTAGTCGGTGCCATTACTGGTCTTGATGGTTCTGGTTTTTCTGGCATCTCTCTTGCAGGATCGGTTGCAGCATTATTTGCCGCAGCCATCGGCGATGGCATCAGTGTATTAACAGCGCTTGGACAGATCGCTGGTATTTGGATCGGAGGGGGAACATTGATTCCCTGGGCTTTAATTCCAGCGGCGGCAATTTGTAATGTCGACCCTTTTGAACTGGCCAGAAGAAACTTGATTCCTGTAATATGCGGTCTGGTGGTAACAACCATTTTCGCAATTGTTTTAATTTAACGGCTGTAGAATTGTCCGTTTAATAGGAAACGCCCGGAAACTCCGGGCGTTATTATCGTTATCATTTACTATTTAATTTTTAATGATTTAATGATTTCTTTTTTATCCAGATCCCAGAGGGAAATTTCTCCATTCTTATACATTGCCAGGGAGTTAGAACCATCCTTTGGGATGGTGGTGCTCCCGGGGTTGAGTAAAATGATCCCGTCTTTTTCTTCTAGGACTTTCACATGAGTATGACCGGTTACGACAACCTGGCAATCCAATTCCTTCGCCCGCTGGATACGCTCTTCTTCTGTTTCTTCATAACCATGAACAAGATAAAATCGAATCTGATCATATGTAACGATACGAGATTTTTGCGACAAATCCTTTTCTAAAACCATTTCATCCACATCCGCATCACAGTTTCCGCGCACGTAGAGAATATCGTCCCTCGTTTTTAACAGGTCAGCCAATTTTCCGGGATCGTATGTTACGGGAAGAGCGTTACGTGGACCGTGATAAAGGACATCACCGAGATGACAGATAAGTTCACATTCCTTTAATAAATCAAGGGCTGCGACGGTTTGTTCATAGCCTCCGTGCGTATCGCTAATAAAACCTAATGGCATATGGACCCTCCAATATGTTTTTTCTTTCATTATACCATGTGCGCCTGTTCTTTTTTGAATACTATTTTATACAAGAAATAAAACTCTATATGGATTTCTTTAGTGAACCAGTGAACCGTTCATCTGTCGTTCCAATAGCCTTGATGAATACACGGACACAACCAGCGGTAATAATTTATGAATTCCCTCCACCAATCAAAGATCTGGATAGGGGCTATTTGCCGGATAAATAGATGTTTTTCTTAATGAAAATTTAGTAATTGCTGACTATATTTCCTGTATCTGAAACTGATGCTTGACTAATTTTTGATATAAAGGGTGTGTGGCCAAAAGTTCTTCATGACTACCTTTACCGGTAATCTGTCCCTGTTCGACTACGAAAATCTCATCGGCATCCACGACAGTTGCAAGACGATGGGCGATAATCAAAGTTGTCCGCTTTCGCATGACATTTTTAATCGCTTCCTGGACGAGCATTTCAGATTCACTATCCAGATTAGAAGTCGCTTCATCAAGTAATAAAATTTTCGGGTCGCGCAAGATTGCCCGGGCGATAGCGATGCGCTGACGCTGACCACCTGAAAGCTTAACCCCACGTTCTCCCACTTCTGTATCAAAACCCGCTGGCAACTTTTCAATAAACTCCAGGGCATTGGCTTGCCGGGCCGCTGCAACGAGCATTTGTTCAGGAACCGGCTTTTTCAGACCGTAACATAGATTTTCACGAATCGTCCCGGAAATTACCGGTATCTCTTGAGAAACATAACCGATATTCCCTCGCCACGCTCTGAGACAAAACTGTTGAATATCACGTTCACCTAAACGGATATTTCCGCAATCAGGCTCATAAAATCGTCCCAGTAGCGAAAAAATGGTGGTCGCTCCCTCACCAGATGGTACCATTAGCGAATCTGTCTTACAG